>CABQIF010000089.1 GCA_902464115.1 uncultured Ruminococcus sp. | reverse complement strand
GTTCCCATTCCGAACACGGAAGTTAAGCTCCTTTACGCCTAAGATACTTGGTCGGCGACGACCTGGGAAAATTGGAAAATGCCGATACAAAGCGGAACGAATCCGTTCCGCAGAAATTCCTCAATAGCTCAGTCGGTAGAGCATGCGGCTGTTAACCGCAGGGTCGTTGGTTCGAGTCCAACTTGGGGAGCCATACTTAAGAAAAAAGTCCGAATGTTCGGGCTTTTTTCTTTTATCCGGAGAAATTTGCAGCAGAGATTTTCTTGCAACTTGCTTGACAAATTTCTGCTGTTTCGTTACAATAGAGATAATCAATTTCAAGAGAACGGAGGAAATCCAATGAAACAATGCATGGATGCAGACAACTTACACCGCCGATTAAAGAAAATCATTGGTCAGGTGCAGGCGATTGACCGTATGATTGACGAAGACGTTCCCTGTGAAGATGTCTTGACACAGATTAACGCTGCAAAATCCGCCTTGCATGGCTGCGGTAAGGTTGTGTTAGAAGGACATATTAAACATTGTGTGCGGGACGGTATTCAGCACGGCGATGCAGATAAAACCATTGAAAGCTTTACCAAAGCAGTCGAACGCTTTTCCAATATGGGCTAAGAATAAAAATACTGTCAGAAAAATTTCTGGCAGTATTTTTTTATTTCCCTCTTGACAAACCATACCCCCTATGGTATGCTATACGCATACTAATACCCATATAGGTATAAAAACAGAGGAGGGGTTCGATGAAACGAATCATGGAAAAGTTGGAAACCCTGTTGGAATGGGGCGGCTTGAAAAAAGAAATCATCCTGCTGGTGATTTCCGGAATTTCCTTGCTACTGAGCCTGTTTCACATTCCGCTGCCGTTTTCGATTGCATGGGTTGCGATTATCCTGTGTGGTGTGCCGATTATTTTAGAAGCCATCATCGGGCTGGTCACAGCGTTTGACATCAAAGCCGATGTTCTTGTTTCTCTGGCACTGGTTGCATCAATCTGCATCGGGGAACATTTTGCAGCCGGAGAAATTGCATTTATCATGCAGCTGGGGGCATTGCTGGAAGATTTGACTGTTGCAAAAGCCCGTGCAGGAATTGAAAAACTGGTGCATCTGACACCGCAAACCGCACGAGTACTGCGAAACGGTACAGAAAAAATCATACCAGCGGAACAAGTGCAGGTGCAAGATTTGCTGCGAGTATTGCCAGGGGAAACGATTCCTGTAGACGGCGTGATTACAGATGGACAAACTTCCATCAATCAGGCGGTGATGACCGGAGAATCTCTGCCAGTGGATAAAACAGTGGGCGATACGGTTTCCAGCGGTACAGTCAATCAATTTGGTGCATTTGAAATGCGAGCAACCAAAGTTGGAGCAGACAGTTCCATCCAGCGAATGATTCAGCTGGTGCAGTCTGCTGACGCTGGAAAAGCGAAAATTGTCAGCTTGGCAGACCGCTGGGCAACGTGGATTGTTGTAATTGCTCTGACCGCTGCGGCACTTACATGGTTACTGAGTGGGCAGATTATTCGAGCTGTTACCATCTTGGTTGTATTTTGCCCGTGTGCCTTGGTGCTGGCAACCCCGACCGCAATTATGGCAGCCATCGGGAACGCAGCCAAACATGGTTTCTTGGTGCGAGAGGGCGACGCTTTGGAGCGGCTTGCAGGCGTTACAAAAATCATGTTTGACAAGACCGGAACATTAACCTACGGAACACCGAAAGTCATTGCACAAAAGAGCCTGCTGCCGGAATGGAGCGATACGGAACTCTATGCTCTCTGTGCAGCAGTGGAGCAGTTTTCCGAGCATCCGCTTGGAAAGGCAATTGTTCAGAGTTATCAGCAGACGCATGGAGCGATTTCTCAAAAGGCAGAACAATTTCAAATGTGGACGGGCAGAGGCGTTTCTGCACAGGTTTCCGGTGTTTCTGTGCTTGCCGGAAATCAAAAGCTGTTGGAAGAACAGCAGATTTCCATTCCAGAAGCTGCACAAGCCGATATACAAGCTGCCTTGCAGAAGGGCTGTACCGTGATTCAGATTGTTGCAGATGGAAAGTTTGCTGGTTATCTGGTGCTTTCGGATACCGTGCGAACAGAGAGTGCAGGAATGATTGCACAGTTGAAAGACTTGAACGTGCAGCCAGTGTTGCTGACAGGTGATCACGAGAACGCAGCCGCAGCCATTGCTTCACAGTTGCAAATGACAGAAGTGCACGCAAACTGTTTGCCAGAAGATAAAATGCGATGGATTGCAGACGAGCAGCAGAAACAAGAATCCGTCTGCATGATGGGAGATGGTGTGAACGATGCTCCTGTATTGAAAAAGGCAAATGTCGGGATTGCCATGGGTGGAATCGGCAGCGACATTGCTGTAGATGCCGCAGATATTGCCTTGGTCGATGATGAAGTGAAAGAACTGCCACACTTGTTAGGGCTTTCCAAACGGATGATGGTGACCATCAAATGTAATCTCACCTTTTCCATGAGCCTGAACTTCTTGGCAATCATTCTTGCAATGACAGGGATTTTGAATCCAGTCGTAGGGGCTTTGGTACATAATGCAGGGTCAGTATTGGTTATTTTGAATTCTGCATGGCTGTTAAAATGGAAACGGAGGAACGAAAAGTGATTGTTTGTATCATTGGAATTTTAATTGGAATTTTGGTATTGGGAACAGGAATTTATTATTTGCATCAGGAAAAGCAGGATTCCGAATCTCGGAAAATTTATACAATTGTCAGCATTGTTGGGGCATTGTTGGCGGTTGGTGCAGCTGTTTGGCTGATTTTGGGATATTTGCGGTAAATACAAGCGACAAATCCCCCAAAAGCGTCTTTTTTTCATCGAAACTGAGTGGTTCGACTTGCAAAAATGATGAAATTCCTGTATAATTGTTGGTATAACAAGAACAGAAGGGACGCTATTTTATGAACACACTTCTCACACTCGCATTTCTCTTTGCGGTGGGCAGTTTTCTGGGCTGGTGTCTGGAAGTTGTCTTTCGCCATTTTGTCACGCATAAGTGGATCAATCCGGGCTTTCTGATTGGGCCTTATTTGCCGCTATATGGATTTAGCTTATGTATGTTGTATGCACTTGCACGATTAGAGCCATATATACCGATTCAGAATTACATTTTGAAAAAATTGGTGCTGTTTGTGATTATGGCGGTTTGCATTACAGCGATTGAATATATTGCCGGTTTGATTTTCATCAAGGGCATGAACATCAAGCTCTGGGATTATAGTGATCAGTGGGGTAACGTGCAAGGGATTATCTGCCCGTTGTTTTCGTTTTTCTGGTTGCTGCTGAGTGCAACCTATTATTTCTTCATTCACCCGTATATTTTAAATAGTCTGGATTGGCTGGCACAGAACCTTGCTTTTTCCTTTATTATTGGATTTTTCTTCGGAATTTTTGTATTGGATTTGGTTTATTCGTTGCGACTGGTGCGGCGGATTCGATTGTTTGCAGCAGAACACCAGATTGTGGTACGATTGGAAGAACTCAAGGCGAACATTCTGGCGAGCAAAGAACGAAACGGCGAAAAGCGGCGGTTTTTGTTTGCATTTCGTTCAGGAATCCCGCTGAAAGAACATCTGGAACGGTATTTAGATACACCGAGTGTAAAGCAGCGGTTGAAAGATTTGCGGGAGCGGATGCAGAAGAAAGAAAAGTAACTATCATTTGCAGAGGATTTCTCTATAAATCAACAAGACATCTATAAATCAACAAGACAAAAGAAAAACGGAAAGCAAAATAAAACTTGCTTTCCGTTTTTTCTTTGATAGGATTGTAAATTTAAGGGAGAATCTGTTTTAGTAAAAATGCCTGACTGATGGCAGCAGCTTCTTTCCGGCTGCAAATAGAATACCAAGAACACGTTCCGCAGATATGCGGAAAGACTTCTGTATGGAGAATCTGTTCCTGTACCTGTTGGCGAAAGGCGTTCCAGTCAAGCACATCGCCTTCTCGAAGTCCGCAGCTGTTCAGAACTGCCCGGTCATACCGTTCTACTTGTTCTGCTGAAGAACAGCAGTCGTGGCAGCAGTGCGGACAAGCTGCACAAATACAGTCTGCTCCAACTGTCAATAAAATCTGTGGATTGTGCTGCTGAAAATGCAGCAGCGTTTGTGTCATATGTTCGGTGAAAGCAACACTGTAACCATGTCCGCAAAAAAAGCTGGAACAAAGCCCGTGATGGGGGCGGAGTTTATACGGCTGCATCTTTTTTTGTAGCAACGCCCTGATAAACGAACCGTTTTGGCAACCGCTTTGCAATGAGAATTGCCAGTGCGATCTTTACGCAGTCCGGTAGGATAAACGGGAATACACACCAGCCCAGAGCAGCCATCAGTCCAATGGATTCCACCTTGTTGGTATAAACCTGAATGAACCATGCTGTTCCGACTGCATAGCAGACAATCAAACCAAGAGCCATTGCAGCGATCATAATGGGCAGCTTTGTTCCGAAGAAGTGCGTAATCAACCAATAGAGCAGACCGGAGAACAGGAATCCTAAGATATAACCGCCAGTTGTTCCGAACAGAACCCCGATACCGCCGGAGAAACCTGCAAATACAGGAACACCGATTGCACCGAGAGCGATGTAAATCAAGATGGAAATCGTTCCGTTTTTACCGCCTAGAACGGCAAGTGCACTGAACACTGCAAAGGTCTGCATGGTAAAGGGCACAGTCAGCGGAATTTGAATCTGCGAGCACACTGCAATGATTGCAGCGAACAGAGCAATTTGACAAAGACTGCGGATGGAAGATGATGACATAGAATCAAACCTCATTTCGTAAACTTTTTATTTTTATTTTGGTTTACGAACAGTATAGCACACTTTTTTTCTGTTGTCAAGAAAAAAATGTAAAATTTTTAGCATCATGGCTGCAAACCACGAGCCGCAGGCAACTGAGCAGTTTTTCGGTGCAGCAGTTTTGAAAAATTGTTGGATCAAAAAACTTTTTATTTTGCCTGCGGCATCTGATATATAACACATTTTGAAAAACAGGAACAGAAAAAGCCCTGATTTCAACAAGCTTTCCACTGTTGAAATCAGGGCAAAAAATAAAATATCGAACAGACAGACCGTTAAAGTGTCCCTTTCTGTTGAAACACATCCGAATAAAGCGAAATGGTTGTGGAAATGCCGGCCTGTGAACCTTTCCATACAATTGCAGAAATTCGGGCGTTTTCAATTTCATCTGTTACGCTCAGGCAGTCATTCAAATCGCAGGCGATCCAACCAGCCAGCGTGAAAAACTGCTGCATCCAGCCATTCTGAGAAGTTGCCAAGCGAAATTCCAATGCCTTTTGTGGATTGTACAAATAGGAACGGTCGAATGAAATTTGTTTGTGTCGCAGCTGATAAACTGCAACCGCTTGCGGATTGGTCAGAGAGAATTTATCATAATTCCCATCGACATCCTGCATGTGGAAATGGCTAATTAGGCGGCTGTATCGGCGTTTTGTTCCATAAGAAAGCGTCTGTCCAGTCTGAATGTGCAGGCTTTTTGCCTTTTCTGGCAGGTGTAAACAAACTTGGTTGGCAGTCCGAATATACGGATAGCGTTCCAGTAGCTTATAGCATAGCGTCACAACGCCATCCCATACAGGAATATGCTCATTGAAATAGACATAGTTGGTGGAATCGCTGTTGGATTCCCATGTGATTTCCGGTGGAAATTGATAATAGCCGGACAATAGACTGTTGATAGAGAGGTTCGGATAAAGTCCGGGTGCAAGTTCGCTGTGCAAGAGCAATTTGGTAAATCCGTAGGATAATAGCGAAATCGTTGTAACAGATGCATTTGTCTGTACTGTGAGGGTTTCAACTGTTCCTTCATGAACGACCTGATTCCCATTCTGTACGATGACTTTGCAAATCGTCCCGAACTTTTTCAAACCATCTGTCTGAAATTGTGCGGAAAAGGTCGTATAAGGGGTGTAAACCTCTTTTTTCAGCTGAAACTGTAAGATTTTTGAAAATACATAGGAAGCCCCACTGGTATTAGAAAGCGTAATGGTCAACGCCATAGAAACACACTCCTTTCTGATCTTTGAGATTGGTTGCTGGGAACGAGCCGCAGGCAAAAGCGGTCGAGCTGGCTCAGCTCGGCGGAGAGGGATTGATTAGATGGTATTAAAATCTAAGAGAAATAAGCAATCTGCCGTTCGCCATCTTAAAAACAAAAAACTTCAAGCAAACTGTAATCTAAGAAAAATTCGTAAGCAATTCGGACAACGCAACCACCGGCGAACAGCACAAAGGCAGAGAGCAAAGCGAATCTGCCGAACTGTACGCAATTATTTTTCCTAAGAACCATGTTTCATAGCAACCATTGCCCAAATCAACAACTATTTCACCTTTTCCGCTATCGCCTCCAGCTGACTTACCAAGCAATCCAGCTGGCAGGCAACTGTTCCCGAGTGTCCATCCTCCTGAATCCGATACTGGGACAGCCGACACATCCGATACCGCACGCCATCCAATACCGCTGTAAACGTGGTCTGTTCCTGCAACGCCGTTTCCAGAGCCAGCAGCAATTCCGATGGTGGGTCTGTCCGCAGGAATCGCCCTTCCATATGTAGCACTCTGGAACGAATTGCCTGATTGGTAAAGACCGACATTCCAGCAATGGTGGTTTGTTCTGCGAATTTCCGGATACCCGTGAGTTGATACTGTTCGACATAAAAAACATGCGAGCCAATTGAAACCGGAAATGTTCGTTTTTCTTGAACAGTGCAAGTATATGCCATCAAACACCCTCCTTTGCAGCAGCCTGTTTTGTTTCAGATTGAAAAAATCCGAACAGCTGACAAGTTGCAGTAATGGTTTGCCGATTGAGCAGGCGGTCTGTTTTGGGTGCAGAAAGTTGAACTGTTTGCAGATTCTGTTGCTGCATGAGCACTGGTAAGATCTCCGCCGTGAATGTTCCAGACAGTTTCGCAGCATGCGTTTCGATTGGCATCAGTAGCGTAACCGCAACCGTTGCAGAGAAAGGAACCGTTTCCTGTTCGCTGCGAAAAACAGGTGCTTCTGTCTGGCAAGCCTGTAGGTTCAGCACTACAAACGGTGTCGCTTTCTGAGCAGCTGGCATGTGGTCATATGCCAGATAAATCGGCATCGGCAGTGCCTGTAGCTGGTTCTGTAGTTGGTTCAGAATTTGCAGCATCTTCTTCTTTTCGCTCCTCTCCGTTGAGATGGGTTCGTTGAAAATAAAACTGTCGGTCAAGCAGCATTGGACTGCACATCTGCTGGTACTGTTCCCGCAGCTTTCGAGCAGCTGTAATCTGCTGACTGCGGTCGGCTTGCCGTGCAGTTGTTCCGGCATAGGTGCAGGCAGTCTGCTCTTTGGTTGCCAGTAAAATTTGATAGGATTCATTGGCAATTGCCGCTGCCAGCAATTGCAGCGGCTGTAAAGTTGGGTCTACATTGGGCTTTAAAGCATCCGTGACAGTGGTCACCGCTGTGGAAATGAGTGCCTCATAGGGCTGTACATCCTCCAGCTGCGTCAACATCTGAAAAAAGCATCGAACCTGTTCCAATTTCATTCGTTCCCACCCCCGTTATTTCATTTGAAACTGCTGTAAGCTGGCAGCAGCTTTTGCTTTTTCTTCTGCTGGCTGTAACTGCGAATTGCCCATGGAACGCACTTCATTTCGCAGCTGCTGCCGCAAATCCAGCAGTTCCGGAAATGTCATCCGTTCTGCTGCCTGTAACAAGCTTTTCTGCAAAGGCTGCCCACTGAGATAACAGAGCGTCACCAACTCTTTGCGAAGATCTTCTTCCGCAGCGGAAAGCTGAGCCTGCTGGCTCTGTAGCTGCTTCTGAAGAACGGTGATCCGGTCGTTGTCAGCAGAACCGCCATACTGTTTTGTTACACCTGCATTTCGCTGAGCCGGAACAGCAACAAAACTCCATTCATAGGCATCGGTAATATCAGATAAAATCGTGTGGCAGAGCATACCCTGATAAAGTTCCCCCTGTACATGAGGGCAGCCCGTCAATCGGCGGTCTTTTCCGCAGATGGAGCAGGTGTGGGAACGGGCACTGCAAGAAATGCTGACTTCTTTTTTGATGCCAGCATCAATTTCCCGAATGAAATCTGCATTTCCAGCAGTTCGTACCATATAGGCATTTGCTTTCAGACAGGTATAGGGAACGCCTGTGCTGGTCAGCTGTTCCGGATGTGTTTCCAGACGGGTGGAAAAAATTCGAGCAGTCTGGTTTTTTCCAGATGGGTCGTGGTCAAAGATGCCTGTTTTTCCGACAAACAGCGTTTTCAGTGTTTCCAGAGCGGAATCTGAAAACCGTTCAAAATCTCGGTCAACTTCATTATCACAGAGCAGAACGTCCAGCAAATAGACTTCATCCAAAGTATGGGTTCTGCGGGTAAACTGGTTCAGTTCCTGTAACAAAGCATCCTGATTCTGTTGTGTAAAATCCATACAAACAACCTCCTAAAAAGTTTTGGTTTCATACCAAGCCGCAGGCAAATGAAAAGTTTTTTGATCCAACAATTTTTCAAAAATGTTGGCGAGGTGTGGGCGAGTAGCCCTGATCGCTGCCCGCAGGCAGCGAAATCCCCGTGCCATGCTCTTGG
>CABQIF010000088.1 GCA_902464115.1 uncultured Ruminococcus sp. | reverse complement strand
TGAAAAACATTGCTGAAGTCACCCTGCAAAATTTAGCGGACTTCTTTGACGGAAAACCGCTGCAAAATGAAGTAAAAACCGGACAGCTTTAAAGATTACTTTCCCCGAGAATATCCCAGATGTTATATTACTGTTGCCTATGTCAAATGGATTACTGACTTCACATCAGGTATTTTTGACCAATGAGGCATTGAAAAACATTACAGAAGTTACCCTTGCAAAATAGAACAGATTTCTTTGATGGAAAACCGCTGCAAAATGAAGTAAAAACGGGACAGCTTTAAAGATTACTTTCTCCGAGAATATCCACTGTGACCAAGCATTATCCTTGCTGCTGTCTATGTCAAATGGATTGCTGACTTCGCATCCGGCATTTTTGACTAACGAGGCATTGAAAAACATTGCTGAAGTCACCCTGCAAAATTTAGCGGACTTCTTTGACGGAAAACCGCTGCAAAATGAAGTAAAAACCGGACAGCTTTAAAGATTACTTTCCCCGAGAATATCCCAGATGTTATATTACTGTTGCCTATGTCAAATGGATTACTGACTTCACATCAGGTATTTTTGACCAATGAGGCATTGAAAAACATTACAGAAGTTACCCTTGCAAAATAGAACAGATTTCTTTGATGGAAAACCGCTGCAAAATGAAGTAAAAACGGGACAGCTTTAAAGATTACTTTCTCCGAGAATATCCACTGTGACCAAGCATTATCCTTGCTGCTGTCTATGTCAAATGGATTGCTGACTTCGCATCCGGCATTTTTGACTAACGAGGCATTGAAAACCATTGCTGAAATCGTCATGCGAATTGAGCAGATTTCTTTGATGGAAAACCGCTGCAAAATGAAGGACAGTTTTAAACGTTGCCCTTAACCCATGAGAAAGGAATGGTTCGATGTTACCAGAACTTGTAAAACAAAAAATAGAAGAAAACAAATCCGCCATGCTGGATACCCTGCAAACACTGATTGGTATTCCCAGTGTTGCCACAGCTGCACCGGAAAACGGGACACCCTACGGCAAAAATTGTGCCAGAGCACTGGACTTTATGCTGCAAACTGCAGAATCATTCGGGCTTCACACAACCAATTTTGATTACCATGTTGGCGTTGCTGATACCAGTACGGACACTGCCCCGTATTTGGGCATTTTAGCCCATCTGGATGTTGTCCCCGTCATGGAAGAAAACTGGCATACGCCGCCGTTTACTGCCACGATACAGGACGACTACATTTATGGCAGAGGTGCAATTGATGACAAAGGTCCTGCAGTTGCTGCCCTCTATGCAATCAAGGCAATTGCAGACGCTGGAATCCAGCTGAAAAAGCCGGTTCGGCTTCTGCTCGGCTGCAATGAAGAAAACGGCTCTACCGACTTGGAATATTACAATCAAAAAGATACGATGCCGCCACTGGTCTTTACGCCAGACGGCAGCTATCCGCTGATCTCCATTGAAAAAGGCATGATGCGAATCCAATTTGAAGCACCAGAAACCAAAGACTCTATTTTATTGCTGAAAGCTGGAACTGCTCCCAATGCTGTTCCGGCACAGGCTGTTTGTGTTCTGCCTGCCTTATATCATAAGTTGCTACCGGAGAACTGCAACATCATCGCCAACAGCGATTTTGTAAAGCTGACTTGGAACGGACAGGCTGCTCACGCTTCAACGCCGGAAACTGGCAACAATGCCATTACAGGACTGCTAGAGTTGCTCGCCAAACTGCCAGATTTCCCGATGTGCAAGGCACTGTCTACTTGTTTCCCGCATGGCTGCACAGACGGCAGCAATCTGGGAATTGCCTGCGAAGATGCGGAATCCGGTGCATTGACCTGCATTTGCAGCCAGCTGGAGATTCAGGGCGACAAATGGGTCGGTATGATAGATATTCGTTACCCAATCTGCACCACCAAAGAAGCCATCTTTCAGCAGGTACAGAAACGCTTAAAGGAAGCTGGCTGTTCCTGCAAGGTTATCATTCAGAATGACCCCCATGTTGTTCCAAAGGAAAGTCCATTTGTGCAGACCCTGCTCCGCATCTATGAAGAAGAAACCGGAGAAAAGGGTGAATGCATTGCCATTGGTGGCGGTACTTATGTCCATGATATTCCGGGCGGTGTTGCGTTCGGGGCAGAGTTTCCGAACTGGGACTACCACATGCATGGTGATGATGAATTTGTTCCAATTGAACACCTGATGAAAGATGTTCGGATGATGGCAGCTGCCATTCTGGAACTCTGCGGATGAAGTGGAAACACTGGAAAAAATGGGCACTGGTTGGCGGAATCATTTTAACTGGATGCTCTGCCCGTTTCTTCTGTATTTTTCAAATTGAAAAAAATAGTGTCATTACCATTTCTGATTCTGATGTGTTTCAACAATGGGAAATTGGAGCTGCCATTCAACAAACAGCCACAGATTTCACCATCTGGCATCCGTTCTCTCCACAAATACATGCAACTGCTCAAGCATTTTCTTATGAGGAATCCATCTGTCAGACCGAATGGGAATACAACAACTATGGCTGTAAACGGGAAAATTTCATCGTGATTTCCTGCACCTTTCTAACGGATGAAACTGCTAGTCACACGGTGCTAGATATGCAGGGCAATATGGTCTATTCACAAACATGGATTTTTACCAGAAAAGCAAAATTTTTGCCGTGGGTGCTGCAATCACAGGGAGAAGGATAAATAAAACCAATCCAAAAAGGCTGCCGTATGAAAATCATACGACAGCCCTCTTTCTGTTTTGATTCTAAAAGTGCTTACTTGCTTTCTGCACCGATCCGAACCGCTTTCATATTTGCTTCAATCAAATGTGCACGCTTCGGCGGAATACACTTTTCCATTGCTTTCTGTACGGTATCCAAATCAAACAGCTTGGTTTCTGCCAACATTCTGCCCAGCAGAATCATATTTGCAGAACCATTCAGACCGTTTTCGGTTGCCATATCGGTTGCCGGCAGGGAAATCGTTTTCACGTCATCCCGTACGGCTTCTTCCTCTACCACAGAGTTATCCAGCAGAATCAAGCCATTTGGCTTTACTGCATTGACAAACTTGGTATAGGACGGGCCATTCATGGCAATCAGACAATTCGGAGCAGTTACCAGCGGCGAACCAATCGGTTCATCGGAAATACAGACGGAACAGTTTGCTGTACCGCCACGCATTTCCGGACCATAAGACGGCAGCCACGACAGTTCTTTTCCTGCCATCAGTCCGCAGTATGCCAGAATTTTTCCGGCGAACAAAATGCCCTGTCCGCCAAAACCAGCTAAAATAAATTCGGTTGTCATGCCTGTTCATCCTCCCCTGCTGCACCATCTTTATAGACACCCAGTGGATAATAATGGCTCATCTTATCCTTGACGAACTGCATTGCCTCCTGCGGTGCCATACCCCAGTTGGTCGGGCAAGTAGACAGAACTTCGATAATCGAAAGTCCCTTTTCTGCCTTTTCGTTTTCAAATGCCTTGCGGATCGCCTTCTTTGCATCCCGAATGTGCGGAACGCTGTCGACTGCAACACGCTGTGCCAATGCAACACCCGTCAAAGTGGACATCATTTCACAAACCCGAATTGGGTAACCAGCATACTTCGGATCTCTGCCGTATGGGGTCGTCTGGGTGACCTGTCCCGGCATGGTAGTCGGTGCCATCTGACCGCCTGTCATCCCGTAAGTCGTATTATTGATAAAGATAATGACCAGATTTTCCCCACGTGTTCCGCTGTGTACGGTTTCCGCTGTACCAATTGCGGCAAGGTCGCCATCGCCCTGATAAGTAAAGACCATCTTGTCCGGATTGGAACGCTTCACACCGGTTGCAACTGCCGGAGCTCTGCCGTGCGGTGCTTCGATGACATCACATCCAAAATAATCATAGGACATAACGGAACATCCAACCGGTACAACTCCGATGGTGTTTCCCTCAATGCCCATTTCATCCAATACTTCGCAGACCAGACGATGCACAATCCCGTGCCCACAGCCCGGACAGAAATGCATCGGCACGTCCAGCAATGCTTTCGGCCGTTCAAATACCACTGCCATTATTCTGCACCTCCTGCAAGCTTTTTCAATTCAGCCAGAACTTCGCCCGGTGTCGGAATGACACCGCCGGTTCTGCCAAAGAACGAAACCGGAATGCGGCATTCTGTTGCCAACCGGACATCATCCACCATCTGACCCATTGACATTTCTACATCGAGAATGTGGGTTGCAGACTTTGTTGCTGCCTGCAATTCCTTCTTCGGGAATGGCCACAGGGTAATCGGACGGAACAGACCAGCCTTAATGCCAGCTTTTCTTGCTGCATTCACCGCAGACTTTGCAACTCTTGCAGAAGCACCATAAGCGGTTACTACAATTTCTGCATCGTCGCACAGATAAGATTCTGCACGGGTTTCCTTTTCTTCTACAATTGCATACCGCTTGAACCGTTCCTTGACCTTTGCTTCCAGTTCTGCCGGGTCGAGGTACAGGGAATTGATAATGTGGTGCGCACGCTTGTTCTGGTGTCCATTGGTTGCCCAGTCGGACTTGTCCGGCAGTGTTTCCAGCGGTTCTGGGAAGGTTACTGGTTCCATCATCTGTCCCAACAGACCATCTGCCAGAATCATTGCTGGCATCCGGTATTCATCGGCTTTATCAAATGCCAATGTAACCATATCGACCATTTCCTGTACAGAAGATGGTGCAAATACGAAAATATGGAAATCACCATGTCCCATTGCATGAGTTGCCTGATAATAATCAGACTGTGCCGGCTGAATCGAACCCAGACCCGGACCACCACGCTGCACGTTGATGATGACACCCGGCAGGTCAGAACCTGCCATATAGGAAATACCCTCTGCCTTCAGGGAAATTCCCGGAGAAGAAGAAGAGGTCATTGCTCGTACACCGGTTGAGGTTGCCCCCAAAACCATGTTGATGGCAGCAATTTCCGATTCTGCCTGTAAAAATACACCGCCTGCTTTCTGCATCTTCTTTGCCATATAAGCAGAAAGTTCTGTCTGCGGCGTAATCGGATACCCAAAGAAACATTTACAACCTGCCCGAATCGCAGCTTCTGCAAGTGCTTCGTTGCCTTTCATAAGACTTCTTTCCACGTTGTTACGCCTTCTTTCTATTTTTCAATCTGGATTGCACAGTCCGGACACATCATTGCACACATTGCACAGCTGATACAAGCATCCTGATCGGTGCAGACCGCAGTGAAGTAGCCTTTTTCGTTCCGCTTTTCTGTTTGCAGTTTTACCAGCTTCTTTGGACAGACGCTGACACACAGTCCGCAGCCCTTACAGCGGTCAAACCGCACTTTCATTTTTTCCATTGCTTTTTCCCTCCTTCCGCCGAATCGTCCGCCTATGGAGTTAGAATGCAGCATCCTGCTCCCAGACGGGCTTGACATAGACTTGTACCGGAAAACCGTTTTCCACCTGTACGGGCAAATCTTCCCGATAAGTGGTACAAATCAGCGGCAGACCGGCTGCTTCTGCAATGGTTTTTGCATAGGGAACAGCCTCTAAAATCAATTCCGCTGTGGTTTCGCTGCCAAGATTGGAATTGTTGACAATACCGGTTGGCTGCAAACGGGCTGCCTGCTGCACTTCATAGAGCAGTGTCAGAGCCTCCTGCGGCTGAGCGGTCAGGTAGCGGTAGCGGTTCACCACATACCACATGTCCAATTCCGCCTGATAGGAACGCAGCATTTCGGCGTATCGACCCAGTGCCGTTGCACCGGCATCATCACCGCCTACGTCAATGATCAGGCATTCTTCCTCATATGCCAACCGGGCAAGGTCAAAGGAAATCGCCGGAATATCCAGACTGGTATTGGCATAGAGCGTTTTCTCCAGATGAATGCCGTTCTGTTCAAACAGTTCCGCAAAATCTGCTGTCCGAAAATAAGGGTTGACAATATCCAAATCGACCACTGTCACCTTTTTTCCTTCCGCAGCCTGCCGCAGTGCCAAATTAACCGCAAAATTGGTTTTTCCCGAACCATAATGTCCGGTAATCAATGTGATTCTTTTCATGGAATGACTCCTTTTTTCCGTTCTGCATCGGTGTTGACATACAATGATATTATAACACCATTTCTCAAAAAATGCAACTGTCTAATTTCGGAAATCCTGCAAAAAACCGCCGCAGGCATCTTGCATCCTGCGGCGGTTCGGAATGTTATAAAAAAACAGAAAAATGAAAAAACGAACGGTGGTTTACTTCTTCTTTCTCTTGCTGATGAATGCAACCACACCAGCAGCAGTCAGTGTCAGACCAACGGCAACAGCCGGAACGGTGGTCGTGTCACCAGTCTTTGGTGTGCCGGAAGTGTTCTTTGTAGCAGTGGAAGCTGGAGCGTTGCTTGCAGAACCGTTGTCGGTCTTGCCGCTGTCGCTACCACCTGTTACAATGTTACCGTTTTCGTCAATGGTAACAGTTACAGTAAATATGTCCGGTGTTCCCATTGAAATGCACTGTCCATGACTATGATTCACATTCGGATCATAACTTGAAGAAAATGTTCCTGTTGTGCCAGTAATTGTAATCGTTCCTGGTTTTGCATCCTTTACCGTAAAACCACCTACAAAAGCTCCATTCGGTACAATGCTTACTGTCCCATTCGTGCAACCTGTAATAGTTGTACAGGTAATAACCATGCTATCTTTGTAATTACTTTCCGTAATTTCCTTGCCAGTTCTTCCACAAACAGCCGTAACATAGCTGGTCGGAATTTCAACTGTGAAAGTCTTTTCCTGATCGTTATCAGTCGTTGTTCCTGTGAATACAAACTTGCCGTTTTCAAAAACATAGGAGTGGTACTTTCTGGTAGAACCAGTGTAATCAATTACAGTAATCGTATTTGAACCGGTTTTAACCAGATATCTACCGACTTTTCCATAATTCTCCGGTCTTCCATCATCAGCAATATATGTATCGGCAGGAACAGAAACCAACAATGTCCCATCTTGAGAATAAATATTCAAACACAACCATGCTTCATCTAAGCCAGGTTCTTTATTACTATATTCTACCTTTGGTGTCAAGGTTACTCCATCCAACTGAAAATCTCCATTCGGATAATAGCCATCAATCGGATGATCCGGATCCTTTGTTACTGTTGTCGTGGTTGTTGTTGTGCTGTCTGTAGTAGCGGCGGTTGTCGTCGGTGCTGTGCCAGCTGGTACAAACTGACCATCTACATAATCATACTCTGTCCATGTCCCACATACATTAATGGAAATGGAATTTTCTCCAGATTGCTTAAAGTAGTTATCAATGTTGCAAAGAGCTTCAATACTCGGTGGGTCACCTGCAAGAGAGGAATTCTTTACAACAATACCTGTTAAGTTAGTTGCAACACCATTTATTGAAATAGAAAGATAAACAGGGCTTTCATTTCCTTCTAAAATAGAATAAACTTCTACATATAAAGTTTCATCTGTAAATACATTTGGGTCTGAGGTGTGCTGTCCAAAATCAATTGTTTTTGAAGTAAGAACTTTCTTAGTTCCCTCTTCTTTTACCGTCTGATTCTCTTCTGTAGCAACCGTTTCTTCTTCCACAGCAGTGGTTTCTGCAACGGTGGTTTCTGTTTCCGTTGTTTCTTCGGTTGGTTCAGTCGTGGTAACGGTTTCCGTTGCCGGTTCCGTCGGAGTTGCGTCTTCTGCACCAGCAGTCAAACCAGTTGTTCCCAATACGCTCAAAGCTGCCAGAATCGCCAACATTTTCTTCATTTTCATCCTGAATTCCTCCATTTTTCCACAATTTTCATGGGAAAAAACGTGGGTATCTTTCCAATTCACCCACTTTTTTCCATCTGATTGCCCTTATTATAGCACGGTTTCCTGGAAATGTCAATTGATTTTCCATTTTTCTGTAAATTCATACAAATTGCAGATGAAACAATTGTCGTTTTTTTACAGTTTTTCGTGAAACTGCCAAAAAACGCACGAAATCTCATAGAAATCCCGTGCGTTTTTGTTCTTTTTACCGATTCTTTATAATAAGCCTGCTGCCTGTTTGGTATAGTATGTCAAAATTTCTATAGCATCGGCAGTATCTATATTTCCATCCCGATTGACATCTGCCAGCTGCAACGCTGCTTCCTGGTCATCGAAATGAGAGAAGCTTGCTGGTGCATTCACAGCTTTATTGGCATAATAAGTCAAGAGTTCTACCGCATCCGATACACCAACTGTCCCATCTCCGTCTAAATCGCTGTTAGCAGCAAGGTAGTGATTTGGAACTTCTTTCAAAACCGGATTTCCTGCTAATGCCAGCGCTGTTGTTAGATAACTTACAGATGCATCCGGCACAATGTCCTCTTCTAACAGCGTTCTAATCATATCCAATGCTGCTTTATAGATTTCTCCATCCGGTACTTCTACAACCAGTTTGTATGCATCCATTGCATCATCTGTATTCTCAATTTCTGTAACAGAAGAAACGGTATAAGGCAAATCCGCACATTGTTCTACGCCAAAATCTGTTCCTTTTTCAACTTTTACAGTCACATTGATAGAAGTACTTGTTCCATCTCCGATCCATGCACCATGATGTGCCTCTGAACAAATTTTATAGACCGTTCCCACCCCCGACAGCTGATAAAACTTTTCTGCATCCTGCTCAGAAGCAGA
>CABQIF010000087.1 GCA_902464115.1 uncultured Ruminococcus sp. | reverse complement strand
TTGGCACATATGCGGCTCAGGACTACGACTTGTCGGAAGCGGAAAAATATTACACAAAACTTGCCTATGACATGAATGAGAAGATTCTGAAAGTCAGCAGTGATACAGACTGGAAAAACGGTCTTGCTGCTTTCGGAGCAAACAAGCGTAACCTCAAGGACGATCCCGACAATTGGTATTGGGGACGTTCTTCTGTTTATAACTGGGATCCGGTCTATGATTTTGACGTGTACAAGCTGTGGTCGTTCCTGTGTGCCTATTACTATGACTTTGATACAGACAGCAACGGCGACATCAAGTATTGGAGTTATGGAAGTGATACAGAGAACCTGCTGACAGAAATATTCAACGCAGAATATGCGTTTGTCTACTGGTATGACAATAAATCCCGCTGGGAGGAACTTCCCAACTACAACTACTGGGGCGGCGGAAGCGCGGAAACCGGTACGTATTACAGAGCGGAAAAAGATGCCTTTATCTACAGCGGCAGACCATACAAATATCGTTTCAAACCCATTGCCTATACGTCTGAACTGAGCAAGTACTTTGACAGTGAGGGCTATGTCTGCATCAATGCGGACTACCGGGTGCTGAATCCGAACGATGACTATGCTTTGACAGGATTCATGATTATGGATCACCGCTATTATTCCGGTACAAGTGCACCGTTTTACTACATCGACAATGATACGCAGACATTTTTCTTCATGAACGGAGATACCCGGTACGATCGCTCTTTCTGGGGCTGGAATGGAAATGATGCTTGGTTTTTGGTTTCGCCGACCGATACGCATATTTGGAATGATACCATAAATGATGCCTGTATGTACGGCTATTATGAAAAGTATTACTGGAAAACGGAATGTAATCTCTACTACAACGTCAAACAAAAGAAAACCTTTGATCAGGTAATCGAAGATAAGCTGAAAAGTCAATCCCATAAGGAAGAACGACTGGAATACTACAAGCTTCTTGCAGGTCAGGAATGCGGTTCGGAAACGCTCTATGGAAATCATCAGACACTTCACAATATGCTTTCCGGCGATACCATTCGGAATTATTCGGTCAAACAGGCGTTTGGCTACGATATGTGGGAATGGAACAAAACCAATCACGGTCTGTATCAGGGAATCAAATATTACTGCAATACCGGTGCAAAGCTTTATGCTCCGTTTGACTGCAAAATCAAGGATGTTGATACTGCCAATCAGAAGATCACCCTGCGAAAAGATGATGTGCAGTATTGGTATGACGGTTCCGGCGGAACAAAGCGAGATACAGAAGTGATGATCGCCAATGCGGTGCTTCTGAACGGTTATGCAGAGGGTGATACGATCCGGGAGGGCGAAATGTTTGCACAAACAACCAATACGAATGTCAATTTCCATATTGAGATTGATACGGACGGTTACGGCTGGGACTACATTGACCCAAGACTGGTACTCTACTAAGGAGTGGAAAAATGACAAGAAAAGAAACTGCTTTGGACGCTCTCAATAGGAAGATCCCAAAGTTAGAAGAAAAGATCGGTCAGGACAAAAAGCTTCTAGAAGAACTGAAAGCAAAGCGAGAAATGCTGGAAGTGGAAGCACTCAGAAAGTTCCTGCACGACAACGGCATGACCACGGAGGAGATCATCGCCAGACTGACGGCTGCTTCTCCTGTGGTGCATGAACAGAAAATATTGATGGAGGAAAGAAAAAATGTGGAACACTAAAAAATCTGCGGCGGCAGTATTTTCTGCAATGGTGCTTACCCTCGCAAGTGTGGGAAATGCCATTCCTGCATTTGCAGAGGAATCAGATATGACCACATCTGCAATTACGGCGGCTGACAATTCCGCAGCGAATATGGAACTCGGTGAGGAAGAAATGCAGCGACTGGTGGACGAGATCCAGCAGAACAAAACGGCAATAGAAAACAGCGGTGCAGAAATCGATGACACTGTGCATGACTACTATGCCGATGACCATTACGACACGGACGGTAATGCAACGCTCATCAAACAGGAGAAGATCATCTACGACAGTGAGGAGATGCAGTTTATTGCGGTCACCACCAAGGACGGCGATGTGTTCTACATCCTGATCAACTATTCGGCGGAGGGCAATGAGGACAATGTGTTCTTTCTGAACAAGGTCGATGATTTCGACCTCTACTCTCTGCTCTATGCTGGCAATGACGGCGAAGAGGAAAAAGACCCTGCGGAACAGGCAAAGAAGTATGCCGACGCAGCCAACGGCGGCGGTGTCACGGCGGATGTTTCGGACGGTGCGGAAGATGCCACCGGAGAAACAGAAAGCTCGGAAGAAGATTCCACTACCAAGCAACCGTCATCTATGAACAGCAATGTCCTCATTCTGGTGGGGGTCGGTGTATTGGCAGTGATCGGCGGTGCAGTTCTTGTTCTGAAAAAGGGCAAGCCAGGCAAGAAGAAAAAAGCCGGAGTGGAAGATTTCGATGAGGACTACGATGATGACTACGGCAGCGTGACCGATGAGGATGAAGAAACATGAGAGTACTGAGCCTGTTTGACGGCATTTCCTGCGGAATGGCGGCACTGGAACGTGCCGATATTCCCGTGGAAGCCTACGATGCCTTTGAAATTGACAAGTACGCCGTAACGGTATCTGAAAAGAACTACCCTCAGATCAGACATCATGGAAATGTGTTTGACGGTGATTTTAGAAAATTCAAGGGATATGATCTGCTTTTGGGTGGTTCTCCCTGTACATACTGGTCGATCGCAAAGCAAGGCAGAGAAACCACAAGCAACGGTGAAGGCTTCAAACTTTTCAGCGAATATGTGCGAGCCTTACGAGAATCGGAATGCCGTTACTTTCTCTATGAGAATAACCATTCCATTCATCGGAACATCAAGAATGAGATCTCAAAACATCTCGGTGTTGAGCCGATTACCATAAATTCTGCACTTGTTTCCGGACAGCACCGCAAACGATGTTACTGGACGAATATCCCGAATGTCACACAGCCGGCAGACAAAGGCATTCTGTTGCGGGACGTACTGGAAAACGGTGTGTTCTGGCAGGAGAAAAGCTACTGTGTCACAGCCAGCTATCAGGGAGCGGCATTTCACAACACCATGGAACGAAAACAGCGTACCATGGTGGCTGTTCCCGTGGCAACGGTAAACGGCAAATCTCATACCATTCCTGCCACTTACTACAAGGCAGGAACAGATCTTTTCCCGGTATACCGTGCAGAAAACAGCCGTCAGAAAATTGCTGTGCCGATTCGCATTGGTCAGATCGGCAAAGGCGGTCAGGGACAGCGAATCTATTCGGTTCGTGGAAAATCTGTCACCATGACCGCCAACGGCGGCGGTATGGGTGCAAAGACCGGACTTTACAAGATCGATCTGCCGGACGGTGATTATATCATCAGAAAATTGACACCAATTGAAGCGGAGCGTTTGCAGACATTACCCGACAACTACACCGCAGGGATCAGCAATACTCAGCGATACAAGTGTATCGGCAACGGCTGGACGGTAGACGTGATCGCACATATTCTGGGAGGATTGAAAAATGTCGAAGGCGTTTGAATCTTCTCTCGATACTCAAAATTTTGCCATTATTGACGGCTATGCCAAGGCGGTCAGCGTTCTTTCCCGTTCCCATACACCGCTTTGCAGTATCAGCGGCGGCAGTGACAGCGATATTGTGCTTGACGTGATACAGAATGTCGATGAAAAAAAGAAAGTCCATTACTTCTGGATCGATACCGGACTGGAATATCGTGCCACCAAGGAACATCTGGATTATCTGGAAAAGAAGTATGACATTACGATCGAACGAATCAAAGCCTGCAAACCGATACCGGCTTGCTGCAAGGAATACGGTCAGCCGTTTCTCTCCAAATACGTCAGTGAACAGATCATGCGGTTACAGATGCACGGTTTTCAGTGGGAGGACAAGCCCTTGCCGGAACTGCTCAGGAAGTACCCGAACTGCAAGATTGCCCTGCAATGGTGGTGCAATGCCTACTATACACCGGAAAACGGGATTGTCAGAATGAGCCGTTTCTCTATCAACAGAAACAGGTGGCTCAAAGAGTTTATGATCGCCAATCCGCCAAATTTCAGGATCTCCAACAAATGCTGTGAATATGCAAAGAAAAAGCCTGCAAAGCTTCTCATTCAGAAATACGATGCAGACCTGGAAATCATCGGGGTGCGAAAGGCTGAGGGCGGAATCCGTTCTGCCAGCTACAAGACGTGTTTTTCCGAGAGCAGATCAAAGGGCTGCAATTCCTATCGACCGGTATTCTGGTATACGGACGGCGACAAGAAAGTCTATGAGGAATTCTATGGGATACGGCATTCCCGGTGCTATACCGAATATGGAATGAAACGCACCGGCTGCGTGGGCTGTCCGTACAGTCCGAAAGTGACGAAGGAACTGGAGATCATTCGGAAATTCGAGCCTGCCCTTTACACGGCGGCACAGCATATTTTCGGTGATTCCTATGAATATACCCGTAAGTACAGGGAGTTTCAGAAGATGATGAAACAGAAAACAAAAAACACAGCTTCCTGAGAAACTGTGTGAAATATTCATATGATTTTTAGAAGCTGAATATATGTATGAGCAACATTTTCCCGGTTTACAGTTTCACGAATGTCAAACTGTTTAAAACCGTTCTGCTCTTTATAAAATCTCATCAGCTGCGGAGAATTCTCTGCTTCCAGAAACATTACCATTCCTCCACCGATATATTGCATCTCTTTGATTTTCTGTACAGCAAGTCCAAGAATATCCTCTCCGGAAATTCTTTCATTTGCACCGCCTGTATAGTTTTTGCCAAGCTGTGCAATCAGATAAGCGGATAATGCGTAAGTACCGCTTTGTGCATCATATTCACTGACTCTTGAAATTTTTCTCTGAATGGTTTTACTAATCGTTTCTGCCGTATCAGATTTTACATTGATCGTAATCGGCTTTGATGTCAAGGTAAAATAGCCTAACAACTCAGCGTCTTCTGCGGAATAGATCAGGTATGTGACAGATTGGTTTTTCTTTGTAAATTCGATTGCCTGTTGTTTGAGAAATTTCTCTACGTCTGGATTCTTCGGGCAAGAAAAATCGGAGAGGTCTGAACTAAGCAAATCCTCTCCGTCTTTCGAGTTTTCAAATTCAAAGTATTTGCGGATATTGATTGTAATATATTTGGTTAGGTCAGTCATCTTTCTTCTTCCTTTTTGCCATCAGTTTTTTGAGTTCTTCTACCGTACTGATCTCCGTATAGTTCACTTTGATTTCAGATTTGGGGTCATTGAAAGATTCCTCAACCGCATTTGCAAATACTTCAGCCTGTTTCTTACCGAAAACCACAAAATTTTTCGTAATACTTGAAGTTGCCATTGCGTCCACCTCCTCAAAATGCACACTGTCACTCTTTTCAGTATATTCTCAGAACAGTTTATCTGTTCAAATATAGTATACCACAAAATTGAAAGAAAATCAAGAGAAAAACGAAAAATCAAGAAAGGATATTTTATGCTTCAATTTCTAATCGGACTGCTGATCGGCGGTAACATCGGTGCTGTCACAATGGCACTCATTCAGGTGAACCGAGGTGAATCCTATGGCGATTAACACGATTTTAGCCGGCAAGCTGATCTCGGTCGGCACAAGCCTCTTTGTGGTGCTTGGCAGCGGTCACTATGATCTGGATCAGGATATACAGGAACAGGAAACCGCCGTACCTGCCACCACACAGGTCACATCTGCAATGCAGGTCAATCCTGTCCCAAGGTCAACGACCACAAGCACCAGGTCGGCTGTTTCCACATCACCGACCACTACGGAAAGTGAACCGGCAGATGATTTTACACTGACCGCAGCCACCATTTCGGTATCCTGCATCAAGTTGGAATGGAACGGTGATGCGGATACGGAATATACCGTGACTGCAATACAGAATGTGAATGATGACTATGTGGACAACATCTATTTTGAGTTCAAATCCAATACCCTTTGCTATGTGACCGGACTTCGTGAAAATTCGGAATACACGTTTGAACTTTCCGATACGGAGGGAAATCTGCTTGCATCGATCGTACAGAAAACGGAAACGGTAGAAGTGATTGAAGAATACGACTACATCGATGGCTGGACGAACTGCTTTGCCTATGAAAAAGCAAGCGGTCTGACCAGAGATCCGTCCTATTCGGCGATTCAGGGTGCTGTTCCCGATCCGGTTACCAATACAGGCATTATGCGTGATGAGTATGGTGATTACTGCTGTGCCATGGGTACGTTCTTCGGCTACTGCGGAGATCGATTCCTCATCACGTTGGAAAACGGCACACAGTTTACCGTGAAGATCTGCGACAGCAAGGGCGACCGTTGGTATCACCCATTCGGCGGTGACGGCAAATGTATCGTGGAATTTATCCATGCGGACGGCTATCTGCCGGACTGCGTTTCCTTTACGGGAAACTACGGTTCATATAACTGGTATGGTCTGAATTTCGATAACATTCAGAAGATACAAAAAATCAATTACGGAGATCCCGTAACGTATTAAAGAAAGGAATGATCGACATGAACAAAGTTCTTAAGATCCTCGGTGTGGCGGCAGCGTTCGGAACTGCCCTCATTGCAGGAAAAATGCTCCACCGCAGAGGATATGCGAAAGGATACGACCAGGCACTTCGTGACAGCGATGAGATGGGAGTGTTCTGAGTATGAGTATACTGGTAATCGGCGAAAAGCCGTCTGTCAGCCGTGAACTTGCCAAAGTGCTCGGTGCAGAAAAAAAGAAAAACGGATACATGGAAGGCAGCGGTTACATCGTCAGCTGGTGTTTCGGCCATCTGGTCGGCTTGAAATTTCCCGATGCGTATTCGGAAGATTGGGCTGCCAGATGGAGTTTTGCACAGCTTCCTATGATTCCAAAGGAATGGAAGTTCCAGATCTCCGAAAGTTCAAAGCAGCAGTTCAAAATACTGAAAGACCTCATGACCAGCAGCGAGGTCACAGAGATCATCTGTGCAACCGATGCTGACCGTGAGGGCGAATGTATCTTCCGATATGTGTACGATCTCGTGAAATGCAAAAAGCCGGTAAAAAGACTCTGGATCTCCTCTTTGGAGGAATCGGCGATAAAAGACGGCTTTCACAAGCTAAAAGACGGTTCTGCCTACGATACTCTCTATCAGGCTGGCTTCTGCCGTGCAAAGGCAGACTGGCTGGTCGGCATGAATGGGTCGAGATTGTTTTCAGTACGATACAACGCACATCTGAACACCGGCAGAGTGCAGACACCGACCCTTGCCATGATCGTGAAGCGTGACAATGATATTGCAAATTTCGTCAAGCAGAAGTATTTCACGGTGGAACTGGATATGGGATTCAAGGCAGGCAGTGCGAGAATCGATGAGGAGCATACAGCGGATATGCTGGCTTCTTCCTGCAGCGGCAAGACCGCAGCCGTAACCGATGTGAAGAAAGAGGTCAAGAGCATATCTGCTCCAAAGCTTTTCGACCTGACCTCTCTGCAGCGTGAAGCAAACAAAAAGTTCGGCTACACGGCACAGCAAACCCTCGACTATATGCAGTCCCTCTATGAAAAGAAGCTGGTCACCTATCCCCGTACCGATTCTCAGTACCTGTCTGACGATATGGAACAGACCGCCTATGCACTCATTCCTGCAATCAGCGAACACTTTGGGTTTGGAACGGTTGCCGAACCGAATCTCAAGGCGGTCATCAACAATCGCAAGGTCACAGGACATCATGCGATCATTCCGACTGAAAGCGGTGTGAAGTGTGATGTATCGGCACTGGCTGTGGGAGAACAGAATATTCTGAAACTGGTTGCTTTAAGGCTTTTGTGTGCTTCGGCATCTGCATATCGATATCACGCTGTAAAAGTGACACTCGAATGTGAAAACACAGCATTTACTGCAACTGGCAGAACAGTTCTGGAATCCGGCTGGAAGGCATTGGACGGTAAGATCGGAGAATCGAAAAAAAGCGATGAAAAAAGTCTGCCTGATCTGGAAAATGGTATGACCTTTATAGCAAAGGCATCAAAATCAGAACACTTTACATCTCCACCAAAAGCATTTACCGAAGATACGCTTCTCTCTGCCATGGAACACGCAGGTGCAGAGGAATTTGATGAGAATGCAGAAAAAAAGGGTCTTGGCACACCTGCCACCAGAGCCAACACCATCGAAAATCTGGTCAGGCACGGATACATTCAGCGTGACGGCAAGAAGATCACTTCTACCGATAAGGGCAGAAATCTGATTCAGGTCATGCCGGATGAGGTCAAGTCCGCACAACTGACCGCCGACTGGGAGAACAAACTGCTTGCAGTGGAACGAGGCACGCTCTCTTCCGACAGCTTCATGGACGACATCAATACTTTTGTGACGAACTTAGTCCACAAATACAGTGCGGTCGATGATTCGGTTTCTTTCGGCGAAAAACAGCCGAGTATCGGCAGCTGTCCGAAGTGTGGCAAACCGGTCATCAAGGGCAAATACGGTTGGTACTGTTCTGCCAGATGCGGTATGAACCTCTCAAAGGTGTATGGTGTGGAACTCTCGGAGGGACAGATCAAGCTGCTGCTTTGCGGAAAAGAAACAAGCTACATCAAAAACGGCAGAAAGACCATTGTTGTGCCAAAGGTGGCAG
>CABQIF010000086.1 GCA_902464115.1 uncultured Ruminococcus sp. | reverse complement strand
TCAATACACAGCGGACGCTGCAACTGAGAAATCTGATAAGCCTTCGGCAAGTCCGGATAAAAATAGTTTTTCCGGTCAAATACAGAGAATTTATTGATGTTGCAGCCAAGTGCAAAACCAGCCTTTACAGCATACTGTACAGCGGTCTGGTTGATGACTGGCAGTGTTCCCGGCATACCCGTACAAACCGGACAGCAACGGGAGTTCGGGCTGCCGCCGAATTCTGCACTACAAGTACAGAATACTTTTGATTTTGTCAGCAGTTCCGCATGAATCTCCAGACCAATAACAGGAATATATGATGACATTATAATATGACCTCCTGAGAATTAAAGTGAAAGGGACGGGGTTCTCAGTGTAAACTGCTGAGAAAATGCATCTGCGACCTGCAGAATGGTAGCTTCATCGAACTGTCTGCCCGTTAAAGACATACCAATTGGCATACCAGCTTCATCATAACCGCACGGGGTTGAGAGAGAAGGCAGTGCTGCAATGTTTGCAGTAACGGTGCAAATATCTGCCTGATACATCTTAACCGGATCGGAGATGTTTTCATGAATATGATAGGCAACGGTTGGGGTAGTCGGTGTCAGCATAACATCACACTTTTCAAAGATTGCAGCATATTCAGCGGAAATCTTCTGCCGCAGTGCCATTGCCTTTCCATAGTATGCATCGTAGTAACCACTAGACAACGCATAGTTTCCGAGCAGGATTCTTCTCTTTACTTCAGAGCCAAATCCTTCGCTTCTGGAATTGCAAATCAATTCATTGAAGTTTTCGCCAATCTTACTTCTATGACCATACTTAATACCATCATAACGGGACAGGTTAGAAGATGCTTCTGCGGAGGCAATCAGGTAATAAGCTGCAACTGCATACTTCAAGCTCGGCATATTGCAGGAAACCAGTGTTGCACCCATTTTTTCATAGGTCTTTGCAGCTTCCATAACAGCATTGCGAATGCTATCGTCAATTCCTTCGCCAAAGAATTCTTCCGGCAATGCAATTTTCATGCCCTTGATGTCTGTTCCAATCTTTGCAGTATAATCTTCCACTGGCTTCTTGGAAACTGTTCCATCATGTGGGTCATAACCTGCAATCGCATTCAGGAGCAGGGCACAATCATACGGACTCTTTGCAATCGGCCCAATCTGATCCAGAGAGGATGCAAATGCAATCAAGCCATATCGGGAAACACGACCATAAGTCGGCTTCAATCCGGTAACGCCGCAGAATGCAGACGGCTGACGAATCGAACCACCTGTATCCGAACCCAGTGCAGCAGTTGCAAGGGAAGCAGATACACACGCAGCAGAACCGCCGGAAGAACCACCTGGTACACAATCCGTTCCAAATGGATTCTTTGTCTTTGCAAATGCAGAAGTCTGTGTAGAACCACCCATTGCAAATTCATCCATGCTGGTTTTGCCGAGCATAACTGCATTTTGTGCGTTTAACTTTTCCATAACGGTTGCATTGTACGGCGGAATAAAATCCTCCAGCATTTTTGATGCACACGTTGTGCGAACGCCATCCGTACAAATGTTATCCTTAATGGCAAGCGGAATTCCGCAGAGCGGAGCAGCAGTTCCGTCATCAATTTTCTTTTGTGCGGCTTCTGCATCCTGATATGCCTGCTCCTTGGTGACTGTAATATAGCTTTGCAGAGCAGGATCATATGTTTCGATTCGATTCAGATAGCATTCTGTCAGTTCTTTTACAGAAATTTCGTGACGATCCAGCAAGTCCCGCTGTTCACGAATGCCCATTTTTGTAATATCCATATGGCTTTTTCACTTAATAAAAAGTGAATCTCCTTTCCTATTATTCTACGACCTTCGGTACGACGAAGCAATTTTCATCATTGACAGCATTTTGCAGAATTTTTTCTGTTGGGAAGCTCGGCACACTGAAATCTTCCCGCAAGTCATTCAGATAGACATTTTTATTATCTGCGACTGCATCATAAGTGATGTCAATTTCTTTTACCGTGTCCATGATTGCAATGATACTGGTCATATCCTTTGCCATTTGTTCCAGTTCTTCCGGAGAAAAAGCAAGTTTGCCCAGTTCTGCCAGATAGGAAACCATGTTCAAATCCAATTCTAAAACCTCATTTCTCAACAGATTTCCCGACAATTGCTTGAAAAACGGCAACCGCAAAGAGAATCTGTTTTCTGTATTCTGATAAATTATAACACATATACAGGCGTTTTGCAAGTTTTTTCTTGAACAGAATCCAAATTTTCTGGCGGAACGAAAAAAATTTGCATTATGCCTTGATTTATGACGGATTTTTTTGTATAATAAGAGAAGCGTATCAAGAAGGAGGATTGTATTATGCTGACTTTTTCAAAAATGCATGGGATTGGAAACGATTATATTTACATCAATTGTTTTCAAGAAACCGTAACCGATCCGGAAAAGCTCTCTATTTTTATGAGCAATGTTCGGTTTGGCGTTGGTTCAGATGGACTGGTATTGATTTTACCGTCTGAAGTCGCTGATTTCAGAATGCGGATTTTCAATGCAGATGGTTCAGAAGCCATGATGTGTGGAAATGCAACTCGCTGTGTCGGAAAATATGTTTACGAACACGGCATGACAGACAAAACCGAAGTATCCTTGGAAACCAACTCCGGTATTAAGTACTTAACCCTTTATGTCAACGAAGCAACCAACGAAGTGGATGCTGTAAAGGTGGATATGGGGAAGGCAATTTTAAAACCGGCAGAAATTCCGGTGGCAGATGATGGTGACCGCTTTATTGCAAAGCCGGTTGTTGTGGATGGTGTTTCCTATGATATGACTTGTGTTTCCATGGGAAATCCCCATGCGGTTATATTCTTACCGGAAATTGATTCTCTGGATTTAGAGAAAATGGGACCTTCTTTTGAGCATCATCCATTATTCCCGAATCGGGTCAATACAGAATTTATTCGGGTAATTGATGACCATACGCTGCAAATGCGTGTTTGGGAACGGGGCAGTGGTGAAACGTTCGCTTGCGGTACAGGTGCTTGTGCAGCAGCAGTTGCCTCTGTTCTGAATGGCTATTGCAAACGGGAGCAGGAAATTCTCATTCATCTGCGTGGCGGTGATTTACGGATCATCTATCACAATGATGAATCGGTTACCATGATTGGGCCTGCAACCTTCATCTTTGAAGGGAAAATGGAATATCCGGCATTATAAGCCGATTTTCTATGATTGAATTTAATTAAAGGAGAGATTGAAATGCCAACCATTAACGAAAACTTTCTGAAGTTGGAAAAGAACTATTTGTTTATCAACATCGCAAAAAAAGTCAATGCGTTTCTGAAAGAACATCCGGAAGCTGACTTGATTCGGATGGGCATCGGAGATGTTACCCTGCCAATCGCACCGGTTTGCGTAGAAGCAATGAAAAAAGGTGCCGATGAAATGGGTGTCAAGGAAACCTTTAAGGGTTATGAAGACAGCGGTACAGGTTATGATTTTCTGAAGCAGGCAATTGCTGACTATTATCAGCAGTACGGTGTTACCTTATCTCTGGATGAAATCCGTGTAAATGATGGTGCGAAGTCAGACTGCGGTAATATTGTTGATATTTTCGGTGATGACAATATCGTTATGGTAACAGACCCAGCTTATCCGGTTTATGTAGATTCCAACAAGATGGATGGCAGAACCATTATCTATGCAAATTCCAATGAATCCAACGGATTTGCAGCGATGCCGGACTTTTCTGTTCATGCAGATTTGATTTACCTCTGCTCTCCAAACAACCCGACTGGCTCTGTTTATACGAAGGAACAGCTCAAGACTTGGATTGATTATGCAAAGCAGAACAAGGCAATCA
This sequence comes from uncultured Ruminococcus sp., assembly GCA_902464115.1. Lineage (GTDB taxonomy): Bacteria > Bacillota > Clostridia > Oscillospirales > Ruminococcaceae > Ruminococcus_C. The sequence goes on along the minus strand of CABQIF010000086.1, from coordinate 5,014 downwards.
TTATCTATGATGCTGCTTATGAAGCATTTATCACACAGCCGGATATTCCGCACAGCATTTTTGAAGTAGAAGGTGCAAGAACGTGTGCAATTGAAATGTGCTCACTGTCCAAGACTGCTGGATTTACTGGTATGCGTTGCGGTTATACGGTTATTCCGAACGAATTGACCGTAACTGCTTCTGATGGAACGGTTGTCAGCATCTCTCAGATTTGGGGCAGACGGCAGGGAAGCAAATTCAATGGCGTTTCTTATCCGGTACAGTGTGCAGCAGCTGCTGTTTTCACAGAAGAAGGCAGAAAGCAGATTCAGAAGAACATTGCTTACTATCAGGAAAATGCAGCCATTATCAGCAAAACCATGGATGAATTGGGAATCCAGTATACAGGCGGTGTCAACTCTCCGTATATCTGGTTCCAGTGCCCGAATCAGATGTCCAGCTGGGAATTCTTTGATGAAATGCTGCATAAAATTGCAGTGGTCGGCACACCGGGCGAAGGATTTGGTAAGAATGGCGACGGTTGGTTCCGTCTGACAGCATTTGGTGACCGGGAACGCACAAAGGAAGCAATGGAACGCTTCAAGAAAATGTTACAGAAATAATTTGGAGGATTATCATTATTATGAGAGCAGTAATTACAGTAATCGGTAAGGACAACGTTGGTATTTTACATAAGGTCAGCGGCGTTTGTGCAGAATATCAGGCAAACGTTTTGGAAGTAACCCAGAGCGTTTTGCAGGATATGTTCGCAATGATCATGATGGTAGACATCACAAAGATGACGGCAGACTTTGCAAAGCTGAGCGATCAGCTGACTGCATTGGGAGAAGAACTTGGTCTTTCTGTTCACTGCATGCACGAAGACATTTTTAACGCAATGCATCGAATCTAAGGAAGGGAACAAGAAACATCATGAATAATGCAATCTTTAATGCCGGGGACATTCTGGAAACCATTCGTATGATTCAGGATGAATGCTTGGATATCCGTACAACCACGATGGGAATTTCTCTTCTGGATTGTATTGATTCCGACATTCATAAGGCTTGCGATAAGGTTTATGACAAAATCACAAGACGGGCAGAAAAGCTCGTTTCCACCGGTGAAATCATTGAAAAGGAATATGGCATTCCGATTATTAATAAGCGAATTTCAGTTACGCCGATTGCCATGCTGGCAGCAGCTTGTCCGAACGAAAGTCCAGTCCTGTTTGCAAGGACTTTGCAGCGTGCAGCAGAAACTTGCGGTGTAAACTTCATCGGCGGTTACTCTGCATTGGTACATAAGGGCTTTAGTGCAGGGGACATTGCTCTGATTCGTTCCATTCCGGAAGCACTGGATGTTACAACCAGACTTTGTTCTTCTGTCAATGTTGGTTCTACCAAGAGCGGTATTAACATGGATGCTGTAAAGATGATGGGTGAAATCATTTTGGAATCTGCCAAGCTGACTGCTGACCGGCAGTGTGTTGGCCCATCTAAGCTGGTTGTATTCTGTAACGCACCGGAAGATAATCCGTTCATGGCAGGTGCATTCCACGGTGTCGGAGAATCGGATTGCGTCATCAATGTTGGCGTTTCTGGTCCTGGCGTTGTTCGCTCTACCATTTCTAAGTATCCGGATGCTTCCATCAACGAACTGGCAGACATCATTAAAAAGACTGCATTCAAGATTACCAGAATGGGTCAGCTGGTTGGTAAGCGGGCTTCTGAAATGCTCGGCGTAGAATTTGGCATTGTAGACCTTTCTCTCGCACCAACTCCAGCAGTTGGGGACAGTGTTGCACATATTCTGGAAGCAATGGGTCTGGAAATCTGCGGTACACATGGCACAACTGCTGCTTTGGCAATGCTGAACGATGCAGTTAAGAAGGGCGGCGTTATGGCATCCTCTAGTGTTGGCGGTCTATCTGGTGCATTCATTCCGGTTTCTGAAGATGCTGGTATGATCGATGCTGCGGTAGACGGCACTTTGACCTTGAGCAAACTGGAAGCAATGACCGCTGTATGCTCTGTTGGTTTGGATATGATTGCAATTCCTGGCGATGTAGACCCGACTACCATTTCTGCAATTATTGCGGATGAAATGGCAATTGGTATGGTAAATACCAAGACGACGGCAGTTCGTGTCATTCCGGCAATTGGCATGAAGGAAGGCGACATGCTGGAATTTGGCGGATTGTTCGGTAGTGCTCCGGTTATGCCGGTTAGCAAGAAATCTTCTGCTCGGTTTATCAATCGTGGTGGTAAGATTCCGGCTCCGATGCAGAGCTTAAAGAACTAATGCAGAAACAATATCATATTGCAGTAATTGGCGGCGGTGCTTCTGGCTTACTTGCCGCCATTGCTGCCAAAATAGAAGGTGGAGCAGGCTGTAGCGTTGTAATTCTGGAGCGAAATGACCGCATTGGTCGAAAAATTCTTTCAACTGGGAACGGCAGATGCAATCTTGGGAACACTGTAATCCAGAAGGAAAATTACAGTGGTTCTTTATTGGAAAAAGCCTTTGCAATTTTTCAGCAAGCACCGAAAACAGAAGATTATTTTCGTCAGATGGGGTTGATTTGTAGGGAAGAGGAACACCGTTTGTATCCCTATTGTAATCATGCCAGTGCTGTATTGGATAGTTTACGCTTACAAGTTGAACTTTACGGAATTGCAGTACAATGTAACTGCCAAATCCAAAAGATGATTCCAAAAAAACACGGATTTCTATTGCAATCAGATACAGGATCTTACTTTGCGGAGCAGGTAATTTTTGCTTGTGGAGGATATGCAGCTCCTGCACTTGGAACAGATGGTTCTGCATATGCAATGCTAAAAGATTTAAAGATTGCCATTCGTCCTTGTACGCCTGCACTTTGTTTTCTAAAAACAAAAACAGAACTTGTCCGTGCATTGAAAGGCATTCGATTGCTTGCAAGTGTATCGCTCTATGAAAACGGTATTCTAAAGCGTCAGGAACGTGGGGAAGTGCAGTTTACAGAACAAGCGTTATCGGGTATTTGTATATTCAATCTATCTGCATACTGTGATAGGCTGTCACACGCAACGTATACAGTAGCGTTGGACTTATTGCCAGATTGGGATTCAGAGCAGGTGTATGCATTTCTATGGGAACTATACGCACTGCGTGGAACGCTATCAATAGAAGAATTTTTCACAGGGGTATTTCAAAGAAGAGTAGGGCTGCAAGTCTTAAAGCAATGTGGAATCTTACAAAAAGAACCACGATTGATTGCTTCCTGTACACCAAAGGAAATAAAACAATTGGCATCTTTTTTGAAAGCATGGAAATTTCCAGTCATCGGAAAAGGAGACTGGAAGAACGCACAAATTTCCTGTGGTGGTATTATATCCGAAGAAGTATCCGCTAACTTGGAATCAATTCGTTATCCGGGATTGTATTTTAGTGGGGAAGCGTTGGATTTGCAAGGGGATTGCGGTGGCTATAATTTAAATTGGGCATGGGCATCCGGTTGGTGGACGGGGATACATGCAGCAAAAGAATGGAAACAAAAGCATGATTAAAATCAGTGAAATCAAAATGCCAGTCGGTTATACAGAAGAGATGGTAACCGCTAGCATTCTAAAAAAATTGCATTTAAAGAACGATACTGCTCTTACATGGAACTATTTTAAAAAATCCATTGATGCTAGAAAGAATCAGCAGATTCAATATCAAATCTCTGTTCTCGTCTCTCATCCAAATGAACAAAAGTTATTACAACAAGCGAGTGCTAGAAAAGAAAAAAACATCACATCTTATCAACCCTATGTCTATCCGATTCCATCTATTTCTAAAAAGCCGGAAAATCGTCCGGTGGTCGTTGGATTTGGGCCAGCTGGTATGTTTGCTGCTCTTGTTTTAGCGAAAGCAGGATTACAGCCGTTGGTGTTAGAACGAGGAAAGTGTGTCGAAGAACGAAAAAAAGATGTTCTGGATTTCTGGGAAAATGGCGTTCTGCATACAAACTCCAACATTCAGTTTGGGGAGGGTGGAGCAGGCACTTTTTCAGATGGAAAGCTGACGACTGGTATTAAAGATTCCCGTATTCGTTTTATTTTAGAAACATTTGTTGCTTGTGGTGCACCATCTGAAATTTTATACCTTGCAAAGCCACATATTGGAACAGACTATTTAGAGCAGGTTGTAAAGAATATTCGTTGCCAGATTCAAGAATTAGGTGGAGAAATTCTGTTCTCTACACGATTTATGGGGTATCAAACAGATGAGCAGGGAAATTTGAAATCGATTTCATATGAAAAAGAGGGAAGTATCCGAGAACAACAGACGCAGCACTGTATTTTAGCAATTGGGCATAGTGCAAGAGATGTTTTTCAGCTGTTCTATGACAAAAATATCCCACTCCAGCAGAAAAATTTTGCAATGGGTGTTAGAATTGAGCATCTACAATCCGATATCAATAAAAGTATGTATGGAACATTTGCGAAACAGTTGCCAGCAGCGGATTATAAGCTGGCTGTTCATTTGCCGTCCGGCTATGATTTATATACATTCTGTATGTGTCCGGGCGGAAGTGTTGTTGCGGCAGCATCTGAAGAAGGTCATTTAGTTGTCAATGGCATGAGCAATCATGCCAGAGATGAGAAAAATGCAAATAGTGCGTTGTTGGTTGGAATCTCTCCAAGAGTTCTTGCAAGTGAGCATCCATTAGCCGGTATGTTTTTACAACAAAAATTGGAACGACAAGCTTTTTTGGCTGGTGGCGGCAATTATGCAGCACCTGTCAGCTGTGTTGGTGATTTCTTACAAAATCAAACATCTAGCTCTTTCGGAAAAGTAACGCCAACATACCGACCGGGTGTGAAGTTTGTAAATCCAAGAGAGTATCTGCCGGAATTTATGGTACAGACCTTAAAAGATGGCATTTTAGAAATGGGCAAAAAAATTGCAGGATTTGATGACCCAGAAGCTATTTTGACAGGCGTTGAAACAAGAAGTTCTTCACCAGTTCGCATTCTGAGAAATGAGAAATTAGAATGCGTTGCAG
>CABQIF010000085.1 GCA_902464115.1 uncultured Ruminococcus sp. | reverse complement strand
TGGTTCTGGAACTGGTTCTGGCGGTACTTCTGGAGCAACCGGCGGCATAGATGTTTCTGGAACAGTGCGAATCTCCGGTGCAGGCGGTTCTGCTGCCGGAGCAATCGGCACTTCTGTTTCTGGATGGGCACGGCGGTAAAGCTGCATCATTTCAGCCTGATATTCGGCAGCGGTTTTCGGTGTTTGCTGCATCATTCCATCTCCTTTTTCGCATTGCAAATTTCTCATGCTTTTGGTGCAGTATATGCAAATCCCCCGAAAAACAGAACAAGGGAAACACGGCAACGGTGCTTCCCTTGATTCTGTGGGGGATTTTTGGGGGGCTTTACAAATTTCTGCTGTTAAGCGGCATCGGTTGCCAGTGCCTCCCGCCGAAACAGGAACGAGATACACCAAACAGCAGAAATGGCAACCAAAATATAGACGATTCGACTCAAAGCACTGGTTGCACCGCCAAACAGCCAGGCAACCAAGTCAAATTCAAAAATGCCAACCAGACCCCAGTTGACACCGCCAATCACGAGCAAAATCAATGCCAATTTATCCCACATATTTCCCACACCTCTTTTCTTGTCACAGTTTTACTGTGCAGCCATAGTATTTCCAGATTTCAGGAATCTATGCAGACCCACTTTGAAAAAATGCATTCTACTGTAAAAATTTCCTACAAAATTTCATATAATTTGGTCACATTGCCCAAAAATCCGAATTTCAGGCATTTTTTCCGAAAAATGCTTGACGATTTCCGAAAAGTACGCTATAATAAGAACAGTGAGAATAATGTTGAATTATTATCACTCGTTTTGTTGTCTCCTTTCTTTTGTTCTACATATGTTTTTCGCCGCTGGTGCATTTCCAGCGGCAATTTTTTTTGACTTTTTTATGCAATCTGCAAAAAAGAAAACAGCAGGGATGCACCAAACTGGTGTATCACCTGCTGTTTGTTTTTTCGGGCTGTTTCAAAATGAAAAATCGTTCCGTGTGAAAAATTACTGTTCGGACACCCCAGCTTCTGGATTGCACGGGTCTTCCGGCCATGTATTCTTATATTCAGAATCCACGCCAAGGTATTCTTCCAGACAGATGCCACGGCTCATAATTTCCTTTGCGGTTTCCACGCCAACATACCGCACATGCCACGATTCATATTTATATCCGGTAATCGGTTCTTTGCCTGCTAAGAACCGGATAATGAAACCATAGTTTGCACAGTTTTCTGCCAGCCACTGGGCTTCTGCAGTGTCATCAAAGTCGCTGTTGATGTCGTTGAAGTCAATGACCATTCCTGTTTGATGTTCAGAATGTCCCGGACGAGCAGAATAAGTATCGGCTTGCTCCCAGCCATCCCGTGCACAGTATTCCTGATAAACAGAAAGCTGATCCGAATAGGAACGATAATCCGAAGCATCATAGAGATTCAATCCGGCTGCATACGCATCTTCCAGCATCTTATCCAATGCGGTCTGTGTTTCATCCGTCAGACCCGCTGGGTCGTAGAATTCCGGCAGCGAGTAGGTCTTATTGACAATCAAAATCCCGTCTACATAAGTACATCCGTCTTTTTCCTCCAGATGCCGGACGGCAACGTCCACATCTGCGGAAACGCTCGGGTCATTTTTCGCAGAAACAGAAATGGTACAAGTTCCTGCGGCAACGCCCTTAACTGCTCCGTTTTCGTCTACCGTTGCAATGTTTTCATCACTGGATGTCCACTGTAACGAACTGCCGTTGGCTGCACCGTGGGCGGACAGGGAAACCTTAATGGTTGCCGTGCCATCTTCCAATACTGCCAGATACGTTTCATCCGGCGTGATCGAAACAATTTCCGCATCGCCTGCGGCAGCTTTTTCCGTTGTTTCCGCAGCGGTTGCATCGGGTGTGCTGTTGTCATCCACCTGACTGGAACTGCTGACAGACGAACTTGCATCCTCTGGCTTGTTCTTCTGCACTGCATTGATAATGAAACGAGCTGCAAACCCAGCAACCAGAATCAATGCATACACGGCAATGATAATTGCCAGCGTTTTTCTGCCTTTTGAAAGCCGACGACGTTCTTCCTGCGGCGGTTCATCTGGAATTTCTTCTAATGTATCCACATCCGGCCACGATTCTTCTAAGTCTCTGTCCTCCTGCTCCGGCATCGCATGCGATACGACCGGACGCTTTTGCAGACGGGGCAGCGGTTCTTCCGAAACAGCCGACTGCTGCGGACGGTTCGGCTGGACAACTGGCCGCCATGCATCCTCTGTCGTGGCAGCGTGAGAAATCACCTTCCGAGGCTGTGGCTGCTGGACAGGCGGCTGTTCCGGCTGCGGAGCAACGGTCGGGTCGGATACCGGCGGAACTGCCTGTGCTGGTGTTGGCTGCTGCTGTGGGGCAGCTGCCGGACGAACTGGTGTTTGCTGCGTCGAGCGACTCGTCTGGGGCTGCACTGGTTGGTTGGGTTGAGAAACGGCTCTCCGATTTAATTGGGTCGCTGGTTTCTGTTCGTTCGGCCCTCCGCCCGGATATGTTGGGCGGGTACTATTCAATATTGCAAAAATATCATCATCCAAATCGGAATTGGGATTCCGTTTTGTTTCATCTGCTTTTGCCATCCGTATTCCTCCTATTGTTCAAAAACAGCATTCCTGCTGCGTTTTGCCGATGGGTAAGACACCAAGACCCCACATGGTATCCTCTTCATTATAACACATTTCGCTGGTTTTTGTCATTTGTAATTTTACACAAATTTCAACGGTGGAAAGCATTGCTTTTTCCGGTTTTTGTGCATTTTGTCAAGTGGATTCCCATAAAAATTAGCATCCTGCACAAAAATAAAGCTGCTTCTTACAATTATAGTTGCATTTTCTCACAATCTATGGTATAATAAATCCTTAGAAGTGGGCATTTCTCTGCCCCAACAGAATGAAATTGATGTTATATGAAGAAGGAGCGGATTTTTCTATGAAAAAAACCATGAAGCGACTGCTCGCAGCAACCTCCGCAGGTGCTGTTCTCTGCGGTAGTTTGGCATTATCCAGCCTGCTGGGCAGTTCCACAACCCTGACAGCTTCCGCTGCAACCGATAGCGTTGCAGACCAGACCAAAGTTGGTACGCTCGGCATTGCCGGCGGCGGTTTCGTATCCGGTATTATCACCGGCAAAGATGTGATGTATGCCCGTACAGACGTTGGTGGTGCATACAAGTACAACTATGATACTGGCAACTGGGATCAGATGCTGGACGACCTGAACGACTCCGAACGTGGTTTCCTGAGTGTTGATGCGATGTGCATTGACCCGACCGATGATAACACGATCTACCTGCTCTGCGGCTGTGCATATTTCAGCGATGCACGAACCGAAATCTTCCGTTCTCGGGACGGCGGCGAAACCTTTGACCGGATTGATGTCACTGACCTGATCCAGGTTCACGGCAACGGCGAAGGCAGACAGTTCGGGGAAGCAATTTCCGTTGATCCGGACAACCCGAACATCATCTATTGCGGCGGTGACGTTGCTTCCGGTGACTCTGCCCTAATCATGAGTAAAGACGGCGGTGACACTTGGGAAGCCGTTAAGGGCTATGACGATTTAGGACTTTTCAAAAATTCCATCAAGTGGCCGACCTGGACAGAACACATGGCAAGAGCTTTGACCGATGCAGAATATTACCACCAGAACGGTGTTTCCATCGTTCATGTTCAGGATGGCAAGGTTTATGTTGGTACGACCATTCAGGGCGAAAACAGTCTGGTTGTTGCTGATGTTGGTTCGGATGACTTCCAGCCGCTGAGCAAAGACCTTCCGACCAATTATTATCCGTCCAGAATCAATGCAGACGCAGACGGCAACCTCCTGATCTCCTACTGCGGCAACACCACATTCAGCGGCGGCGGTGCTTTGTATAAGTACAATCCAAAGACTGGCGAAGCAACGGACATCAGCCCGACTTCCAACCACGCTTATGGTGCGGTTTATGGCGACCCGAACGATGCCAATAAGCTGATTGCAACCAGCTGCGACTTCGGTTATTCTCAGCTGTGGCCAGATAGTTCTTGGGAAGATGGTGCAGATGTTCCGGTTGCATGGGGTTCTCAGTTCTACCGTTCTACCGACGGCGGTGCAACTTGGGAAAGCATTACGCCGGGTAATGAAAAGACTTGGGGCGGCCCGTTGCAGGCAGATTATTTGCAGGATGGCGGCAGACCGTGGATTCATGGCTATTCCGTTCACTGGAGCGGTGCAATGGTACTCGACCCACGAAATTCTGACCGATTCCTGATCACTTCTGGTAACGGTGTTTTCGCTTGCGACAACACTTGGGATGAACTGCCAGTCGTTTACTTTGAAGCAGATGGCATTGAAGAAGTTGTTGCACTCGATATGATCAGTGCACCGGGCAAGAATCCGTATTCTGTTATCGGGGACTATGACGGCTTTGAACACCTCGACACGGTCAATTCCAACCGGTTCTCTCCGACGATGACCGCAGCAACTGGCGGCAGTGGTTCTGCCAGTGCCATTGCATACTGCCCGCAGAATACCGATGTCATGATGCGTTGTGCAGAGGGCAAGGGTGTTGGTTACTACACACTGGACGGCGGTAAGAACTGGACACAGATGGAATGCCCGACCGGCGGTAAGGCTGCCATCACACAGCTGGAAGACGGTTCTTATCGGTTCTTCAAGAGCAGCGGTGACAACGCAACAAACGTTTCTTATTCCGATGACTACGGCAAGACCTGGACAGCTTGCAGCGGTATTGCTTCTGCATATGGCTCAAAGCCAACCTTTATGATGGTAGAAGAAAATGACCCGAGCATTGTCTATGCATATTCCACTTATTATAATTCTTCTTGGGGCTATTCCAAGCCGGCTCCGGATCTCTCGGATGCCTGCTACAAGTTCTATGTCAGCCACGACTACGGCAAGACCTTCAGCGAAGAAACCGATGTTGCAATGTATGACCAGTGCGACAGTGCCGGCAGAATCGCTTATCTGGGCGATGGTGAACTGATGCTGGGTGCTGGCTACTATGGTGCTTACCATGTGACCGACTACGGCAAGAAGGTCGAAAAACTCGACAACGTTTCTTACTGCAAGACCATTGGTTACGGTGCTCCGGAAGAAGAGGGCGGCGTGAATACCCTGTATATGTACGGAAAGCCGAGTGACGACGACATCGAAGGCGTTTATCGTTCGACTGATGCCGGTAAGACTTGGGTTGCCATCAACCTGCACCACCTCTATGGCGGTACTGGTAACGGAAACTTCCTCGTTGGCGACATGAACCAGTTCGGTATGGTCTATATGTCTACGGTTGGATGCGGTATCGTTTACATGGATTCCAGTGCTGGCACTGATCCGAAACCGGTTACCACAACCACTACTACAGCAACTACCACCACAACGACAACAACAGCTACTACATTGACCACCACAAAGCCTGCGGGTACAACAACAACCGATACGGGTACAACGACAGGAGCAGGCACAACTACTTCTGACAAGACAACCACTACAACAGGAACGATTGTTGCAAACTATGGTGACGTTGATGTCAACGGCGTTGTTGACTTGTTGGATGCAATCATGCTGAATAAGTATTTAGCAGGTATTGTTCAGCTGACTGATACACAGTATGTAAATGCAAACTGCGACCAGACAGATGGCACAGCAAATGTTGAAGATAGCGATACGGATGCTCTGATGCGGTTCATCCTCAGCGATGAAGAAGTTCAGGAACTTCCATATATTGCAAAAGACTAAAAAGAAACCAAACACAATCCATTTTTCTCCGCTGCATAGCACTTTCGCTGTGCAGCGGATTTTTTTATATGGATTGCTTCTATTTTTCCCCAATCAACCATCCTTTTCTACATATTTTGTATTAAAATCAACAAAAATCACAAAATTGTATCGCAGAAAAAGCGAAAAGATTCGGTAAAAGTCTTGTATTTTTTCACGAAACATGGTATAATAACCATTAGACAGCGGCACTGCCGCAGAAGTGAACCTGTCACCATATTGAACAAAAAGACCAATATTCTACATTCTGCGGAGAAAAGAGGAGCTTATGAAAACACGCACCATTGTATCCATTATTCTGGCAACTGCTACCGTTGTGCTCGGAACGATTTTCTTCGTTACAAAGCTGCGGAAAAAACATCATGATGGCTGTGGCTGTGATTTCGCTGGCACAGATGATTGTCTGGGCGGAGAAGATTGTGACTGTGATGGCACAGATGAACCGATGTGTGAAGCACCTTGCTGCGATGCAGATGCCTGCACCGACGAAGAAGACGAAGATACTGATTCCTGTGCATCTATGGCAGCGGATAAAGTAGAACCGACTGATCCGGAAGATGACGAATAAGTTTTTTCCTGTGATTTTTCAAGATTCCCTGTTCGAGTCCATTCGAACAGGGATTTTTTTGTGTTTACAGAAAAAAACATTGCCGTCCCCTGCAAATTCTCTGCAAGGAACGGCAATGTTTTTCTTTTATTCTGACACATTTCTGTGTTTACTTTTTCTTTCTTCGGGTTACTGTGAAGGCAGCTCCTGCCAACGAAACGGCTGCAACACCGCCAATCACAATTGCACCCACACTCAAATCCGCAGTTTGCGTTGGTGTTGGAATGCCACCGGTACTGCCTGCTGCCACAACTGCTGTTGTGGTTGCAACAGGTGCTGCTGGCTGTGTTACGGGCAAAGTGGTTGCCATTGTCGTCTGAATCGGTGTCGTTTGTACCGGCATGGTGGTGGTTGTAACCGGTGTAGTGGTATCTTCATCGCCCAGACCAGATACCCGGAAGGTTACCGACAAGGTTTGTCCGATTGCAGTCTGCTTGGAAAGATAGCCATTGCTTGCAGTGGATTGGTCACAAAGCGTTACCCGAACCGAATCCAAACCACCGTTCAGATAGTCATAATTGACTGCATTTGTTCCCATCTTATAATCCACAATGGTTGAACCGGTCTTTACTTCCGTTACAACGATGTTCAAATCTGGGAATGTGTCCTTGATTGGCTGTGTGTTAATGGGTGACGGAAAATTCAAATCCAAATACAAATAATCGACAGTAGAAGCATTGCCGGAAACCGTCCAGCTAATAACATATTCGCCATCACTGGAGATATTGGCAGTGGTGCTTTCGATATTTTTATTGGTCTTTCCAACACCGTAGTAAGCAAAATTACTGTTATCCAGCGAACCAGTCAGCGTTGCAGTTACGCCTTCAATCGCAGATACCTCTGTATTCGCTGCAAAAGAAATCGTTCCGGCAGTGAGTGCAGTTGTAACCAAAGCAGCTGCCAAAACGCCCTTGATGATGCGTTTCATGCGATGTCTCCTCCATTCTTTTCTCTCTTCACAGACGATGTACTTCCCCGATACATCCTCGCATTTTTCGTTCGTCTGCATCTTTTTTCGATACCTGAAGTTATTATACCATACTTTTCATTTGCTGTAAATATACAATCTGCACAAAATGGGAGTTTATTTTTCAGCAATATTCCAGACACAGACAGAAAAAACCATCCGCCGTTCCGAATGAATTCCGGCTTGCGGCGGATGGAATGCATTTCAAAAAAGAGATCTTACTTCTTCTTTCTTCTGGTAACGGTAAATGCAGCACCTGCCAGAGAAACAGCAGCCACTGCACCGACGACAATTGCACCAACACTCAGGTCAGCGGTCTGTGTCGGAGTAGAAGTACTGGTTGGAGCGGAACTGCTGCCGCCCTTACCGCTGTTATAAGAACCGCCCTTACCGCTGGTATCATAAGCACCATTGACATTGACCGTTGTGGTTGTAACGGTACCGCTGGTTACGGTCGTGGTTGTGACAGTCGGGTCAAAGGATTGCAAGCCAGTCAGCTGGAATGTCAGCTGCAACTTATCAGTAATGGCTGCATTCTGTGCTAAATAACCATCTCCCGTTGCGGTTGCATCATAGAGAACAACTCGCACATACTGATTACCGGTTGCATCCGTATAGGTATAATTGACTACATTTGCTCCCATCGTGTATGGAACATCGTTCAAGAGATCTGCACCGGTAGAAACCTTTGTAACTGCTGGTGTAAAGTTCGGGCAGAATGTCCGAATGGACTGCTTTGCATCCGGCAGGGCAAAATCCAAATAAACATAATCCAACGCTGTGGATGGATCTGTCAAATCACAGGAAATCGTATAAGTTTCCTGCTGTGCATCACTGCTAATAGAAACTGGCGTAGACGGAGCATCTTCTTTATCGCCATTAAAAGAAGCGTGCAGGGTTGCGTTTACAGTTACCACCTGCAACGGAACGGTTGTGGTGGTTGTGGTCGTTTCTTCGCTGCTGGTCACGGACGAATTCAGTGTTGTGGTGGTTTCTACAGAATTTGAACCACTGAAATCTGTGGTGGTTGTCGTCTGGGTGTCGTCCTGTGCCTCATACAGCGGAGTTGTAGCGACAACTTCCGCAACAGCCTTCCGGCTGTGGAAAATTTCTTCTGCCTGTACCGGAGCAGAAACTGCTACAGCACTGACCATTAAAGAAGCTGCAAATGCAGAAACAGCAAGTATTGTTCTTTTCATGAGAATCTTCTCCTCCATTTCAAGGGTTGTGTGCAGACGCTGCACCCCACTGTCTGCAACGCATAAATTTCGAGTTTAGACCTATTATAGCACACTTTTTCAGCCGTGTAAACCCACATTGTGCACAAAATCGGGATGTATTTTTGTTCATTCTTCCATATTTTCAGCGAAAAATGTTGTTTTTTGGCTTGAAAATTCCAGAAAACGGGAATTTTAGACGAGATTGCTTACAAAAACGAGCCGCAGGCAATAAAAAGTTTTTTGATCCAACAATTTTTCAAAAATGTTGGCGAGGTGTGGGCGAGCA
>CABQIF010000084.1 GCA_902464115.1 uncultured Ruminococcus sp. | reverse complement strand
TTCTGTAAGATTCTTCGCTTGTCGGCAAGCTGTAAGTTTATTCTATCATACAAATTGTAAAATTTCAAGAAAAGACTTGATTTTTTTTGAAAACTGTGTATAATAGAATGCAGAACGCTGTGACGAAGAAAGTACGGCTGTGATTCCTGCAACAGAGAGGCATTCCTCGGCTGAAAGAATGCTGCAACCAATCCAGTACGGAAGTTCCCTTCTGAGCGGCTGTGCGGAAGTCTGCCGCTTTGCGGTAGTATGGTAGGTGCAGACGTATTGCCTGCGTAAAGGGCAAGAGAGTGCTGGCTCTTTGGAAATGGGTGGTTCATAAGCAAGTTGCAAGACTTGTCCTGTTTCAGGACAGGTCTTTTTTGTTTGCCGTTTTTCCGAAGCCATATCCATTGACACCGTTTTGCAGGAACGACGTCTGGAATGAAAAAACATGGGAGGTCACTTATGAAAGAACAATTGGAAGCCATTCGGCAGGAAGCAGAAGCTGCCCTGCAAACCTGTACGGATGCAAAGCAGCTGGATGCGATTCGGGTACAGTACCTTGGAAAAAAAGGTGCACTGACCGCCATCCTGAAACAAATGGGAAAACTCTCCGCAGAAGAACGTCCGGTTATGGGACAGCTGGCAAACGCTGTTCGCTCGGACATTGAATCTGCCATCACGAAGCAGCAGGCTGCCATTGCAGAAGCTGCTCTGGAACAGAAACTCCAGTCGGAAACGTTGGACATCACACTGCCGGGCAAGCAGAAGAAAATCGGCGGTCTGCATCCGCTGACCATCGTGGAAAACGAAATCAAGGAAATCTTCCTCGGCATGGGCTTTTCCGTTGCAGACGGCCCGGAAGTGGAATACGATTATTATAACTTTGAAGCTCTGAATCTGCCGCCAGACCATCCGGCAAGAGATACACAGGATACTTTTTATATTACAGATAACATCCTGCTCCGGACACAGACTTCTTCTGTTCAGGTACACGTTATGGAACAGCAGAAGCCGCCGATTCGGGTCATCTCTCCGGGGCGGGTATTCCGTTCGGATGCCATTGATGCAACCCATTCCCCGCTGTTTCATCAGGTAGAAGGCTTGGTTGTTGACAAGGGCATCACCATGGCAGACCTGAAAGGCACACTGGAACTGCTGATGCAGCGGCTGTATGGCGATGACTGCAAAATCCGCCTGCGTCCGCACCACTTCCCGTTTACCGAACCGAGTGCAGAAGTAGACGTAATGTGCTATAACTGCTATGGCAAGGGCTGCCGGCTCTGCAAGGGCGAGGGTTACATTGAATTGCTGGGTGCTGGTATGGTACACCCGAAGGTTCTGGAAGGCTGCGGCATTGACAGCAACGTTTATTCCGGCTTTGCATTCGGTCTGGGTCTGGAACGAATTGTCATGCGGCGGTATAACATTCAGGATATGCGTCTGTTGTTCGAGAATGATTATCGGTTCTTGGAACAGTTCTAAGGCATTTGCGTAAAGGAGGAAAACAAGCATGAATTTATCCATGAAATGGCTTGCGGATTATGTCACACTGGACACCACTGTGAAAGATTTCTGTGCTGCCATGACAATGAGCGGTTCAAAAGTAGAAGTTGCCACCGAAGAGGGCAGCGAAATCAAAAATGTTGTCGTCGGAAAGCTGCTTTCTGTTGTTCCGCATGAAAACTCTGACCATCTGGTCGTTTGTCAGGTCGATGTTGGACAGGAACAGCCGATTCAAATCGTAACCGGTGCACCAAACGTCAAAGCTGGCGACATCGTTCCGGTTGCCCTCTGCGGTGCAGAACTGCCGAACGGCGTGAAAATCAAAAAGGGCAAGCTGCGTGGCGTAGAAAGCAATGGGATGCTCTGCTCTCTCGGCGAACTGGGCTTGACGGTTCATGATTTCCCGTATGCCATTGCAGACGGCATTTTCCTTATTCAGGAAGATTGTCAGATTGGACAGGATATTCACGAAGCCATTGGTCTGAATGATACGTCTGTAGAATTTGAAATCACTTCCAACCGTCCGGACTGCCTGTCTGTTACCGGTCTGGCAAGAGAAGCCGCTGCAACCTATCACGTTCCGCTGAACCTGAAAAAGCCGACTTTCCAGGGCATTGACGGCAACATTCAGGACGAATTGCAGGTGGAAATCCAGAACAAGGAAAAGTGCCCACGCTATGCAGCTGGTATCGTCAAGAATGTAAAGATTGCACCATCTCCTCGCTGGATGCGGGAACGGCTGCGTGCAAGCGGTGTGCGTCCGATTAACAACCTCGTGGACATCACCAACTATGTCATGCTGGAATATGGTCAGCCGATGCACGCATTTGACCTGCGGTATGTCAAGGATGGAAAGATTGTCGTTCGGAATGCTGCCGAGGGCGAAACCATCACCACACTGGACGGCGTCACAAGAACCCTCTCTCCGGAAATGCTCATCATTGCAGACGCTGAAAAGCCGATTGCCGTTGCTGGTGTTATGGGCGGCGAATACAGCGGTATTATGGAAGATACCAACACCGTTGTCTTTGAATCTGCTTATTTTGAACCGGTACAGGTTCGCCGCACTGCAAAGAAACTCGGCATGCGGACAGATGCATCCGCTCGTTATGAAAAGGGCTTAGACCCAGAGGGCTGCCTGCGGACACTCGAACGGGCATTTGAACTGGTCGAACTGCTGGGAGCTGGTGAACCGGTTCGCACCCACATTGACCTTGATTACAACGAAAAGCAGAGAAACCGCATCCCGTTTGACCCAGATTGGATCAACAAGTTCCTCGGCACAGATATTTCCAGAGAAGAAATGTGCGACACCATGAAGATGCTGGAAATCGAAGTGGACGGCGACACCTGCATTTCTCCGAGCTTCCGGATTGACTTGGAACGTCCGGCAGACCTTGCCGAAGAAGTTGCCCGTATTTACGGCTACAACAACATTCCGTCTACCGTTATCAAGGGCGTTGCCAATGCCAGCCTGACCCCGAAGCAGAAATTCCGCCGGACACTGGAAAATGCAACGGTTGCAGTTGGCTGCTATGGCATTCTGACCTATTCTTTCATCTCCCCGAAGTATTTCGATAAAATCGCTTTGCCGGCAGACAGCAGCCTGCGGAAAACCGTTGTCATCTCCAATCCGCTGGGCGAAGATACCAGCGTGATGCGGACAACAACCCTCCCGTCCATGCTGGAAACCCTGTCCTTGAACTACAAGAACCGGAATGCTGCAGTGGCTCTGTATGAAATCGGCAAAGAATATCTGCCGACTGCTCCGGATAAGCTGCCGGAAGAACCAGACCGCCTGACCATCGGTATGTATGGCGATGATGCCGATTTCTTCACGCTCAAGGGCATGGTTGAAACCATTCTGGAAACCGCTGGACTGCATGACTGCACCTATAAGGCTTGCGGTACAGATACCCCGTTTGGCGAAACCTGTGCTCTGCATCCGGGCAGAAGTGCTGTGATTTATGCCGGAGAAACCCCGATTGGTTATCTGGGCGAAGTACACCCGACCGTTCAGAAAAATTATGAAATCGGTACTCGCACCTATGTTGCAAAGCTGCTGATTGACGAAATGCAGCCGCTGGCACAGACAGAAATCACGTATCAGCCGCTGCCGAAGTTCCCAGCAATCACCCGTGACCTGAGTCTGGTTTGTGCAGACGAAGTTCCGGTTGGCGATTTGCAGGCTGCCATGAAGAAAGCCGTTGGCAACATCCTCGAACAGATTACCCTGTTTGACGTTTACAAGGGCGAACAGATTGCTGCTGGTATGAAGAGCGTTTCGTTCTCCATCCGGATGCGTTCTCACGAAGGTACCTTGACCGATGAACAGGCAGATGCAGCCATGAAACGGGTTCTGAAAGCATTGAAAGAACACGGTGCAACTCTGCGTGCCTGATTGGGAATCTTGCATATGAACGAAAAGAAAAATTCCCTGCAAGACCGTTCGCTGTTGGTCGGTCTGCTGGCGTTGGTGATTTCACTGCTGAGCGGCATTCTGCTGTTCCTGCACGTTCCGGTTTTGGTGTGTGCCATTCTTGCCATCATCGGAACGCTGGGCGGAATCGCAAGCCTCCTGCTCGGAAAGGGCGGAGCGTTGCCGGCAGCCGTTGCCATTGGAACAGGATTGATGTGCGTTTTGACATTTGCAGTGGAAAACGCTGCGAAATAACAGAATCTTGAAACAGATTGCAGGAACAGAAGTATGATTTGTTCCTGCAATTTTTCTTTGGAGGTGTTTCTTATGAAAAAACGATTGTTGCGTTGGTTTGGCATTCTGCTTTGCTGGTGTCTGCTAATATCCTGTTTTTCTGTGCCTGCAAGAGCAAGTGCATCCGGTACGGTTTCGATTGCATGCGGAGATGGCGAAACAGTAACGATTGACAACCATTCTTTCGACAGTGAACTGCATTCAGGCGGCTTGAGCTGTCAGGCATTATACAACGACAAAAAACTCGTCATGCAGGATGGAAACAACGGCGTTGCATTTGTGGAACAAGGCGGAGAAGCAGGCGGAACGGCTTACTTTGTCTATGCTACAAAAGATGCTGGAAAAACATGGACAAAATGCACCAACTACATCAAATTATCCAGCACATTTACAAATGTATTTGCTGTTGACAACAAAATCATTCTCATTGATTTCAATTACAACTATGATGAACCATTTCGGATTTCTGAATTTACCGTCAATCCGGACGGCTCTTATTCCGATGTCCTCATCGACTCGCAAAAAGAAAATCGTGCCCCTGCAACCATCAACTATCAGGGAGCAAATACCTTTCAAGTTGCCTTTCAGGATGGAACGCAGATCACTTACACCCTTTCCAATTCAATAAACGGAAGTTGCGGAACAGATGCAACTTGGACGTTTGAAGACGGCGTTCTTACCATCTCTGGCACGGGAGCAATGACCGATGATTCCGATGCAAACCCTGCTCCGTGGAACGACTACAAAGACTCGATTCAGAAAGTTGTGATTGCGTCCGGTATCACACAAATTGGAGCAAATGCATTTGCTGGATGCAGTCAATTACAGCTGCTTGTGATTCCTACCAGTGTCACGCAGATTCAAATCGCTGCTTTCTCGAACTGCCCACAACTGCAAGCGATACAGGCATCAGAAGAAACCATGTTAGACTTCCAGAACATCAAAGTTGCAGAACAAAATGGTTCTGTTTCGATGCTGCTGGCGATGCAAAACATTGCTTTCGGTATCAAGCAAAAAATCACCATTGCTGCAAAGTTTCAACGATAACACACAGCATGATAAACATAAAAAACCCGCCTGTGAAAAATCTCCCACAGACGGGTTTTTGTGTTGTTTGTTGATTCCATTAAAGGGCAACTGAACCAGATTCGCCGTTGATGACGTAGTACAGCATGCTGTCTTCCGGCTTTGCATAGAGCTGAATATCCTTTGCATCCTTCTTCAGTCCGCCAGTCTGTTCCATCCATGCAGCAACTGCCAGAGCTTCCATTTCTGCTACGGTCAGTTCCTTGCCTGCAAACTGTAAGGTAAATACAACCTTTTTCCGGCTCGTTGTTTTCTTTGCCGGTGTTGCAGCAGCCTTTTCTGTTGTTGTCTGTTTTGGCATCTTGCAATTACTCCCTTCCTTGTTTGGAAAATCCTTTGTGTTTGATTACTTCTGATTCACAGCGTCCTTCAGCGTCTTGCTTGCCTTGAAGACAGGAGCCTTGGAAGCCGGAACAATCATCAATTCCTGGGTCTGCGGATTCTTGCAGAGCTTTTCGTTCCGCTGACGCACTTCAAAAGAACCGAACTTTGAGATCGCAACCTTTTCTTCGTGAACCAGTGCATCTGTGAGCACTTCAAAAACGGTGTTTACTGCCAGTTCTGCATCTTTCTTTGTGCAGTTCAATTTTTCCTGTACACCCTGAATCAATTCTGTTTTTGTCATACTGTAATTCCTCCATAATTCGTTATCTATACGCATTATAGCGGATTCCAAAGGATTTGTCAAGAACTCTTTGCAAAAATGACAAATGTACAGAAGTTTCGCCGTTTTTTTCCTCTTTTTTTATGAAAAAATACGCATAAATGAGCGTTTTACCGAACAATCAATTTGCTGCCGTCATAATCTACGGTCAACATGGTATTCGGTGCAAGGTCTTCTGCAATGATTTTTCGAGCCAACAACGTTTCGACTTTTTGCTGAATCCAACGCTTCAGCGGACGAGCACCATAGTTGACATCATAGCCGTTGGCAATGATATAATCCTTGGCTGCATCCGTTACAGTCAAAGACAACTGCTTGTCTTCGAGCCGCTTTCTCAAGCTGTTCAGCATCAGGTCTACAATCTTGTAAATTTCCGTCTTCATCAACGGTTTATAGAATACAATCTCATCCAGACGGTTCAGGAATTCCGGACGGAACGACTGTTTCAACAGCTGGTCAACTTTCTGGCGAGCCTCTTCGGAGATTTCCCCGTCTGCGTTGATGCCATCCAGAATGTACGGAGAACCTAAGTTGGAAGTCAAGATAATAATCGTATTCTTGAAGTCTACCGTTCTGCCCTGCGAGTCGGTGATTCTACCATCATCGAGTACTTGCAACAGAATGTTAAAGACATCCGGATGTGCTTTCTCGATTTCGTCCAGCAATACCACGGAGTACGGTTTTCTTCTGACGGCTTCCGTCAGCTGACCGCCCTCTTCATAGCCAACGTATCCAGGAGGAGCTCCGATCAAACGGCTCACGCTGAACTTCTCCATGTATTCACTCATATCAATCCGGACGATGTTGTTTTCATCATCGAACAGAGCTTCTGCCAGAGCCTTTGCGAGTTCGGTTTTCCCGACACCCGTCGGCCCTAAGAACAGGAATGAACCAAGCGGACGATTCGGGTCTTGAATGCCAGCACGAGAACGCAAGATGGCATCGCTGACTTTTTCGACTGCTTCATCCTGCCCGATGACACGGCGGTGCAGAATGTCTTCCATGTGCAACAGTTTTTCCCGTTCGCCCTCCATCAGTCGAGCAACTGGAATCCCTGTCCAACGGCAGATGATTCTTGCAATTTCTTCTTCCGTGACCTTATCCCGCAACAGATTGTCGCTCTGTTCCTTGGCAGCTTCTGCCTTTGCCTCTTCGGCTTCGAGTTCCTTTTTCAGGGATGGCAACTTGCCGTATTTCAGTTCGGCTGCTTTGTTCAAGTCGTATTCCCGTTCTGCCTTTGCAATCTGGGCATTGACTTCTTCCACCTCTTCCCGCAGCTTCTGTACTTTCGAGATATTTGCCTTTTCGTTCTCCCACTTTGCTTTCATTGCATGGAACTGTTCCCGCATCTGAGCCAGTTCCTGTTGCACTTCTTGCAGATGTGCCTGAGAAAGCTTGTCGTCTTCCTTTTTCAGGGCAGCTTCTTCGATTTCGTGCTGCATGATCTTCCGTTGGATTTCATCCATTTCAGTCGGCATTGAGTTCATCTCTGTCCGAATCAGTGCACACGCTTCATCGATCAAGTCAATTGCCTTATCCGGCAAGAACCGGTCGGTAATATACCGGTCGGAGAGCGTTGCAGCTGCAATCAAAGCTTGGTCTTGAATCTTCACGCCATGGAACACTTCATACCGTTCTTTCAGACCACGCAGAATCGAAATGGTATCTTCGACAGTCGGTTCATTGACCATAACCGGCTGGAACCGCCGTTCCAATGCTGCATCTTTTTCAATATACTGCCGATATTCGTTCAAGGTGGTTGCACCGATACAGTGCAGCTCACCTCTTGCCAGCATCGGCTTCAGGAGGTTGCCGGCATCCATTGCACCATCTGTTTTCCCTGCTCCGACAATCGTATGCAGTTCATCGATGAACAGAATGATTTTGCCTTCACTCTTCTTGATTTCGTTCAGAACGGCTTTCAGCCGCTCTTCAAATTCACCACGATATTTTGCACCGGCAACCAATGCACCCAAATCCAGAGAGAACAGAATCCGGTCTTTCAGATTATCCGGAACATCGCCCCGTACAATTCGCAGTGCCAACCCTTCGGCAATCGCTGTTTTACCAACACCCGGTTCACCAATCAGCACCGGATTGTTCTTGGTCTTTCTGGACAAGATTCGGATGACGTTTCGGATTTCACTATCTCTGCCGATGACCGGGTCTAACTTGTTATTCCGAGCCAGCTGTACCAGATCCTGCCCGTATTTTTTCAGGACATCATAGGTTTCTTCCGGATTCTGTCCCGTCACCTGCTGATTGCCCCGTACCCCCATCAGGGCTTTCATGAAGTCTGCTTTTTTCAAGTTCCATTTCTGGAACAGTTTTTTCAAGTCTGCATTTGCATGGTCAAACAAGCTCAGCATCAAATGTTCCACGGATACATAGGCATCCCGCATTTTATCTGCCTGCTTTTCGGCATCGGTCAAAACCATGTCTACATCTTGTGCAATGTAAATAGAGTCTGCTTTTCTGCCGCTGCCCGTTACGGACGGCAGCTGATGAATCTGCTGTTCCAAATCTCGAACGGCGGTTTCCTTGGAAACGCCGACCTTTTCAAACAGCTGTGGAATCAAGCCGTTCTCCTGCTCCAGCAATGCACACAGCAAGTGCACCTGCTGAATCATTTGATTCTGGTGAGAAATCGCCATATCATTTGCACTTTGAATGGCTTCCAACGATTTTTCTGTCAATTTCTGTGCATTCATGATTCATTCCTCCTTATATAAATGGACTTCGATTGTTACAATCGGTCATCCAATCAAATTTCTTTTGGTTGTGTGGCTGCCATTTGTTTCTATGACAATCCAGCCTGCATTTGCAGATAAGATTGCTCTAAAGCCGCTTGCAATGCTTCTGCTGGGACTTGCTGCTGCAAGCCTGCAAAATATTGTTTCAGCAGGCGGTCAAACTGACGAATATAGGAACTGATGGCATCGGCAACTTCTTCTTCTGTTTCCAAGTTATGCCGAAGCAACCGCCGTACCATTCCATTCTCTGTTAAAACATATAACTCCGGAACGGTCTGATACGCTGGGTAAGTTTGCAGTTCCAAGTGCATCCAGAAGCGGAAAAACTGCTGCATACTGTGCAGCAAGGTTTGATTCTGCGTCCGGCAGGAAATCTTCAGCCAGCCAATGCTATTTTCTGTCGGGATTCGCAGCAGCTCCACACGATACCGCACGGTCGGGCGGTATTTATACTGCAAAGCACTGTGCAGCGAAATCATCGCATCGGAGGCTTGCAGCTGCACCCGAAAAATATTTTGCATCTGCTGTTCAATCAGCGAAAACACCGATGCCATTTGTTTTTCCGGTGTTTTGCAGGAAAAATAATCCGCCAAAATCTGATTCATCATGGTGGAACGATTCGTGCCCTTTTTGGCTGCCAACCGGTCTACTTCCTGCACCACCGTGTCCGTCAGTACAATGCTATATGTGTGCTTCTTCATGATTCTCACCCACTTTCTGTAATTATTATTATAG
>CABQIF010000083.1 GCA_902464115.1 uncultured Ruminococcus sp. | reverse complement strand
ACCCGTACTCTTTCCGTTTTCCTGGATGCGGTGCAAAAATAATTCCTTTGTCGTTCCGTACAGGAACGACTTCATGGCATCCTTCGGCAAATCTTTCACAGGCGTATCGAGGGAAACGTGCTCGCTCTCTGCAACCGCCTGATAATACATCATGGCGATGGAATTATCATCGAGACTGTTCCAGCCAGGGGCTTTGATTGCTCCCTGTGCAATGCTCAAATCTACATTCGGGACAATCAAATCCGGGTCAACTTTCTGGAAAACCCCTAACCCTGTACAATTTTCACACGCCCCGTAGGGGTTGTTGAACGAAAACATCCGAGGAGTCAGCTCTTCGATGGAAATATTATGTTCCGGACAGGCGTATTTCTGCGAAAACAGCCATGTTTCTTTGCCCATGATTTCTACCGCCGCCAGACTGCCTGTCAGGGAAAAGACCGTTTCCAAGCTGTCTGTCAGACGGGAACGAATCCCCTCTTTGACCACCAGTCGGTCTACCACGATTTCAATGGTATGCTTTTTGTTCTTGTCCAGCGTGATGGTTTCTGATAAATCATACAGGTTGTCGTCAATCTTCACTCGCACATAGCCGGAACGGCGTGCCTTTTCCAGTTCTTTGGTATGCTGTCCCTTTTTGCCACGAATAATCGGTGCTAACAGCTGAATCCGTGTGCCTTCTTCCAGCGACAACACACGGTCTACCATTTCGTCAATGCTCTGCTGACGAATTTCCCGCCCGCAAATCGGACAATGCGGAATGCCAATCCGTGCATACAGCAACCGCAGATAGTCATAGATTTCTGTAACCGTTCCCACGGTAGAACGAGGGTTCTTCGAGGTGGTTTTCTGGTCGATGGAAATCGCTGGCGACAAGCCCTCGATGCTGTCTACATCGGGCTTTTCCATCTGTCCTAAAAACTGCCGTGCATAGGACGACAGGCTTTCCATATACCGCCGCTGACCGTCTGCAAAAATCGTATCAAAGGCAAGGGAGGACTTCCCCGAACCGGAAAGCCCGGTCATGACCACCAATGCATCTCTTGGCAGATCGACATCAATATTCTTCAAATTGTTGGCTCTTGCACCTCGCACCCGAATGCGGTCTATCATGCTTTCTTCCCCCTCAATTCCTGAATTTTATCTCGCAAATACGCAGCGTGTTCAAATTCCAGCAGCTTTGCTGCTTCTTTCATCTGTGCCGTCAAGGTTTCCATCAGTGCCTTGCGTTCCTGTTCCGTCATCTTTGGAGCAGCCGTCTGCTCTTCGACTTCTTCCTTGGTCGAAATTTCAATGACATCCCGAACCGCTTTCGTAATCGTCTTTGGTGTGATGTGATGGGCGGTATTATATGCCATCTGCTTCTTCCGGCGGCGTTCGGTTTCTGTGATTGCCCGTTCCATCGAGCCAGTCACTTCATCTGCATACAAAATAACCATGCCGTTTGCGTTTCGGGCTGCCCGTCCAATCGTCTGAATCAGTGCCGTTTCACTCCGCAAAAAGCCCTCTTTATCCGCATCCAAAATGGCAACCAGCGAAACTTCCGGAATGTCTAAGCCCTCTCGCAGCAGGTTGATGCCTACCAGCACATCAAAATTCCCGAGCCGCAAATCTCGGATAATCTCCATTCGCTTTACAGTGTCCACATCGTGGTGCAGATACTGCACCCGTACGGACAGCTTTTCCAGATAGGCAGTCAAGTCCTCCGCCATCTTCTTGGTGAGCGTGGTAATCAGAACCCGTTCGTTCCGCTCCACTCGCTTTTGAATCTCGGAATACAAGTCTTCAATTTGTCCGGATACCGGACGAACGCTAATCATCGGGTCTAATAGTCCCGTCGGACGAATCACCTGTTCCACGATTGCAGAAGAATGCTGTTTTTCAAACTCGCCCGGCGTTGCACTGACATAGATGGCTTGCGGTATTCGCTCATAGAATTCATCAAAGTTCAGCGGACGGTTATCGAATGCACTCGGCAGCCGGAAACCATAATCCACAAGCGTTGCCTTTCGGGCATGGTCGCCGGCAGACATCGCCCGTACCTGTGGCAGAGTCACATGGCTTTCATCGACCACCAGCAGAAAATCATCCGGAAAGTGGTCTAACAGCGTATAGGGCACGCTTCCGGCAGGTCTGCCGGCTAAGATGCGGGAATAGTTTTCAATGCCGCTGCAAAAGCCGATTTCTCGCAGCATTTCCATGTCGTAATGCGTCCGCTGGGCGATTCGCTGGGCTTCAATCAGACGGTGATTCGCTTCAAAATATGCCACCCGTTCTTGTAACTCTGTTTCAATTTCAGAAATCGCCTGCTCGACGTGCTCGCTGCTGACAACATAATGCGATGCCGGAAAAATGGCTGCGTGCTGTAGCGTTGCAGTAACATTTCCTGTCACGGTATCCACTTCACAGATGCGGTCAATCTCATCTCCGAAATATTCCACCCGAATGGCAGTGTGGTTAGAACTGGACGGAAAAATCTCCACAACATCGCCCCGTACTCGGAACTTGTTCCGGACAAACTGCACGTCGTTCCGCTCGTACTGAATCGCAACCAGTTCTTTCAGCAGCTGTTCCCGTGGCTTCTCCATGCCCTTTCGCACGGAAACCACCATGGAACGGTATTCCTCCGGACTGCCCAGCGAATAGATACAGGATACACTGGCAACAATGATGACATCTCGTCGTTCTGCCAGTGCAGTCGTGGCAGAATGCCGCAGCTTATCAATTTCATCATTGATGGAGGAATCTTTTTCAATATAGCTGTCTGTACTCGGTACATATGCCTCCGGCTGATAGTAATCATAATAGCTGACAAAATATTCTACCGCATTTTCCGGAAAAAATTCCTTGAACTCGGAGCAGAGCTGTGCGGCTAGAATTTTATTGTGTGCCAGAACGAGCGTTGGCTTGTTGACTTGTGCGATGACATTCGCAATGGTAAAGGTCTTTCCCGAACCCGTAACCCCTAACAGGGTCTGTTCATGGTCACCTGCTCGAATACCGTTCACCAGTTCTGCAATCGCCTCTGGCTGGTCACCCGTTGGCTGATAGGGTGCATGTAATCGAAATTCGGACATCCTTGTTGCACCTCCTGTAAAACCTGTGCTGCATGCCTCTTAGCATACCACAAAAAATCAGACATCAGTCTGTCCTATTTTTATAAAGGCAATCTGAGAATCTGCTCACAGCAGCGTTTCCCAGAAGCCATGCTCCCGCATGGAAACCACCGCATTCTTTCCGATAATATAGTGGTCTTCTAATGTGAGATTCAAGTATTGCAAACCTGTGTAGACCTGCTTGGTCACATAACAATCTTCCTCTGAGGGCGATGCAGAGCCGCCAGGGTGATTGTGTGCCAGAATCACACAAGATGCTTGATATTTGAACGCCAGTTCTGCAATGCTCCGAATGGAAAGCGTGGATATCGTCACAGAGCCTTCCGATAAGAAGCATTCCTCTATGATTTGCAGGCTGTTGTCCAGCAACAACACAGCGACTTGCTCCCGTTGAATGCCGGTATACAGATGTTTCAAGTGCATCGCCATGCGTGAACCTTGGTCGAGTTCCAATTGCTCACGGTTTTCCTGTTCGGTTTCTTTGCTCAGCTGATAATAGCGAAACAGTTCCGGCAACATATTCAGAAATACGGCTGCCTGCTCCCGAACACCAGGAACTTTTTGCAGTTCCACGGGGTCTGCATCCAGAACACCTGCCAGCGAGTGAAATTCTTTCAGTAGCTGGTGGGCAATGGGGTTGGTATTCACACGAGGCAGGGCATAAAACAACAGCAATTCTAAAATTTCATGCTCCTGAAAGCCCGAAAATCCGCAGGTTAAGTAGCGTTTCCGCATGCGGCTGCGGTGTCCCTGATTGAGGTTCTTCTTTGGTGCTTGATTGGCATTCGTTTCTTCCTTTTCTGTCATTTTGTCCTCACCTCTTTAAAAAATACGAAGAAATCCTTTTCTTTTTCCTAAATTTATGGTATACTCAAATAGAAGTTTTAGAAGGGAGTTCGCAATGCTGCGAAATCATCGCATATGAAAACATTTCTGATTCAACCCAACGACAGCGACCAGCGACTTGACCGCTTTCTGAAAAAAATGCTGCCTGCTCTGCCGAACAGCCTGCTCTATAAAGCCATCCGGAAAAAGCAAATCAAAGTCAACCGGAAACGCTGCACGGGAGAAACTCGTCTGCAAACCGGCGATGAAATTGCAATTTTTCTGCCGGATGACTGCCTGCAGCCGGCTGCCCCAGCAGCAGAGAAAAAGTCCGTGCAGGGCAATGCAGAATCGCTTGCCGTCTGCTATGAGGATGCCCATCTTTTAGTGTTGGATAAGCCCATTGGGATGCTGGTGCACAGTGATGCCGGACACGCTGACCACTGCTTGGTGGACAACTTACACGCCTACTTACAGCAGAAAGGCGACTACCACCCCGAACAGGAGCAGAGCTTTGCCCCTGCCATCTGCAACCGCTTAGACCGCAACACAGAGGGCTTGGTACTGGCTGCGAAAGATGCTGTGACCCTACGGGAACTGAACCGCCTGATTCGGGAAAACCGCATTCAAAAGACCTATCTCTGTGTTTTGAGTGCAACGCCGCCAAAACAAACTGACATCCTGCACGCTTACCACTGGAAAGATGCAAAAACCAATACGGTCACGATTTCCGACCGTCCCAAAGCAGGCTATCGGGAAATCATCACGGAATATCGGGTGTTACAGCAGCGAAACGGGCTTTGTCTGGCGGAAATTACCCTGCACACCGGACGCACGCATCAAATCCGTGCCCATATGGCACAGATCGGTGCTCCGCTCGCTGGTGACTCCAAATATGGCAACCGCCAAAAAAACGAATCCCTGCACCTCAAACATCAGCTGCTCTGTGCCTATCAGCTGCAATTCCATCCGGAGGCGGATTCCTGCCTTGCCTATCTGAACGGGAAAACCGTCACTGCTCCCCTGCCGGAGTTTGTATCCCGATTCTTTCCGGATTTTTCCAACCATGCTTTATAATAAGCAAAAGCATCCATCCGTTGTGTCAAACGAATGGGTGCTTTTTTGTTGCTCTGCTATTTTGATTTATTCGCTCAGCATCTTGGTGACAATTTCCTTGACAATGCCCGGATTTGCCTTGCCCTTGGATGCCTTCATGCACTGACCAACCAGATAGCCCAGTGCATTGGTCTTGCCGTTCTTATAGTCGTTGACCGACTTTTCATTGTTTGCCAGAACATCCTTTGCCAGCTGTTCGAGAAATCCGGTATCGGAATTCTGTGCCATGCCCTTTTCTTCGATGATGGCAAGCGGTTCTTTGCCTGTTTCCAATACAATCTGGAAGACTTTCTTCGCAGCTGAGTTGGAAATGACTCCCTTTTCTACCTGCACGATCAATTCTGTCAGACGCTGCGGAGTCAGCGGTGTTTCACTGATCTTCTTGCCGGTATCGTTGGTGAACTTCGCAATATCCGACAAAATCCAGTTGCTGATGCTCTTCGGCTTGCATGTTCCAATGTCAATGCAAGCATCAAACATGGCAGACCGTTCCAAATCTTCTGCAATCAGCGTTGCATCCACCTGAGAAAGTCCAAAGTCCTTGACATACCGACGAATCTTTGCGTTCGGCAGTTCCGGAATGGATGCCTTCAGGGCAGCAATCTTTTCTTCCGGTACCACGATGGAAAGCAAGTCTGGTTCTGGGAAATACCGATAATCCTGTGCATCTTCCTTGCTTCTCATGGTGTAGTTCATGCCCTTGGCATCGTCCCACCGACGGGTTTCCTGTGCAATCGTTCCGCCAGCTTCCAGTACTTCAATCTGCCGCTTTGCTTCGTATTCAATCCCACGAACCGCAGCACTAAAGCTGTTGACGTTCTTCATTTCGCAGCGTGTTCCAAATTCTGTGCTGCCCTTCTTCCGAACGGATACGTTGACATCGCAACGAATCGAACCTTCCTGCATCTTACAGTCCGAGATGTTCAGATACTGCAAAATGGACTTGATGGTTTCCAGATATGCCTTTGCTTCGGCACTGCTCCGAATATCCGGTTCAGAAACGATTTCAATCAGCGGAACGCCGCAACGGTTCAGGTCTACCAGAGAACCTGAGAACGAGGCATCGTGCAGCAGCTTTCCGGCATCTTCTTCAATGTGGATTCTGGTCACGCCGATTCGCTTTTCTTCGCCGTCTACCATAATATCTAAGTATCCGTTTTCACAGAGCGGAACTTCTGCCTGTGAAATCTGGTATGCTTTCGGGAGGTCTGGATAGAAGTAGTTCTTTCTATCCTGCTTGCTGACTGCATTGATTTTGCAGTTCATAGCATGACCCATCTTAATCGCATATTCTACAACCTTTTCATTCAAGGTTGGCAATGTGCCCGGCATGCCCATACAAACAGGGCAAACCTGTGTATTCACTTCCAGACCGAATGCGTTCCGGCAGTTACAATAAATCTTTGAGGCGGTGTTCAATTCCGCATGGACTTCCAGTCCGACAACCATTTCATAATCCTGCATGGATGTTTGTTCTCCTTTCGATGATTCCTTTAAAGTGTCTGTGGGATACACGCAAACCCACCGCACAGCTGTTCATATGCATCTGCTGCCCGCAACAGCGTCTGTTCTGCAAACTTTGCACCAATCATCTGCATCCCAATCGGCAGACCGCTTGCAGTCTTTCCGCATGGAACGCTGATTGCCGGCAAACCTGCAATGTTCACCGGAACGGTGCAGACATCGCCGCTGTACATCTTCAAAGGGTCGTCTACCTGTTCGCCCAGCCGGAATGCCGGTGTCGGATAGGTTGGGGTGATGATAATATCACACTGCTGGAATGCGGCTGCAAATTCCTGTGCAATCTGCCGCTGCACCAGCTTTGCCTTCTTATAATAAGCATCATAGAAACCAGAACTCAGCACGAATGTACCCAGCATGATCCGGCGTTTTACTTCATCGCCGAAGCCTTCGCTTCTGGTGCGTTCATACATATCGGTCAAGCCATCGTAATTCTTTGCCCGATAGCCATACTTCACGCCGTCAAACCGTGCCAGATTGGAAGAGGCTTCCGCAGAGGCAATGATATAATAGGTATTGACTGCATATTCGGTGCTCGGCAGGGAAATTTCCTGTACCGTTGCACCGTTTGCTTCCAGCTGACGAACGGCATTCATCACGGATTCTTTCACGGTGTCATCAATGCCAGCACCGAAATATTCCTTCGGCAGACCGATTTTCAAGCCTGCAACACTGCTGCCCTGCAACGCAGCGGCAAAGTCCGGATAATCCCGATAAGCAGATGTTGCATCCATGTTGTCATGTCCGCAAATCAGGCTGTACAGCATTGCCACATCCTTGACGGATTTGCCGATCGGCCCAATCTGGTCGAGAGAAGATGCAAATGCAACCAGACCATATCGGGAAACGCTGCCATAGGTCGGCTTCAGACCAACTGTTCCGCAGAACGAGGACGGCTGCCGAATCGACCCACCGGTATCAGAACCCAGTGTGACAATGGCTTCGCCTGCTGCAACCGCAGCTGCAGAACCGCCGGAAGAACCGCCCGGTACACAGTCCAGATTGTGCGGATTGTGGGTCTTTTTGATGTAAGAGGTTTCTGTCGAAGAACCCATTGCAAATTCATCCATGTTGAGTTTGCCGGTGATAACCATCTTGGATGCCCGAATCGGCTGCATCACGGTTGCATCAAACGGCGGAACATAGTCTGCCAGCATCTTCGATGCACACGTTGTCCGCAAACCCTTTGTGGAAATATTGTCCTTGATACCGATTGGAATCCCAGCCAACGGGTGCAGGGTTTCGCCTGCAGCTCTTGCCTGGTCAACGACTTCTGCCTGTGCCAGTGCATCTTCACACTGTGTCACATAAGCCCCAACTTTGTCTTCGACTGCGGCAATGCGTCCCTGTACCGATTGGCAGAGTTCCACTGCACTGCATTCCTTGTTTTGCAGCATTTCTGACAGCTTGGCGGCTGTCTGTTCATAAAGTTCCATGGTTTCGTTTGCCTCCTTGTTTTTATTCTACCGTCTTCGGAACGACCAGACAACCTGCCTGTACCTCTGGGGCATTGGCAAGCATCTCTTCCCGCTTGAACTTGTGGTCTTTTGCAACATCTTCCCGCAGCCGCATTGCATTGTTCGGGTCTACGGTCAGGGTATCGCTCACATCCGGCAGATGATCCACCATTGCCACGATGGATTCCATGTCCTTTTCAAATTTTGCAATCTGTTCCGGCTCAAAATGCAGCCGTGACAGCTTTGCAATGTGTGCAATATCAATTTTCATGGGATAAAACGTCCTTTCTTTCCAACCGGAAACTTACGCTTCCGGTTCTTCTTTTGTATGTGCAAGCAGGTCTTGCTCTGTCCAAATTGGAATCCCGAGTTCCTCTGCTTTTTGCAGCTTACTTCCGGCTTCTTCCCCGGCAACCACATAGGCGGTCTTTTTGGAAACGCTGCCGCTGACTTTTCCGCCGAACTGCTCAATCAATGCCTTTGCTTCGGCACGTTTCATGGTTGGCAGCGTGCCCGTCAGGACAAAGGTCTGATTTGCAAACCGCTGGTCAGTCTGCACCGCTTTGGTATGCTGCATCTGAACACCGTACACTTGCAGCTCTGCAATCAGATGCTGCATATGCGGTTCCCGGAACGCCGCCACAACACTTTCCGCCATGACCATTCCAAATCCTTCGATTTCCGCAATCTGTTCCGCAGTCGCCTGCATGATGGCGTCCATAGACGGGAACGCCTCACACAATAACTTGGCTGCCTGCAAGCCGATGTTGCGGATGCCCAGCCCGAAAATCAAACGGGGCAGCGGATTTTGCTTGGATTTTGCAATTGCCTGCAAGAGGTTTTCGGCGGATTTCTCCGCAAACCGATCCAATTGCAGCAACTGTTCCTTGGTCAATGTATATAGATCTGCAACCGAGTGCAGATAACCGGCTGTCTGGAGAGCAAGCACATTCTGTGCCCCCAGCCCTTCAATGTTCATCGCATCTTTCGAGGCGAAGTGAATCATCCGCTTCAGCAGCTGTGCGGAGCAATCCGGATTCGGACAGCGAAGGGCACTTTCTTCCGCATCCCGAACGGCTTTCGTTCCGCAGACCGGACAGACTTCCGGCATTTCATACGGCACAGCATCCGGCAAATGCGAGGCGGAGCGAACCACTTCCGGAATGATTTCTCCGGCTTTCCGCACAATAATTGTATCGCCCAGACAAATGCCCTTTTCTGTGATGAAATCCTGATTGTGCAGCGTTGCACGGGAAACGTCTGTGCCTGCCAGCCGAATCGGTTCAAATACGGCAACTGGCGTGATGACGCCCGTTCTGCCGACACTGTTGAGAATCTCGAGCAGCTTGGTTTCTTTTTCTTCCGGCGGGAATTTATAGGCAACTGCCCACTTCGGCACTTTTGCCGTTGCCCCCATCTCTTCCCGCTGTGCAAAGTCATTGACCTTGACCACAACGCCATCGATGTCATAGGGCAAGTCGGTTCGTTCTGCTCCGACTGCCTGCAGGGCATCCAGAACTTCCGATTCTGTTGTGAGCGGTTCGGTCGCCTGTACGGTTTTCATGCCCAGCTGCC
>CABQIF010000082.1 GCA_902464115.1 uncultured Ruminococcus sp. | reverse complement strand
TGGCTGACCAGTTTGGTAAAAAAGTGAGAACATCCGATGAGGTGCAGAATTTTTTTCTGTACCTTGTCGGTGTTTTGTAATTCTTGAAAGAATTCATTTTGTGAAACTTCTGTGAATCTTTTTCGAACTGGTCACGACCTGACCAGTTTGGGTTGTAGAATAAAAATACATCGGAAAGGGGGTGAAAGACATGGGTCTCGTAGAACGGCGAGAAGAGATTTTGAAATTACTGATTTCCCGTCGGAAAAGCACAGTTCCAATTTTAATGCATGAATTTCATGTTTCAGAAAAAACGATTCGCCGGGACATACGAGCACTCATGCTGAAATATCCCCTTGAAACTTTTAGCGGAAACGGTGGCGGAGTACAGATACCGGAATGGTATGCTCCAAATAAAAATCTGCTGTCAAAAGAAGAAGTTACAGTTCTGGAAGAACTGCTGCAAAAGGCGGATGTATACCAAAGCCGAATACTAAAGCAAATTCTTGCCAGATTTGGTTCAGATACATATCGTCCATACAAAGCATAGGAGAAAAAGTGAAAGAAGTTCTAAAAATCCCCCTTAAAGCAACGCTCTATCGCCATCAACAATCCGCCTGCCGCTTTGCCTGCGAACGCTTCGGCATCCTGCCCTCAGAGACACACAGTAATGGCGTGGCACTGCTCATGGAAATGGGCTGCGGAAAGACCATCACCAGCATTGCCATTGTTGGAATTCTGTATCAGTATCGATATATCAGAAGAATCCTGATCACAGCACCACTGTCTATTCTCTCTGTCTGGGAACAGGAATTTGCACATTTTGCCGCTTTTCCATATCAGCTGACTGTTCTGAAAGGCAGCAGTTCCCAGAAGAAAGAACAGCTTTCCAAGCTGCATGGGAATGATTTGCAAATCGCTGTTGTCAATTATGAATCTGCATGGCGATTGGAGAAAGACCTTCTTGCCTTTCATGCCGACCTTATCATAGCAGATGAGGCACATAAGATCAAAGAAAATCGTACATCGCAGTCCAAAGCCATGCACCATCTCGGAGACAAGTCAAGATATAAGCTGCTTCTGACTGGAACACTCATCACCAACAAAGAACTGGATGTCTTTTCCCAGTATCGTTTTCTGAATAAAGAGATCTTCGGGACAAGCTTCTATGCTTTTCGCAGTCGTTATTTCGATATGTGCGGATACGGCAATCACATTCCGGTTTTCCGAAAGCAGATGATGGATGAATTCCTGCAAAAACTGCATTCCGTTGCCTATCGTGTAACTAAGGCAGAATGTCTGGATTTGCCTCAAATTACCGAGGAGATCCGCACGGTAGAACTGGAACCGAAAGCAATGAAACTATACAAGCAGCTGGAAAAAGAAAGCTTTGCGGAGCTTTCAAATTCTGAAGTATCAGCAGTGAATGTACTGACAAAAATGCTGCGTTTGTCGCAGATGACAGGCGGTTATCTCACAGACGATGCCGGAAGTATCACTTCTGTCAGCACAGCAAAACTGGATGCCCTGTCCGATATTCTGGACACCATGCTTGCAGAAGGAAAAAAGCTGGTCATCATGGCAAGATTTGTGCCGGAACTGAACGAGATTCAGAAACTGCTGGAACAAAAACAGATCGGCTATGCGTCTGTGCGTGGTGGTATTTCTGACCGTGCAGAGGAAATCCGCAGATTTCAGGAAGATGCAGACTGTAAGGTCTTTGTAGGACAGATCGCAGCGGCAGGACTGGGCATTACTTTGACAGCAGCATCCACGATGGTGTTCTATTCGCTTGATTACAGCATGAGCAACTTTGAACAGGCAAAAGCAAGAATCCACAGAGTCTCTCAGACAGAGAACTGCCTGTACATTTATCTGATTGCAAAGAATACTGTGGATGCTAAAATTCTCCGTTCTCTGCGGGATAAGGTGGATTTAGCGAGAACGCTGGTAGACGATTATCGGAACGGAATGAACCCATTTCAGGAAGGAGTTTGAAATGCAAACACAGAATATGTATGAACTTGCGGAGCATCTGAAACAACTCCGTGAGGAAAAGAAGAATGCAGAACAACGATTGAAAGAAATTAACGCTGAAATTGAACAGGCAGATTATCAGCTTTCTATGCTGATGGCAGAAACAGAAACACAGAATTTCACGCGTGCCGGAACGATGTTTGCCCTGACCACCAAAATTCGTGCCTCTGCTGTGGCAGGACGCAAAGAAGAACTGTATGCAGCCTTGAAAGAAAACGGCTGCGGAGATCTGGTCTATGAAACTGTCAATGCCAATAGTCTGTCTGCTTTTGTCAAAGAGCAGATCGCAGAAAATCAGGATATTGTACCAGAGTGGCTGAGCGGTCTTGTCCATATCTATGAACAGACCTCTGTATCTGTTCGCCAATCTGCAAAATGAAAGGATGAAATCAATGAAAAATGAAATGATGGAAACCAACCAAACAGGCTTCCTTGCTCTGCAGGACTTTGATCTTGCCGATGTGATGTGTGCAGAAATGGACGGCTTATCTGCTGCATTTGAACGAGTTAAGATCCCGTCCGGCGGCGGTGTGATGTTTGAAATTCCCGGTGAGAATCCAGAGGAACCGGACACGGTAAAAACATTTTCAGCTGTGATCCTCTATCAGCATTCTTTGAATGCCTACTACCAAAGCGAATATCAGGGTGGCTCCAATCCACCGGACTGCGGCAGTTTTGACGGACATCATGGGGAAGGAAATCCCGGCGGCAGCTGCGATTCCTGCCCACTGAATCAGTATGGATCTGGAAAAAATGGTGCAAAAGCCTGCAAGAACCGCCGTCGTTTGTATCTGCTTCGGGAAGGCGATATTTTCCCGGTAATTCTGTCTCTGCCTACCGGTTCTCTGAAGTCCTTTACCCGCTATCTGATGCGTGTGATTCCCAAATACAAGAATTCCAATGCTGTTGTGACAAAGTTCACACTGAAAAAGGCCATTAGCAGCACAGGCATGAGCTATTCGCAGGCACAGTTTGCCGTAGAACGGGCATTGTCACCGGAAGAATATCCGCTGATCGCAGCTATGACAGAACAGGTAAAGGCACTTAGTAAAAATGTGGGCTATGATACAGAAGATGCACTGCGTGTGGACCCGGAAACCGGCGAAGTCATGGAGCCGCTGAATTGAGGAGAACGCTATGGAGAATTACAGATGTGTCACTTCGGTGCAGGAAATTCAGCAGTATATCGGCAATGCCGCCGTTGTGGCTTTTGACTATGAAACTGCACCGGATGAGCCTTACCGCGTCGAAGAAAAGGCAGCTCTTGATCCGGCAAAAAGTCATATTGTCGGGTGCAGCTTTTCCGCCAAAGAGCATACGGGGATTTATGTTCCTGTTGCTCATAAAATTGGAAGAAACATGGATGGCATTGCTTTTTTTCGATTTCTGCAAAACTTTCTCATAAACAAAAATATCGTCAAAATTGCACACAATATTGCCTTTGAATCTGCAATATCCTATCATCAGAATATCGTGATCCAGCCGCCGGTGTATGATACCATTTGTGCAGCACAAATGACCTTGAAAAGCAACTACGCATTTCGCAAACTTGCTGACAGCGGTCTGAAAAAACTGGCGGAAGAATTGTGTCATGAACGGCTGCCCACTTTTTCGGATGTTACAAACGGCAGACACTTTGACGAACTGGATGCACAGGATATGGAAACAATACGCTATGGCTGTGCGGACTCTGATTTTGCCTTGCGGCTGTATCATATTTTCAACAGCTGGTTTGACCGTTTTCTGCCGAAACATCGGTACCTTGTGGAAGAAATCGAATCACCTGCAGCGGTGTACTTAGGGCTGATGAAATACAACGGCGTGCCTGTGAATGCAGATTTGATGAAAGTGCGTCAGCAGGAGGCAGGGGAGCAAATGGAATATATCCGCAATGAAATTGCAATGTGCATTGGCGATGTTCCGATTGGTGCAAACTGCAGTACTAAAGCTTTCAAGGAGTATCTGTATCAGACTTTACAGCTGCCTGTTATGAAAGTCACAGCATCCAACAGAGAAGCAGCAGACGATGCCACAATGATCCTGCTGAAGGAATGGTGTGATGCCAATCGTCCGGAACTTTCTCCTTTGTTCACACTGGTACAGGAATACCGGAAATGGAGCAAGATCAAGTCTACCTACATTGACGGCTATCTGAAATATCTGAATTCTGCAACGGGCAGGATCCATCCGGATTTCTTTGCTCTGTCCACGGAAACAGGAAGAATGAATTGCCGCAATCCCAATTTACAGAACTGTCCCAGAAAAAGCAACGATCCCATCGGTGTCCGCAATTTTATTCAGGCTCCGGAAAATCATCTGATCTTGTCTCTCGATTTTTCGCAAATCGAACTGCGTGTGGGAGCATTCTACTGCCGGGACAAGACGATGATGGAAACCTATCAGAACGGCGGGGATATTCATGCGGCAACCACTGCCGTCATTTTTGGCTGTACCTATGCAGAAGCACAAAACAAGCATCGACCGGAATACAAGGAACAGCGTACCATCGCCAAGAACGTGAACTTTGGCACATTTTACGGGCTATTTCCAAAGGGACTGCAGAGCACATTGAAGTTCAAGGCAGGCGTAGAGAAATCTATACCGGAATGTGAAGAAATCATTCGCAATCTGAAGGCTGGCTATCCGGCTTTGACGGTCTGGCAGAATGAAACAAAGATGACCGCAAAGCAGAAACTGTATACAGAAACCTGGCTGGGACGCAGAAGGTATCTTCCCAATATTCGCAGCGACAACTGGGGACTGCAGTCCTTTGCGGAACGATGTGCCTTGAATACCCCGATTCAGGGAACGGCTGCGGATATTCTGAAGCTGGCAATTGTCCGTATTTTAGAAGGACTGCCGTCACGCCCATGGCTGAGACCGATCCTGCAGATTCACGATGAACTGACGTTTCTCATTCCGAAAGACAGATTGCAGAAAACAGTGGCTTTTGTGAAAGGCTGTATGGAACAGCAGCCGTTTCCGGAGTTTGATCTGCCCCTTGTGGCAGAAGCATCTGCCGGAGAAAGCTTCGGCAATTTAGAGGAACTGGAGGAATGAACTTGGCAGAAACACACAACAAGGAAGGATACTTCTCGCCGACCGAATTTGAAGCAATGAAAAGAATAGAGAGCGAGGAGAAAAAAGCACGGAGACTGGCGGCATTCCGACCGCTTGTATATATCTGTTCTCCCTATCGTGGCAATACCAATGAAAACATTGAAAATGCCCAGAAATACAGTCGTTTTGCGGTAGTACATCACAGTATTCCCATTGCACCGCATTTGCTTTTTCCGCAGTTTCTGGACGATGCCCTAGGGGAAGAACGGCAAACTGCAATGTTCATGAATCACGTCCTATTAACCAAATGCGTGGAATTATGGGTGTTCGGCAGCAGCTTTTCTGAGGGCATGACACAGGAGATCCAATGGGCAAAACGCAGGCATATGCCGATTCGATATTTCACAGAAGAAATGGAGGAAGTGGTATGAATATATCGGCACAGGATGTTATCAATGCGATCTTTCATCCGGACGATACGGTATGCCTGCGTATTTTTGATGATCGGAAAGAAGGCATCTTTACCGGTGCCAAAATGTCCGTGGAGGCAGGAAAATTCTTTGCAGTGGAGTCTACACTGAAAGAACATAACCAGAAAAATCATGGCATCTTTTTTGTGGTGAACTCCGGCGGTCAGACCGATGACAGCATCACCCGCATCAATGCACAGTTTGTGGAGATGGATGACAAATCCTTTGCAGAACAGCAAGCCCTGATCAATGCATTTCCGCTGCCGCCGTCTATGGTTATTCAGACCCGAAAATCGCTGCATACATACTGGTTTGTCAAAGAGGCAAAGGTGTCATTGTTTCGCCCCATTCAAAAGGCACTGGTGCAGCATTTCGGCGGAGATCCTGCCTGTGTCAACGAAAGCCGTGTCATGCGTCTGCCGGGATTCTATCACTGCAAGAAAGAACCGGTCTTGGTAGAGTGCATCTCGTTTCATCCGGAACGAAGATACACACAGGAACAGCTGATAGAAAGACTGCCTGTTTCGCAAGAAGCAGAAGAACAACCGAAAGTGCCACTGCATGGAGAACAGAAAGGGATTGGCATTGTAGAAGCAGAATGCGATTTTATCAAGTACTGCCGGGACAATGCAGCTGCACTTTCTGAACATGACTGGTATGCGATGATCTCCAATTTAAGTGTGTTTGAAGGCGGTGCAGCGGTCATACATCAATACTCCAAACCGTATCCGAAGTATTCTTTTGAAGAAACGCAGAATAAAATCCAGCATTTTCTACGCAGCGGAACAAAACCTATGACCTGCCGCACCATTGCAGAGAAAGGCTTTTCCTGCCCAAAGCTGCGAAGTGGACAGTGCAGCTGTAAATCTCCTGCGGCTCTGTGTTTTCAGCCGCTTTCCATTGATGGCATTCGGGCACTGCTACAGCAGCAAAAGGTGCAAAATGCCGTGGTGGAAGATTTGCAGACTGCACGAAACTTTGTGTCGGAATATCTTTACAATGTGGACAGCGTGACTGCCGAATCGATGATCCATTACGATTTAAAGCAGCATTTCGGTTTCAAAAATGCAGATGTCAAGCCGCTGCTTGCTCTGCAAAAAGAACTGTACAAAACATTTCAAAACAAATCCGAAACACGGAAGCATCGTTCCGACATGGAAATTCCCGACTGGTATGAAATGACAGAACGGGGTCCGAAGTTTCTGCCCGGTGTGCTTGCAGAATACATGACACAGAATGCCCCTGTGTTTTATTCTGCCGAGCAGTATTATTGCTATGAAAATGGCGTTTATCACAGCATCACGGAACTGACAGCAAGAAATATGGTACGGGATAAAATGCTGACCAGATACACAAAGCTGTCTCAGATCAATGATACCGAAGGACAATGGAAGATGCAGGTGCAGAAGGATATTCGGGAACTTAATCCCAATCCCTATCTCATCAATGTGCGAAATGGTCTGTACAATGTGCTGGACGAAACCTTATCGGAGCACACCGCAAAGTATCTGTCTACGGTACAGCTGAATGTGCGATATATGTCCGGTGCAAAGTGTCCCAGATTTCTGCAGTTTCTGCATGAATCCGTGGAGGAGGATCAGGTGACGCTGATTCAGGAGATGCTGGGCTACTTTCTCATTCCGGTCAATCATGCCCAGAAGTGCTTTATCATTGTGGGAAAAGGCGGTGCCGGGAAGTCTGTGCTGCTGCGAGTGCTGAATGAACTTCTGCTGGGAAAAGAAAATGTGTCCAATGTAGCATGGCAGGCACTCAGTGACCGTTTCAAGACAGCAGAATTGTTTGGAAAATGGGCGAATATCTGTGCAGAGTTACCCACAAAGGGCATTGAAGACAACGGCATTTTTAAAGCACTGGTCGGTGAGGATTACCTGACGGTGGAAAAGAAAAACAAAAATCCCTTTTCTTTTCAGCCCTATGCGAGGCTGCTCTTTTCCTGCAACAGCATTCCGAAGAACTATGGGGACAAATCGGAGGGCTTTTACCGCCGTCTGATCATTGTCCGGTTCAATCATTCTGTGCCGGAGGATAAGCGGGATCCGGAGCTTCTGGAGAAGTTCCGCTGTGAAGCAGATGGGATCTTTCAATTTGCCTTAGAAGGACTGCGGCGGCTGATGCAGAATCATTTTCATTTTTCAGAAACACAGGCAAATGCACAGGAACTTCAGAAATACCGGGAGGACAGCAACAGTGTGCTGGCGTTTGTTCGGGACTGCTGTACTTTGCAAATGGATGCAGAAGTGGGAAGAATGGAGTTCTTTGCACGGTATAAAGCATACTGTGACAGCTGCGGCATGGCTCCATACAGTCAGCAGAATTTCAACAACGAACTGGAAGCAAATTTTCCCACGGTTGTGAAAGCAGCAGACAGAACCGGAAAACGGAGAACGTGGAGAGGCATCAGCTTTTCAGAAAGCCATGTGTAGCTTGCCAGGGGAGAGGTCTGCACAGCTTTCTGACAGGGTTTACAGGCTTTGCAGGGAATTCCCGTAATCTTTTATATATTTCCTATTTTATATCCCCATATATTTTCTCATTTTTTATGAGTATAATAGAAATTTCCCTGTAAAATCAGTAAAGAGGTAAGAGGTGAGCAGTTTGAAAGAAGCGGATATCGTAAGGACGATTTTGAGGTATCTGAAAACCGTGCCGAATTGTTTTTGCTGGAAGGAGCATGGCGGGATGTATGGAACGGCAGGAATCCCTGATGTGATCGCCTGCATTGGCGGCAGGTTCTTTGCCTTTGAAGTAAAAACGGAGGAAGGGAAAGCAACTGCTTTGCAGGAATCGGTTCTTCGCAAAATACAAAAATGCGGCGGAAACGCTGCCATCGTTCGTTCTGTGGAGGAGGTAAAAAGAATGCTGGAGGAGATCACGGCATGACAGCAAAAGAATACATGAAACAGGTACAAAGACTTCTTAGAAGGATTGACCGAAAACAAAAGGAAGCAGATGCTCTTCGTCAGAAACTTTCTTTTCCCAAATCACCTGCCTATTCTGATTTGCCCAAACCCGTATCGCCGGAATCTCACGCCGTGGAAAGCGGCGTTTCTCAGATCTTATCCTTGGAGGAAGAAGTAAAGACTGCAAAAAAGGAACTGGAAGCTCTGAAAGCAGTTTTTGATACTGCGATAAAAGCCGTCACAGATGCGGAGCATCATGATATTCTGGCAAAGCGTTATCTGGAATTCAAGAACTGGAATCAGATCGCGGAAGAAATGGGATACAGTAAACCTTCCTGTTATCGTTTGCACCGGGAAGCCTTGGCAGGGATGAAAAGTTGATAGTTCATGATAGTTCATAACACTTGATGATAGTTCGCATATGTGGTATACTGTAAAGTAGGAAAACAGGAGAAAGCGAAACAGCCTTTGCAGAAGAAATTCTGCGAGGGCTGTTTTTCGTGTCCATAAAGGAGAATCGATATGCTTGCAAAAGAAGTTTTAAGAAACAGTATGGATCTAAACAGACGCATCAAAGAACAGAGTGTGATTTATCAGGATTGGAAAGCTATGGCGATGGAAATCGATGAAGATGAAATACATGAGATCGTGGAGGCAGCGTGGGACAATCTGATTGCATCAATTCGGTTGAAACGGAAACTGGAAGAACTTATCATGGCAAATCACAATGCCGATCAGCGTGAGATCCTTCGTTTGCGGTATCTTTACGCTGCAACATGGGATGCCATTGCAGATGAACTGAATGACAGCGTTGCCTGGGTGAAGGAACAATACCAAAAAGCATTGAAAAAACTCTCTGCAGAAACCACAGAGAGTTGCAAAGGCTGTGACTGCTGTGCCGAAGAAATGTAAGAAGCCCTGCAAGCATCCCGGCTGTCCCAACTTGACAAACGGCTTGTACTGTGCAGAGCATCAGCCCCTGCACCCAGACCGACCGTCTGCCACCAAGCGTGGCTACGGCAGCAGGTGGCAGCGGCTCAGCAAGGCGTACCTCCGCCGGCATCCTTTGTGTGTGCGTTGCAAGGCACAGGGACGATTCACGGCAGCGGCCGTGGTCGACCATATCATTCCTCACCGTGGTGATCCGCATCTGATGTGGGATGA
>CABQIF010000081.1 GCA_902464115.1 uncultured Ruminococcus sp. | reverse complement strand
ACTCTTAGTCGCTTTGCATAATTATTTCTTGAAAACTTTGTCTAACTTTTTGGGGTCAGTTCAAAACGATGTACAGCGGTTTTTTGTTCACTGATTGAATTGTTGCAAGGTACCTCTTAATTTTCGGATGATTTTCTTTTCCAGACGGGAGATATAAGATTGCGAGATTCCGATTGCCTGAGCGACTTCTTTTTGTGTCTTTTCTTTTCCATCCACTAGCCCGAACCGTAACTCCATGATTTCCCGTTCCCGTGTGCCCAGTTCTGAAACCGCAGAGCGGAGCAGTTCCCGTTCCGATTCCTGTTCGATGTTCCGGCTGACCACATCAGCATCTGTTCCCAAAATATCCGAGAGCAGCAGTTCGTTTCCATCCCAGTCAATGTTCAACGGTTCATCAATGGAAACTTCTCCTCGATATTGCGTTGCCTTTCGCAGGAACATCAGGATTTCATTTTCAATGCAACGGGAAGCATAGGTTGCAAGTTTGATTTTCTTTGTGGGGCAGAAGGTGTTCACCGCTTTGATTAGCCCGATAGTACCAATGGAAATCAGGTCTTCTAAACCAATGCCAGTGGATTCAAATTTCTTTGCAATGTAGACCACCAACCGGAGGTTGTGAACAATCAGCTGTTCTCGGGCATCCGTGTTGCCGTTTGCCAGTGCCTCCAGCATCGCCCGTTCCTCCGGAGCAGAAAGTGGTGGCGGTAACGTATCCGCTCCGTGAATGTAGTGCATCTGTTCCGAACAAAGCCAGAATTGCAGCTGCCGCAAAAATTGCAGCAAAGATTTCATAAGGCAAACTCCTTTCTACGCACATAGACCGTTAAATCGTTTGCAGGAGGTTG
Organism: uncultured Ruminococcus sp.; assembly: GCA_902464115.1. Classification (GTDB taxonomy): domain Bacteria; phylum Bacillota; class Clostridia; order Oscillospirales; family Ruminococcaceae; genus Ruminococcus_C. The sequence continues at coordinate 9,294 of CABQIF010000081.1, read as the reverse complement.
GGGTGAAAAATTGCCTGTTCCTGTGCATCTGCCAACCCAATGCGTGCAGCAACCTGCTGTCTTGCTCCTGTTGTTTCGTTTTGCAGCAGCACTTCATCCGCCTGAAAAACCGGCATCAAACTTGTGCCGGATACTGTCCCGTAGGGAACATAGTGGTAGTGTCGCTGTTTTTTCTGGCATTGCGGCAGCAGGTCAGAAAATGCCTGTCGGCTGCAAACAATGATGGGCAAGCCGCTGTATGGGTCAACTAAGTTGTTTCCGGTGTCTGCCAGCCCCGTTTGTATGCGGGTTTCTGAGCCGATGCGAATATAGACTCGATAGGGAACATCGGTGTGTCGGCATCGCATCCGAACAGCATGCCAAAGCCGCAGAATCCCATATGCCAATAGCGTGCAGAAAATGCAGGCTGGAAGGGAAAGCTGCAAGTAAAAGCATTGATTGCCCAGAAAAATCCGGCGGCTGTCGGTGCTCTGCTGAAGAACCATCAGAAAGCCTGCGAAGAGCATACTGCAACAGAAAAACCAAATGGTTTGCCGCAGCATCGTTCGGCGAGAAAGCCCGAAGCAAAGCAGCCCGTTCATACCGGCAGCTGTTCCCAGCCGAATCAATAGGTTGACTGCCAAGGGCAGGGGCGGCAGGAGGATGACCAGAGCCGAGAAACTGCCCAGCAACGCACTGAGCAGGCAGCGTGGAATCCGGCAAGGCGTGTGCGTGAGAAATGCCGTTCCCCGCAGAAGAAAATAGTTGACACAGAAGTTGAAGAAAAGCAAAACGTCGACATAAATGACTTGCATTGCAATCACCGCCTGTCTTTTGATTATAGCACAGAGCAGGGGAAAATGCTGTCGAAAGTCGTTTGCAGCTGAAAAAAACACAGCCCCACAAATAATTGCAGGGCTGCGAATGAAAAATAAATGGAGAAAGATGAGAAAGTAAAACAGCGGTTATTCTGCTGCTGTCAATGGGATAATCGTTTGGTCAACTTTGAGATAAGTAACGGCGTTCGGGTCAATCGGCTGGGGGAGGTCAAATTCCAACCACCCTGTGCCATCCAGATTGTGAGAAACGCCATATCCGGCAGATAATCCGCCTTTTCCGCTCTGTAAATCAACGGCGGATACGATTGTACCGTCTGCTAAAATCACAGAAACGGATTCTGGCTGTGTTACAAGATTTTCATCCATTTTTCCAGACAGTTTGATATGAGAAGGATAGCAGGTGACTTGCTGAATATGGAAAACTTGATAAGTCTTTTGAATTTCAACATAGTGTTTCCAAATGCCATCCGCAGTATAGGTGACACTCGGAATGGTCTGGATGTTGTCCAAGTGGAATGCAACTGTGCCAAGCGTGCGGTCGTCAGACGTTTTCAGGTCAAATGCTACATCTGCTTGCTTGTTCAAAAATGCATCCATCTGTATTTTGCAGGTGAAAGTATAAGTACCATCTGCTTGCTGTTCGGAATAGGCATACACCGTGTTCAGCGATTCAGAGCTTAGCAATTCAGAAAGAGGATTGTTGTCGATGTTCAGGCTGCATACATCAATGATAAACATTGTTTCTTCCGGCAACACATCCGGCTGGTTCGGAGCAAGATTCAGCACCATTGCAAGATTTGTTCCATCGCTGAGCACACCAAGCGGTGTGACGGTAAAGTCATCCATACCTGTCGTAGTGAAATTGGAAATAGTCGCCACCATAGAAGCAGGGTCAAGAATAGTATTGTCTGCTTTGGCAGTCAGTGGAATGGTGACATCGTCCATTTGAATGGCAGTGGCTGCGGTTGGGTCAATGGGCTTTTCCAGATAGAGGAATTGTTCTACCTGTGTCAGGTCTTCAGTGACAATGCCATGATTGCGATAACCGCTTGTCATGTATTCTCCAGCAACAGTGCTGCCGTCTTTCAAGATGACCGATACTTGTTTTGCGGAGTTGGTTTGATTGTCTGCTGTGCCGTCAATGGTCAGTGTCAGCGGCTGTAAGACAACTTGTTCGACATTGAGAAAACCACTTGCATTGTTCCACGTTCCGGAAGCTGTGTAAACACTGGTCTGTGGTTTATTCTGTAAGTCGATGGTGATGGAAATCGTGCCGATCGTACCGAAGTTTTGCTTGAGCGTTTCGTATTGTTCGCCCTCATACAAGATTGCCTGCATTTCTGCCTGATAGGTCATGTGGTTTTCCCATGTGCCGCTGTCCAGGTGAATCTTGTTGGTAAATAAATAGCCATCTCCGTCCGGTCGAGTTTCCGAAGCACTGCCTTGTAAAAACTCTGTGTTTGTTTTGCCATTGAACCAGAATGTTCCGGTTTGGGAAATGGTGAAACGGTCGGTATATTTTTCTGGGTTCTCTGTTTTGGGGGTCAGATGAACGGCGTAATATAAGTTGGATTCATCTGCAAAGGCAGCAATCAGTTCTGCGTCCAAATCGTCCAAATCAGCGGAAAAAGCAGAAACATTTCCGGCTTGTTGCGATGCATATTGTGCGGTTGCTGCATCATCGCTGCTGTTCGGGAACAGCTGATGAATCCAGTTTGTGCCCTGAATGGCAGAAACGGAAACCATACCGATGATGCTTATGCAAGCGGCAATCGCAACACCAGCAATCACGTTACGTTTCCAAGTTCTGCGAGTTGGAACGGGGCTGGCATTGTGTGCAATTTGTTCTAGAATCGCCTGTTCACAGCGTTCCGGCATTTGAATGCGATTCATAATTTGCTGATAACGATTCTTGTTCATAAAAATCCCTCCCTTGTTCCGTGAGTGCCAATTTTAATTTCTTTCTGGCACGGGCAAGCTGCGTTTGAATGGTTGAGATTTTACGGCCAGTCAGGTCGGCAATCTCTTGAATGGAATATTCCTCGTAATAATAGAGCAAGATGACAATGCGGTATCGTTCCGGCAGTGCAAACACTTCTTCATAGAGCAGGTTGTCGGTGGGGTCGGAGAACAGCTCCGGAATTTCTTTATAGTCTGCTCTCCGGTTGTACCAGACGGATTTCCGGAGGTTATGGCAGGCGTTGAGGGTCACTCGAATCAGCCACGCTTTTTCCAGACCAGTATCTGTGAAGGGCTTGGATAGTTGGTAGAATTTCAGGAACGTTTCTTGTGATACATCTTCTGCATCAGCGGTGTTGCGGAGATAGGTATAGGCAATGCGGTAAACCATGTCTTTGTATTGTTGGAGTTTCTGTTGAAATGTGGATTTGTCCATGTTGTTCATCTCCTTTTGTGGGATTCAGAAGTACTTCACCCTAATAACAATTGAACCCTATAAAAAATCCCATTGTGCAGAAAAATTTTTTTGCAGGGGAAAACAGGGGGTGAAATCTGTGAAAAACAGCGAAATTTCTGAATATTTTCCGAAAACCATTGCAATTGACATGAATTTATAGTATAATAAAAATTGTATGTGTAAGCACAAACGGTTTATTGAGTGATTTGAAAAGAGAGGTTGACACTATGGTTTTATTAGATGAATTGCGTGTAACCATGTCCGATTATCAGAAAGATATGGATGAGTTGTACGAAGTATTGGGCGTTGCGGCTGCAACAGAACGCTACAATGTATTACAGGAAGAAATTGCAAAAGAAGGATTCTGGGATGATCTGGAACATTCTCAGAAAGTGTTGCAGGAATCCAAGACACTGGAAAACCGCATCAATTCCTATAAGAAAATGCAATCGGAACTGGAAGATATTATTACACTGATTGAACTTTCTCTCGAAGAGGGCGAAACAGAAAGCACACCGGATATGAATGCAGAGTGCGATGCTTTTATTAAGAAACTGGAAGAAATGAAACTGGCATCTCTGCTCACCGGAGAATATGACCACTCCAATGCGATTTTGACGTTCCACGCCGGAGCAGGCGGAACAGAAGCACAGGACTGGGCAGAAATGCTCTACCGGATGTATAACCGCTGGGCAGAACGGCATCATTTTAAGGTAACAACATTGGATTATCTGGACGGCGACGAAGCTGGTTTGAAGAGTGCCTCCATTCTGATCGAGGGCGAAAATGCCTATGGATTCCTGAAGTCAGAATCGGGCGTGCATCGTCTGGTTCGGGTATCTCCGTTCGATGCCTCCGGCAGACGGCACACTTCATTCTCCGCTGTGGAAGTCATGCCGGAAATTGATGACAATATGGAAGTAGACATTCGTCCGGAAGATATTAAGATGGACGTATTCCGTTCCAGCGGTGCGGGCGGTCAGCACATCAACAAGACTAGTTCTGCAGTTCGGTTGACCCACTTGCCGACGGGCATTGTTGTTTCCTGCCAGACACAGAGAAGCCAGTTCCAGAACAAGGAATATGCAATGAAGATGTTGAAGTCCAAGTTGGTGGAAATCAAGGAACGGGAACACCTCGATAAAATCGCCGACATCAAGGGCGTGCAGAAAGAAATTGCATGGGGTGCACAGATTCGGTCTTATGTATTCATGCCGTATACACTGGCAAAAGACCACCGCACCAGCTTTGAAAACGGAAACATTCAAGCGGTTATGGATGGCGATTTGGATGGCTTTATCAATGCTTATCTGAAAGCTCTGTCCAGCGGAACGTTACAGAAATAAGTTCTGAACATACAGAAACATCGAAATAGAAAAAGACTGTCGCAGAGAACGAAAAGCGGCAGTCTTTTTCTTACGAGTGGTCAGGCGGTGTGAGCCCATATCGTGCATAGAAAGCGGCAATGTCTGCTGGTGTTTTTACCAGTTCCGCATATCGTAATTTCTTTTCGGCAGCATCGTAAAAACCAATGGTGGTTTCGCCGGTGCAAATGCTGGATTCGATTTGGATTTGTTCCGGTGTGCAGCCGTCCGGCAGCGGTAGGATGGGCTTTTTGTGGGAAAAGAAATGCATGGAGAACGCTCCTTTCATCAGAATTGGAAATCATGAAAAATATAGCACAAATCAGAAGTCTTGTCAAGCAATTAGATGCAGACAGTCTTCCCAAGAACGAAAGCAGATGCTTTTTCAAACGCCCACACCAGCCCTTGACAATTCAACGGAAATACAGTATAATAAAGGTTGTATTTTTCGCAGATTCCCGTAGGAATCTGCGAATGGGAATGAGAACCATTATCAGGAATAAAAGGAGTCATGCAGTATGGCAATGAAACAGATTTCAAAAAGCGGTTATGACAAACTGAAAGAAGAACTGGATTATCTGGTTGGCGTAAAACGTGCGGAAATGGCACAGAAACTGAAAGAAGCTCGTGCACAGGGCGACCTTTCTGAAAACGCAGAATATGATGAAGCGAAAAACGAACAGGCAATTCTCGAAGCACAGATCAAGGAAATCCAGTATACCTTGGATAACTGCGAAGTCGTAGACGATGACAGCATTTCCCTGGATGAAGTTGGTCTGGGCTCTACCATCAAGCTGAAAAACTTCCAGAGCGGAAAAGTAGAAACCTGGCAGATTGTCAGCAGCAACGAAGCAAATTTTGCAGAACATAAGATTTCGGACGACTCTCCGATCGGAAAAGCTGCCCTCAAGAAGAAGGTTGGCGAAACATTTCAGGTATTTGCACCAGTTGGCACATTGCTCTTTGAGGTGCTGGAAATCGGCAAGTAAGTTGTCGGTAATTTAAAAGTGGAGGATCTTACATGGCACAACAGCAGAATCCGCAGCAGAATGCAGCAGCGGAAACCGAACAGGATATTAACATTTTAAAGAAGATTCGGATGGACAAGCTGGCAGAATTACAGGCAGCTGGCAATGACCCATTCACCATTACAAAGTATGATGTTACTGCACACGCAGCAGACCTCAAGGCAGACTATGAAGCAACCGAAACCCGTCTGAAAGAAGCTGCAAACGGTGACGAAGAAGCATTTCAGGCAAGCTTAGAACCGCTCAAGGAACAAATCGTTTCCATCGCCGGCAGAATCATGAGCTGGAGAGATATGGGACGTGCAAACTTCATTGATGTACGGGACGGCTCTGATCGGATTCAGGTCTATGTCCGGATGAACGACATCGGCGGTAAGGAAGCATTCAAGGAATTTAAGAAGTGGGACATTGGCGATATTGTCGGTGTCAAGGGCTTTGTATTCCGGACAAAGAAGGGCGAAATTTCCATTCATGCACAGGAAATTACCTTGCTCTCCAAGGCACTGTTGCAGTTGCCAGAAAAGTGGCACGGTCTGAAAGACCAGGATACCCGTTACCGGAAGCGGTATCTGGACTTGATTGTTAATCCGGAAGTCAAGAACACGTTTGTGACCAGAAGCAAGATTCTGCGGGAAATCCGGAACTATCTGGACAATATCGGCTATGTAGAAGTAGAAACACCAGTTCTGCTGCCATTACAGATTGCTGCTGCAGCAAGACCGTTCGTGACCCATCACAATACACTGGATATGGATATGTTCCTGCGGATTGAAACCGAACTGAACCTGAAAAAGCTGATTGTCGGCGGATTTGAACGGGTTTATGAAGTCGGCAGAATCTTCCGGAACGAGGGCATGGATCCATCCCACAATCCGGAATTTACATCCATTGAAATGTATCAGGCATATACCGATTATAAGGGTATGATGGATCTGATTGAAGATATGTACCGGACACTGGCAAAGACCATTTGCGGCAGCGACCATATTCTGTATCAGGGCGTTGAAATCGCACTGGGCGAACCGTGGGAACGGTTGACCATGGTTGAAGCAGTCAAGAAGTATGCTGGCGTCGATTACTATGAATGGGAAAGTGACGAAGCTGCAAGAGCTTGTGCCAAGGAAAAGGGCGTGGAAGTCGAAGAAGGCGAACACGCTACCAAGGGTCATGTCTTGATTGCATTCTTTGATGCATTCGTAGAAGAAAACCTGATTCAGCCGACTATTATTTATGATTATCCGGTTGAAAATTCACCGCTGGCAAAGCGGAAGCCAAGCGAACCGGCATTTACAGAACGGTTTGAATACTTCATCTATGCAAGAGAAATGGGCAATGCATTCTCTGAATTGAATGACCCGATTGACCAGAAGCAGCGGTTTGAAGCACAGGTTGCTGCAAGACGGGAACTGGGAGATACGACTGGGGAAGTAGACGAAGATTTCGTAAATGCATTGGAATATGGTCTGCCGCCAACGGGTGGTCTGGGCTTAGGTTTAGACCGTCTGGTAATGCTGTTGACCGACAGTGCTTCCATTCGGGACGTTCTGCTGTTCCCGACAATGCGGCCACTGCCGAAGAATGGACAGGAATCGGAAGAAGATGCAGACGAAGCAGAGGAAACAACCGAAGCATAAGCTGCAAAAAAGAAAGATGCAGAAAAACAGAAGGGGTGTCATCGGAAAACGGGACACCCCTTTGTGCTTATATTAAATGAGAATGAATCATTACAGGAAAAAGGAGTCTTTTATGGCAGAAGAAATCCCGAAACAAACAACGTCAGAGCAGGAAACCACTGCTCCTACCGGAAAGAAGAAAAAAGAAAAAGGCAAAAGTTTCCTCGAAACCATGCGGGAGATTGATGCGAAAGAACAGCAGCAGGAAGAAGCTCGTGAAGCTGCGATGCAGGCACAGCTTGCAGAGCAGGAAAAACGAGAAAAGGAAGCCTATGAGAAAAAAATTCAGCAAGACCGCATTGAACTGATTCGCCTGAAACAGGGTGTGATTACCGAAAGCGACCGGATTGCAGAAGAACATCCCGAAAAGAAAAAAATGCCGCTCGGCAAGCGAATTTCCAACTTTTTTTACCATAATAAATGGTGGCTGGGAATTACAATTGTATTGGTATTGCTTTTTGGCTATCTGGCATATGACCAGCTGACCAAAGTCAAGCCGGATTTCGTTTTAATGGTCTTGACCGATAACGAGGAATTGCAAAAGAAATCCGCAGAACTGCAAACCTATCTAGAGCAGTTCGTAGATGATGAAAACGGAGATGGAAAAGTCACTGTTAGCATTTATTGCATTCCCGTATCAGATGATATTAACGATATGGATTATTATACTGCCAACGCCACCAAACTTTCGACACAAATGCAGATGCCGGAAGGTGTCATGCTCCTGACGGATGCAAAGGCAAATGACTATATTTCCGCAGAAGATACGCTGGTGAATTTAGAGCAGCTGTATCCGGAAGATTCTCATGTGCGAGAATATGGGTATTATTTGCGATATACAGATTTTGCACAGAAAATCGGCTATTCGGAAGGGCGGCTGGACAGAGATTTATGCTTGAGCTTGCGGAAACCGACAGAGGGTTACAAGAGCGAAGCCGTGATGCAGGAATATTATGAGTATGCAAAAAAAGTGCTGGAGGAGATTATGACGGATTTGGACAACACCGAACCGCCAGCAGACAAGCCAGTATCTGAAACACCGGAAACCACAGAACAAACGACTGAACAGGGGGAATAAATATGCTGCGAATTGGATGCCACTTGCCATCGTCAAAAGGCTATTTGGAAATGGGAAAACATGCAGTTGCATTGGGAGCAACGACATTTGCTTTCTTCACACGAAATCCACGGGGCGGAAAAGCAAAGCCGATTCAAAAAGAAGATGTTGCTGCATTTTTAGCGTATGCGGCAGAACATGATCTGCAACATCTCGTTGCACACGCACCGTATACCATGAATCTGTGTTCCGCTGACCCCAGCATTCGGCAGTTTGGGAAAGATATGCTGGCAGATGACTTGCAGCGGATGGAATACACGCCAAACCAGTATTATAATTTTCATCCCGGCAGCCATGTGAAACAGGGTGCAGAAGTGGGAATTGCACAGATTGCTGAAACGCTGAACGAGGTGCTATTTCCGGAGCAGACCACGATCGTTTTGCTGGAAACAATGGCAGGAAAGGGCAGTGAAGTCGGCAGAAACTTTTCAGAACTGCGGGCAATTTTAGACAGCGTACACTTGCAAGAGAAAATGGGTGTGTGTCTGGATACCTGCCATATCTGGGATGGCGGTTATGATATTGCCGGAAATCTGGAAGCGGTGTTAGAGGAGTTTGACAAGACAATTGGCTTGCATCGCTTGTATGCAGTACACTTAAACGACAGTATGAATCCGTTGGGGGCGCATAAAGACCGCCATCAGAAAATTGGACAGGGTTATATTGGATTGGAGGCCTTGAAAGCTGTTGTCCGACATCCAGTTTTGAAACAGTTGCCGTTTATTCTGGAAACACCGAACGATGATGCTGGATATGCAGCAGAAATTGCACTGCTGCGAAAAGCTGCAGAAGAAAGCAATTAACTCTGCCGCCGTAGGCGAACTGCGGTCGAGCTGGCTCAGCTCGGCGGAGAGGGATTGTTAAGGGGGACAAGCTGT
>CABQIF010000080.1 GCA_902464115.1 uncultured Ruminococcus sp. | reverse complement strand
CAGTGATATTGATAGAAAAAAGAAAAGTGCCTGTAAATTCTGCGTTTCGTTTTTCTTGCCTGCTGCATAGAATAAATCAAACCGATTTTTAAAAATCATACAGGAGGAACGTAATTATGCCAAATGTTTTTCTCAGCCCATCCACGCAAGAGTGGAATCCCTATGTGAACGGCGGAAATGAAGAATTCTATATGAACCAAATCGCCGACCGCATGGAGCCTTATTTGCGTTCCAGCGGCATTTCTTACACCCGAAACGACCCGAACCGCAACGCTGCCGGAGCGATTGCAGATTCCAACGCCGGCAGCTATGACGTGCATCTTGCTCTGCACAGCAATGCTGCACCAGAAAGCCTATCCGGAAAGCTGCGTGGCATTGATATTTACTATGCCCCCGGCAGTCGCTTCAGCCAGATTCTTGCAAACATTCTTGCTGACCGCCTGAAAACCGTCTATCCAATTCCCGACCAATGCCGTGCCCGTCCAACCACAACGCTCGGAGAAGTCACGCAGACCAAAGCCGTGGCGGTGCTCTGTGAGCTGGGGTATCACGACAACGAACAGGATGCAAACTGGATTCGTAACAACCTCAACCGCATTGCAATCACGCTCGTGCAGGGGCTGTGTGAGTACTTCGGCATTCCCTTTATCTCTGCTGGACCTGTGCTGTCCGGAACGGTTCAGACAGACGGCAGCGGCTTGAATCTACGGGCATTCCCCTCCACAAAGGGACGAATCCTTGCCAGCATTCCCAACGGCACAAAAATTCCACTTTACGGCAAGACGGGAAACTGGTATGTCACTTCTTACCAAGGGCTGACGGGATACAGCAATGCCGACTACCTCGCAATCTGCTAAACCACCATACAACAATCAAAAGCGGGCAACTCCTGCGAATTTTTGCAGGAACTGCCCGTTTCTGTTTTAATTTGTTTGGGTTTTACTTTGTAGATTCTGCCTGCACGGCAATTGGCTTGCCCTCTGCATCCAGAATTTCCGGCTGCTTGCCCTCGGTCACGCATTCCTTGGTCACAACGACTTTTTTCGCCTGCTCCAAAGACGGCACGTCGTACATGGTCTGTACCAGAATGCTTTCCATGATGGAACGCAGACCTCTTGCACCGGTTTTCCGCTGAATTGCCTTTGCAGCAATTTCCGTCAGGGCTTCCGGTGTGATTTCCAATTCCATGTGGTCGTATCCGAACAGCTTCTGATACTGCTTTACCAGTGCATTTTTCGGTTCGGTCAAAATCCGTACCAATGCTGGTTCGTCCAAATCGTCCAGTGTGGTGATCACCGGCAGTCTGCCGACCAATTCCGGCACTAATCCGAACTTGACCAGATCCTGTGGAATTGCCTGCCGGAAGATATTCGTCATCTCTGCTTTCTTGTTGGAAATCGGTGCACCGAATCCAACAGAAGATGGAGTCATTCGCTTCTGAATCAGCTTTTCCAGCCCATCAAATGCACCACCGCAGATGAACAGAATATTCTTGGTATTGATGCGGATAAATTCCTGATTCGGATGTTTCCGTCCGCCCTGCGGCGGTACATTGGAAACCGTTCCTTCGATGATTTTCAGCAATGCCTGCTGAACGCCTTCGCCGCTGACATCTCTGGTCAGGGAGGTGTTCTCCGACTTTCTGGAAATCTTGTCAATTTCATCAATGTAAATAATACCCCGTTCCGCAGCTTCCACGTCAAAATCTGCTGCCTGAATCAGCCGCAGCAGGACGTTTTCGACATCTTCCCCGACGTATCCGGCTTCGGTAATGGTGGTCGCATCTGCAATCGCAAACGGCACGTCCAGAATCCGAGCGAGGGTTTGAGCTAAGAATGTCTTTCCGACACCCGTCGGACCTAACAGCAGAACATTGCTCTTTTGCAGTTCGACATCTTCGCCGTCATCCTGACTTAGAATCCGCTTATAGTGGTTATACACGGCAACGCTCAGCGAAATCTTGGCAGCATCCTGTCCAATGACATATTCGTCCAGAATCTTCTTCATATCCGCTGGCTTTTTCAGCTGAATCTGTTTTGCAGAAGATTTCGACTTTTTCCCACTCTTTGCACGGCTCTGCGGCGTTGGGCCATAGAGCATTTCATAACAATAGCAAACGCACTCGTTACAAATATGCACATCGCCGGCGGACAGCATGCTGTCCACCAGACTTTCCGGCTTTCCGCAGAAGTTGCAGCAGGTTTCTTTTCTTTCTGACATATAGGTATACTCCTTACCGGTTTGTCATCACTTTATCAATCAAACCATATTCCAATGCTTCCTGTGCATACATATAATTATCCCGTTCGGTATCCCGTTCAATGGTTTCGATCGGCTTTCCGGTGTTGGCAGCTAAGATTTCATTCATTCTCTGCCGAATCCGTACCAAGTGGTCAGACTGAATTTTGATGTCGGTACACTGTCCAGACAGACCGCCAGAAATCAGCGGCTGGTGAATCATAATTTCACTGTTCGGCAGGGAAATCCGCTTGCCCTTTGCACCGGAAGAAAGCAGGAATGCTCCCATGGAAGCTGCCATGCCGATGCAGATGGTGGAAACGTCACACTTGATATACTGCATGGTGTCATAGATTGCCATGCCGGCAGTAATCGAACCGCCTGGGCTATTGATATACAGAGAAATATCCTTTTCGGAATCCTGACTTTCCAGATACAGCAGCTGTGCAACAACTAAGCTGGCGGTGGCATCGTTGACCTGGTCGCACAGCATAATAATACGGTCGTTCAGCAGACGGGAGAAAATATCATAAGACCGTTCTCCACGGCTGGTCTGTTCTACAACGTAAGGGACTAAATTGCTCATCTCTGATTCCTCTCTTTCTAACTTGTTGGGTTTTGTTACATGTCTAAAAAACGACAAAAAACCTGTTTTTTCCCGGATAGCACAGTGGGCGAACTAAAAATGGTTCGCCCGTTGTGTCTATCTGTTGGCGTTCAAAAAACGCACAAATTATTCAGCATCCTTGTCTTCAGCCGGAGCTTCTTCTGTCTTTTCAGCTTCTGCTTCAGCCGGTTCGCTGTTGTCTACAACAGCAGAATCCTTGACCAGATCCAAAGCCTTGGTTACCAGCATATCCAGCTTGTATTCTGCAACCGGAATCCGAGCCTTAACATCATCCAGTGTCATGTTGTACTGTTCAGCCAGCTTAGTCAGTTCTGCATCCAGTTCTTCATCAGCAACTTCCAGACCTTCCAGTTCTGCAATCTTTTCCAGAGCCAGACGAAGCTTTACTTCGTTTTCAGCCCGTTCCAGATAAGATTCCTTCAGCTGATCCTTGGTCATGCCAGTGTACTGCAAATACAGGTCGAGGTCTACATTCTGACCCTTCAGCTGATTTGCAAAGGTTTCCATCATGCCATCTGCACGCTGTTCAAACATGCAGTGCGGAATCGGATCCTGAACCTTGTCGATCAGCTTTGCAACGAGTGCATTTTCAAAGCCAACCTTTGCGGTCTGTTCTGCATTTTCTTCCAGCTTCTTCTTAGCGTCAGCCTTCCATTCGTCAACGGTATCGAAATCAGAAATTTCCTTGACGAAATCGTCTGTCAGTTCCGGAATTTCTTCCTTGCTGATGGAGTGAATCTTACACTTGAAGACTGCTTCCTTACCAGCATAATCGGTCATCTGATAATCTTCTGGGAATGTAACGGTTACATCGAAATCTTCGTCAATCTTGTGACCTGCAACCTGTTCTTCAAAGCCCGGGATGAACTGACCGCTGCCCAGCTTCAGCTGGAAGTCTTCGCCCTTGCCGCCTTCAAACGGGGTATCGCCAAAGAAACCTTCAAAGTCGAGGGTTACTTCGTCGCCCATTTCTGCTGCACGGTCGTCCACAGAAACCATCTTTGCATTTCTCTTGCAAACGTTTTCAGCCTGCTTTGCAACATCTTCGTCTGTGATTTCCTTGTCTTCCTTCGGAGCAGTCATGCCCTTGTAGTCAGCGATGTGGATTTCCGGCTTGGTCACGCAAATAATCTTTACGGTTGCACCGTCTTCCTTGCTGACAGAAGTCACTTCTACCTTCGGAGCATCGACCAGGTTTACAGCAGCTTCTGCAATGACACCCGGCATTTCCATATTCAGAATCAGGTTCAGAGCATCTTCAAAGAAAACGCCTTCGCCATAAGTTCTTTCACACAGTCTTCTCGGAACTTTGCCCTTCCGGAAACCCGGCAGAGAAATGTTCTTCTTCTGCTGCTGATAAACGGCTTCAATTGCCTTTTCAAAAGTTTCTGCATCAACAGTAGCGACCAGTTCGGTCATGTTGACATCTGTTTTTTCAGATGATTTCAAAATCATGATTGTTCGTCCTCCATATTTCTATTTCACCACGCACACTGAAAACGAGCCATGTGCGAATGTTTTCGTTTTATGCACGCTTGTTTATTATACCATATTCCGTTTTTTTTGGCTATAGAAATTTTCCACTTCTCTTTTTTGCACAAATCAAACGATTTTTACGGGCTTAAATTGTATATAATCACCAGAGATCAAGTGCATTTTGGTTTCCTCATAGACCCCTTCAAAGGCGTATTGATGGGCTTTTCCGTGGATATGCCCATAATAGCACTCTGTAATGGCGTAGCGGTGCAGCACCTCTAAGATCTCATAGTTGTAGGAATTTCCATAGATCGGCGGATAGTGCAGGAACACAATGGGGGTGAGCTGTTCTTTCAATGCAGACTGAATGGAAACTTCCAGCCGCTGCACTTCCCGAGCCAACACTTTTGCGTCAGCGGTTTCGCCGTTGATGCTGACCCAGCCTCTTGTTCCGCAGATTCCATATTGCTGAAATGCATAGTGATTGTTGTGCAGGATGTGCAGGCTCTCAAAGCCATTGTCCGCAAAAAACTGCTGCATTTTCTTCATGGAATTCCACCAGTAATCATGGTTGCCCTTTAAGATAATTTTCTGTCCCGGCAGGGTTTCGAGAAAAGCGAAATCGGCTTTTGCCTGCGGCAGCGTCATGCCCCAGGAGAGGTCGCCTGCCAGCACTACTGTATCTTCCGGCTGAACCATTGCCCGCCAGTGTTGTTCCAGCAGCTGCATATAATTTTCCCAGCCGTGAAAAATGTCCATCGGCTTTTCCGGCACGCCCAGTGACAGATGCAGGTCACCGATTCCGTATAACTGCATGGCTTATCCTAAGTGCAGCTGCTGCAAAACGAAGCTTTGCAGGTCGTTCTTGTCGATGCAGCTGGTGAAGCGGCGTTCCTTGTTCTTGAGGTCTGCCAGTGCTGCTGGAATCGGCAGGTTCGAGAGTTCGTGCAGCTGGTCAACCATTGCATATTCATCGCCGGAAACCGGTTCTTTTGCGATGGCTTCGAGCACGCTCGGGCTGAACTTATACGGGCTTGCAGTGGATGCGATCAGGGTCTTTGTGGTGTCGCCAGTTGCCTTGCGGTAATCCTGATAAACCTTAACTGCAACAGCAGTATGGGTATCGCAGGTATAGCCATAGGTTTCATAAACCTGATGAATGGTTGCCTTGGTGGCAGCATCATCGCAGAATCCGCCGAAGAAGTCCTTCTGGAGGGCAGTCTTAACGGCATCGGTCACTTCATAAGTACCGGTTTCAGACAGAGCGGTGAACCATTCCCGAATCTGTGCATCATCTTCGCCCGTCAGCAGATACAGCAGCCGTTCCAGATTGCTGGAAATCAGAATATCCATAGACGGCGAGCAGGTTGCATAGAATTCCCGATTCCGGTTATAAATGCCGGTGTTGATGAAATCGGTCAAAACCTTGTTGATATTGGATGCACAAATCAGCTTGCCGAGCGGCACGCCCATTTGCTTTGCATAATAAGCAGCGAGAATGTTGCCGAAGTTACCAGTCGGAACAACGACGTTCAGCGTTTCGCCCATCTGCAATTCGCCCTGCTGTACCAGTGTCACATAAGAGGACACATAGTAAACGATCTGTGGAACGAGCCGTCCCCAGTTGATAGAATTCGCACTGGAGAACCGCATATTTCCGGCAGCCAGTTCTTCCTTGACGGTCTTGTCGGTGAAGATCTTCTTCACACCGCTCTGGCAGTCGTCAAAGTTGCCCTTTACGGCACACACGTTGACATTGCTGCCTTCCTGTGTGACCATCTGCCGCTTCTGCATATCGCTGACGCCATCTTCCGGATAGAAGACCATGATCTCTGTGCCTTCTACATCCTTGAAGCCTTCGAGAGCAGCCTTGCCGGTGTCGCCGGAAGTTGCAACCAGAATGACGATTTTTTCTTTCAGTTGCAGCTTCTTCATCGCTGTGGTCAGGAAATACGGCAGAATCTGCAATGCCATATCCTTAAATGCACAGGTTGGGCCATGCCACAGTTCGAGCATGTAAGTGCCTTCAAAGAGGTGTGCAATTTCTGCGATATTTTCTGTTTCAAACCGCTTGGTGTTATAAGCACTTTCGGTGCAGTAAACCAATTCTGCTTCGGTGAAATCGGTCAGATAACGGGAAAATACAAATGCTGCCCGCTGTGCATAGGTCTTGTCTGCCAGAGCAGCCAGTTCTTCCTTGGTAATCGACGGAATCTGTTCCGGTACGAACAGACCGCCATCAGCAGAAATCCCCTGCGAAATCGCAACGGCACTTTCTACCCGTACGCTGCTATCTCTTGTACTTTTATAATACATAACAACCACCCTTTTCCTATCTTATCGCATCCAGCCCACTGGCATCGAATGCGTTTTCTATGTATTCTATGGAAACAATCTGTCCCCGTTCTGTCACTACGGCTGCGGCATCATAGCGAGGCTGCAACGCCCAGTCTGGATTCTCTGCTGCACAGTATTGCAAAGAGGCTTTCACAATGCGAAGTTGCTGCTGCGGAGAGAGATACTCCAATGGGAAGCCCTCACTCTGCCTGCGGCTTTTGACTTCCACAAAGGCAAGAATTTCGTCCTTTTGTGCAATGATGTCAATTTCTCCGCCCCGTATCCGGTAATTACGTTTCCGAATCGTGTAGCCACGCTGAAGCAAATACTGGCAGACGGCAGTTTCCCCACGCCGTCCGGCTTCACTTGGTGTCATGGCCTTGCAACAGCTTTCTCAGGAATGCCTTCCGGTGTGCGGGAGAAGCCCCGTACCGCAAAATCGCCGCACAGTGTGCCTTTGTCCCATAGCCCTTATGCTGAGCAAAGCCATACTGCGGATACTGCCGGTCGAGTTCCAACAAGTAGTGATCTCTCGCCACCTTTGCCAGAATCGAAGCGGCTGCGATCGTTGCAGAATGGGCATCGCCTTTCACCACGGTTTCTGCGGGAACAGAAAGCTCCGGCATCCGGTTTCCGTCAATCAAAACGTGATTCGGCTGCACCGACAAACCTGCAACGGCACGCTGCATGGCAAGCATCGTTGCCCCTAAGATGTTATAGGCTTCGATTTCTGCCACGCTTGCGGTAGCAATGCAATAGGCAATTGCCTGCTCCTGAATCTGCGGAAATAACAATTCCCGTTTTTTCTCTGAGAGTTTCTTGCTGTCGTTCAGCCCCTCCGGCAGGTGTTCCGGCGAGAGAATGACGGCTGCTGCATAGACATCCCCAGCGAGTGGACCTCTTCCGGCTTCGTCCACGCCGCAGAGCAACGGGAATTGCTGCCGTTTTTCGGCATCATAGCCGTATAAATCAAACTGTGGTACTGCTGTTCGAGCCATTGTCACGCCTCCGGTAATTCCAGCGTGAGCCGTCCCAGCGTACCGCTGCGGAATTCATCTAAAACGGTAATAGCTGCCCGTTCATAGTTGACTTCGCCGCCAGAGATCAGCATACCACGTTTTCTGCCGAGCTGTTCCAGCAGCTGCAACCCACTGTCCGCATCAGAAACCTGCATTTTATAACGGGCTTCCAGTGCCTTTGGGTATCGCTCCGCCAAAAATTCCAGCAGGAGCATTGCCAGACTTTCCAAGTCCATAATATCATCTTTAATCGCACCGGTAAAGGCAAGCCGCTTTGCAACTTCCTGATCGTCGAACTTCGGCCAGAGAACCCCCGGCATATCGAGCAATTCCATCTGGTCGCCGATCTTCACCCATTGTTTGGTACGGGTGACACCCGGACGGTCTTCCACCTTTGCCTTCTTGGACTGTGCCATGCGATTGATAAACGAAGATTTTCCCACATTTGGAATCCCGACAATCATCAGACGAATGGGTGCACCGACAATGCCGGCTCTCGCCCGTTTTTCCATCAGCGGTTTCAGCAGCTGGTTGCGTACCATCGGGACAAATTGCTTGATGCCTTTTCCGGTCTTGCAGTCCAGCGGCAGGGCAAGCAGGTTTTGCTTCTGATAGTACTGCACCCAACGGGCTGTGGCGTTCGGATCTGCCATATCTGCCTTGTTCAGGAGCAGCATGCGAGGTTTTTCCTTCACCAAACGCTGCATTTCCGGATTCTGGCTGCTGCTGGGAATTCTGGCATCCAGAATTTCCACCACAGCATCCACCAAAGACAGATTTGCCGCAATCATCCGGCGTGTTTTTGTCATATGTCCGGGAAACCATTGAATCGTTCCCATCTGAATTTCAGACATTCTGCCTCCTGTTCTCAGTCATAAATCCCGCCAAATTTGGAAATCGGTGCAAACCGCAGGATTGCTTTTCCCATAATCTGGTCTTTTGCAACCAGACCGACCATCGGGTAACGGCTGTCCGAAGAGTGCTGCCGATTATCCCCCATGACGAAATAATAGCCGTCCGGAATGGTGATCGGATAGGAAAATGCACCTTCGTCATTGAGCGTCAGATTGTTGATATACGGCTCATCCAATACATTGCCGTCAACGGTCACTGTACCATCGTCAAAATTGATGTCGAGCGTTTCGCCGCCCACGGCAATGATTCGCTTGATCAAACGCTTTTCTGTGGTGACTGTGGAAAGTCCCTGTCCCTCGACCAAATCGCCGTTTTCATCGAATGTATGGGAGGCATCGTTGTCAATGATGACAATATCGCCCCGTTCCGGCGTATAGAACAAATCGGTCATAAACAACTTGTCCTGGTCTTGCAGGGTCGATTCCATGGAATGTCCTTCTACGGTAACGGGTCTTAATACATAGGCAAACAGCATAATGACGCAAAAGATGGAAATCAAAACGGCTTCGAGCATGTCTGCGGCATCTTTCCAGAACGTTCCTTTTTCCTCTTTTTTGGTTGTTTCTTCTGTGTTTGGTTCCATTTTTCCGCCCTCATTTCCGTTGCTTGCGTTTCTGGTGCAAGTATATTTTGCAAGTATTTGCAGTTTCATCTACCTGCACATAATAAAAAAAGGGCACATACGTCCCCTTTTTCTTTGTGCAGGAAACAGGCAGACAAAAACGGGAAAAACCGTCCCTGTCTGGTTTCGCCTGCTCACTGGTTTTTTAGCCGATCTGTTCCTTAACCTTTGCAGCCTTGCCGACACGGTCACGCAGATAGTACAGCTTTGCTCTGCGAACTTTACCTCTCCGGATAACTTCAACCTTGTCTACAACTGGGGAGTGCAGCGGGAAAACACGTTCCATACCGCAGCCGTAAGCAACTCTTCTTACGGTAAAGGTTTCGTGGATGCCGCCGTGCTTCTTTGCGATAACGGTTCCTTCAAAAACCTGGATACGGCTCTTGTCGCCTTCCTTGATTCTAACGTGTACCTTTACAGTGTCGCCGACGTTAAAAGCCGGAACTTCCTGCTTCAGGCTTGCATTGCTGATGGTTTTTAATGCGTCCATGGTAGTTCCTCCTGTTTTTTTCAGACATTCATAACGGTGCCTGCGATTTTTTACGGCAGGCTGAACGGTAATAAAAAAATATAAACAGTATCCGGAAATCGTTCCCGTCAGCGGACTGTCCGATTGAATGTCGTATTTTTGGCATTCACCTCGCCTGTCATCCGGAACAGACAGGCGGATTTTCAAATGCCTTTCTATTATATCACATCTTTCCGGAAAATGCAAGTATTTTTTTCAATTTTTTTCGGATCTTTTCGAGCGGGATTTTCAGCAGCTGAATGTGATGAGAGAGCCGCAGGCAAATAAAAGTTTTTTGATCCAACAATTTTTCAAAAATGCTGGCGGG
This sequence comes from uncultured Ruminococcus sp., assembly GCA_902464115.1. Classification (GTDB taxonomy): domain Bacteria; phylum Bacillota; class Clostridia; order Oscillospirales; family Ruminococcaceae; genus Ruminococcus_C. The sequence goes on along the minus strand of CABQIF010000080.1, from coordinate 144 downwards.
GTTCAGGACGAGTAGCCCTGATCGCTGCCCGCAGGCAGCGAAATCCCCGTGCCATGCTCTTGGAACACCACTCGAATCCACTTCGGCAAGCTGGGGCACATCCCCAGCTTGCCTTGGGAATCGCAATTGCCCCTGAAACCTTGT
>CABQIF010000079.1 GCA_902464115.1 uncultured Ruminococcus sp. | reverse complement strand
GCAGTTTGAAAAGCTTGATTTGCTTGTGAAAGGCCGATTTGTCGAGATGTTTGGGGATCCGGTTTCTAATCCTATGGGGTGGGTCACTAAGCCTTTATTAAGCATTGGAAAATGCAAAAATGGGATGAATTTTCATTATGACGATAGTGGTATAGAAGTTCACTGCTTAGGAGTAGGCAATTTTAAGAATTTATCAATTATTGACAATACAACAATACTTCCAAAAATATCGCTCAATGAAATGCCGAGCGATGAATATTTACTAAAAAATGATGACATTGTTTTCGTGCGTTCTAATGGTAATAAAGAACTGGTTGGTAGAAGTTTGGCTATTTATCCAAATAATATACCTACTACATTTAGTGGATTTTGTATAAGATTTAGAAAAAATGATAATTCTATTATTGTTCCGTATCTTCTTAGAGTACTGAAAACTGAATCAATTAGAAAGAAAATGACTGGCAGAGGGGCTAATATTCAGAATCTTAATCAGCAAATACTATCTACTCTTGAAATTCCTATTCCACCCCTCAACCTCCAAACCCAATTCGCCGACTTCGTTAAACAAGTTGACAAATCAAGAACCGCAATCCAAAACGAACTGAAAAAAACGCAGATGTTATTCGATTCCCTGATGCAGGGATATTTCGGATAAATCCTTTTTCAAAAACAGCCATCCCCTACCGTTTCGGTAAGAGATGGCTGTTTCTCGTTTCACCAAAAATCAAATTTACAGTGCCTGCTTCAAAATTGCAACCACATCTTCATGGGTCAATACCTGATAACCGCCGGTCATAATCAGCGTTGCATCTGCAATACCTTCCAGCATGTCCTCTGTTACGCCAAAGTCGGTCAGATTCATCACCAGACCCAATTGCTTCATATATGCTTCCATGCAAGCAAGCCCTTCTTCTGCAATCTGTTCATCAGTCTTTCCATCCGGGCATACATCCCAGACATTGATGGCATACCGCTTGAACTTCGGCAAGCCAGCCTGCAAAATATACCGATAATATGGCAGCGAAACAGCAGACAGTGTCATGCCATGGGTTGCATCTGTATACGCACCGACTGCTTGCCCAATCATATGCACTTCCCAGTCGGTTGTCTTGCCTTTTTCTACCAGCGTATTCAGTGCCCATGTTGCAATCCACATGATATTGCTTCTTGCTTCATAATCTTTCGGATTCTCTACCGCAATCTTTGCACTGTGAATCAGCGATTTCAGCAGCCCTTCCATCAGATAATCCGAAGTATTGTCATCCGTTCCGGAGAAATACTGTTCCAGAATGTGTGACATAATATCAAAGAATCCAGCAATCATCTGATACTTTGGCAGCGTAAAGGTAAAGGTCGGATTCAGAATGGAGAACTTCGGCATCACTTCTTCCCCGAATACATGCCCGATTTTCAGTTTCTGTTCATGGTTGGTGATAACCGAACCGGCATTCATTTCTGAACCGGTTCCGACCATCGTCAGCACACAGCCCACCGGAATGATTTCGTTTTCCGGCTCTTCAAAGCGAATATAGAACTTTTCCCACGGGTCTTCCGGACAGTGCACGGAAACAGAAACCGCTTTCGCATAGTCGCAGACAGAACCGCCGCCAACTGCTAAAATAAAATCCACTTTTCCGGCTCTTGCCCGTTCGCAGCCCTCTTTCAGCTTTTCTACGGTTGGGTTCGGCATAACGCCAGCATCTTCTACAATTGTCTTGCCGCATTCCTGCAAGATGGAAACCACCTGGTCATAAATACCATTCTTCTTAATCGAACCGCCACCGTAAACCAGCAGAACATTTTTCCCGTACTTCGGCAGTTCTTTCCGCAAGCCGTCGAGTGCCTGCTCCCCGAAATACAATTTGGTCGGATTGTAATATTCAAAATTTCCTAACATGAGAGATTCCTCCTTTTTATTACGATCTACTTACTTCAAAATGCTGTCCACCCAGCTTTTCAGCCCTGCAACGCTCTGTGTGCCGTTCAGAAGCTTGCCCTCTATAATCGTTGCACCCGGTGCACTGTCTTTCAGGTTGGCAACGGTCTTGCCGAATCCACTACCGCCAGAAGTTGCAAACAGAACAATCTTCTTTCCAGAGAAATCGCCGCTTTCCAAAAATGTATTGATGATGGTCGGTGCAACATACCACCAAATCGGGAATCCGACAAAAATCGTGTCATAGTCTGCCAGATTGCTGCACGGAGCTGCAATTGCTGGACGAGAGCTCTTATCCTGCATTTCAATCGTGCTGCGGCTCTTCTTGTCCATCCAGTTCAGGTCAGCGTTGGTATACGGAACAGCCGGCTTGATTTCAAACAAGTCTGCCCCTGCTGCCTCTGCCAGCAACTTCGCAACATTTGCAGTAACGCCACTTGCGGAAAAATAAGCAACCAATGTTTTCATGAGAAATTCCTCCTATTATAAAAATAACAATCTTTTTTACTTGCCGAAACTTGCCAAAAATTCAACGGTTTCTGGATCATAGTGCGAGAAGAACGCACTTTCTGCCGCATCCAATGCCTGAATCTTCTGCATATCATCTTCATTCAAGCTGAAATCAAAGACATTGAAATTCTCCTGCATCCGTTCCTTATGGGTAGACTTCGGAATCACAACAACACCGCTCTGAATCAAGAACCTCAGAACGGTCTGTGCAACGGTCTTGCCGTATTTTGCACCAACTTCCTGCAAAACCGGATTCTGGAACAAATCTTTTCTGCCCTCTGCAAACGGCCCCCAAGATTCAATCTGCGTGTGATACTTGTCCAGATACTTCCGAGCCTGTTTCTGTTGCTGGAACGGATGGGTTTCGATCTGGTTCACTGCCGGCTGCACCTTGACAAAATGGCTGAAGTCTACAAACCGATCTGGATAGAAGTTAGAAACCCCAATTGCCTTTAAAATGCCCTGTTCATATGCTTCTTCCATTGCCCGATAAGTGCCGTAATAGTCCCCGATTGGCTGATGAATCAACAACAGGTCAATATAATTCGTCTTTAACTTTTTCAGGGATTCTTCAATGGATGCCTTTGCCTTTTCATAGCCAGCATTTGTAATCCATACCTTTGTAGTCAGGAACAGTTCTTCCCGTGGAATGCCACTGTTTGAAATTGCTGCACCAACGCCTTCTTCGTTATAATAAGCCTGTGCGGTGTCAATCAGCCGATAGCCTACTTCCAAGGCATCGGATACGCAGCGTTCGCATTCTTTCGGGTCAACCTGATACACACCATAACCCAAAATCGGCATCTTCACACCATTGTTCAATGTTACAGATTTCATTTTGTTTCGTCCTCCTTCAAAGCAGCATACTGTTCATCGGTTACAGCTTCTAACCATTCATTGCTGGTTTCTTCGCCCGGGCATTCAATTGCAAGGTGACTGAACCAGCTGTTTGCCTTTGCACCATGCCAATGCTTAACTTCCGGCGGAATCACAACAACATCTCCTGGGTGCAGGCTTTGTGCTGGCTTTCCATCTTCCTGATACCATCCTTCCCCATCGACACAAAGCAGAATCTGCCCACCACCGCTCTTTGCGTGGTGAATGTGCCAGTTGTTCCGGCAGCCCGGCTCAAAGGTTACATTTGCAATGAAAACGGTTTCCTTTGGATTGGTCAGCGGTTTCAGATAGGATTGTCCGATGAAATACTTTGCAAATGCGGTATTTGGTTCACCCTGTCCGAAAAATCCGCCGTGTTCTTCGGTCGCATCGTCTGCATAAACTTCCTTTGCCATCCGGAACGCAGCCCATGCATTCGGCCAGCCTGCATAGAATGCAACCTGTGTCAAAATCTCTACCATTTCAGACTTGCTGACACCGTTTTTCTTTGCAGTTGCCAGATGATATTGCAGCGAACTGTCTACAATCCCCTTACTGATCAAGGATGTGATCGTCACGATCGAACGCAACTTCAACGGAAGCTGTGCCTCTCTCGACCAAACTTCTCCAAACAATACATCATCGTTCAATGCCGCAAACTGCGGTGCAAACGTTCCAAGGGCATCTCTGCCGGCTGTTTGTTTTACCATGAGAAAAACCTCCTATTTCTGTTTGCTTTTATAGTTGTTTTCCGAGCTGATAAGCCTGCTTTTCATAATCGGTTCGTTCCAGTGCCGGAACATCCATACAATCCGCACCGATCACCATGCCAGCAATGTCCCAATCCAAGAACTTTGCCATGCCCTGGAAAGAAGCAATTGCTCCGGCTGCGGATTCCATGGTATTATCTGCCATCGTCACCAGCAGAGCCGTTTTCTTGTTGTGGTGCAGCTGGGCATCACAGGCATAGAATCGGTCAATGACTGCCCGAATCTGTGCATTCATTGCATAATAATAAATCGGAGTTGCAAAGACAACCGCATCTGCTGCCAACAGTTCCGGATACAGCGTTTTCATATCATCTGCAAAGGCACAGCCTCGGTCAGTATTGTGGCAAGTTTCACAGGCAATGCAAGGATGTACCTGCCGAAAGGCAGCATCAAACCGACAGACTTCGTGTCCGGATTCCTCTGCACCTCGAATGAATGCAGCTGCCAAGTGGGCGGAAGTTCCATTTTTATGATGGCTTCCGGTAATTACAACAATTTTCATGCGGTTTCCTCCTGTGTTTCGTCTGCACAGATCGCAGCGATCCATGTTTTGATTTCCTGCATCGGGGTTTCCAGATGGTCACCGCCGTTGGAGTCAAACTGAATTTCTTTTTCGTGTGCAAATGCAGCACCTCGACAAGCGGTTTTCATATCTGCAATCGTATGTCCCGGCCATCCACCATTTGTCATAAACGGAATCACGGTCTTTCCGCTGAAATTCTGCTGGTGCAGGAATGTCCGAACGGCTGGTGCCATGGTATACCACCAAGTCGGTGTTCCAATGAAAATCCGGTCATAGTCTGCAACGGATACCGAAAGCGGTTGAATCTCCGGTTCATATCCCCGATTGACTTCCTCCTGTCCCTGTGCAACAACAGCATCATATCCGCCTGTATAAGGCATAACCCTTTGAATTTCGGCAATGTCTGCATGCGTTGCCTGTTGCAACATCTCTGCAATTCGTTTCGTATTGCCGTTTGTCAGAGAATAATAAACAATCAGCGATTTCATATTATTGCTCGCTCCTTATCGAATAAAATTCGTTCTTTGCCGTGGTTCTTGTTCCGGCAAACCATAGGCTTCCTTGCCCAGTGCAATGCTTTTCATCAGGAACGTCATATTTCTTGCAAGGGTTCGCATCGTTTGCAATCCCTCTGCATCCTGTTTGGCTTCGCCCGGCTCTCTGCCGTGAATGCTGTTCCAATACTGGCTAGAGGCAACTGGCATGCCGGAAATCGTGAAAAACTTGTTCAATTCGTCAAAGGTTGCAGACAAGCCGCCTCTTCTGGCTGCAACTACGCTTGCCCCTACTTTCATCCGTTTCTCAAATGGGGTGCTATAAAACAGTCGATGCAAAAACGCAACCAGCGTTGCATTTGCAGAGGCATAATAAACCGGACTGCCAATGACCATTCCATCACAGGCTTCAAACTTCGGAGCAGTTTCGTTAACCAAATCATCGAACACACAAGCTCCCTTTTTTGTACATCCATAGCAGGCAACGCAGCCCCGAATGTCCTTGTTTCCAACCTGAATCCACTCTGTTTCCACCTGATTTTCCTGAAAAATCCGTTCCATTTCCCGCAGAGCTACGGCAGTGTTGCCGTTTGCGTGCGGACTTCCGTTAATCAATAATACGTTCATGATTTTTATTCCTCTTTCCTGATTGTCGTGGCAAGCGGCGGCTGTCGCTCCGCCGTCTGCCAAGGGCATCAATCCCACTTTAATTCGCCCGTTTCCACGGCGATTTCATAGCGTTCAATCTTATAATTCAACCGTTTCAATGTGGTATCGATCTTTTCCTTCTGCTCCAACAGCAGTTCTCGCTGTTCTGTTAAAAGCTGCAATCTTGCCGGAATGGTATGTTCTCCTTCCTGTGCCAGCTTTACATATTCAATAATCGCTTCTACTGGAAGTCCTGCTCCCCGCATACACTTTGCCAGTTCAATCCAACCCAAATCATCCGGCTGGTAATCTCGAATCCCGCTTGCAGTTCGATGAACTGGCGGAATCATTCCCACACGCTCATAATACCGCAAGGTATCCTGTGATAAGTCGTAGCGTTCACTCACTTCTTTGATGGTCATAGAAAACACCTCCTTTTACTGTAAGGACAGCGTAATGGTAACGTTTCCATCCCCCAGCAACTGCTTCAGCTGCTCTTGCGTCATATTGTCAACATGTCCGAGTTTTGTAAAATTCCAAGAATTTTCATCATAATAGAACACGAACTGATTCCCCTGATACAGAATCAAGTCCCCCGGTGTTGTCGTGATTTGCGTATCATTTCGAGGGAGCGAAAAACCAAGACTTCCAACCTTTTCAAAGTTGCTGTAATCGTGGGCATCAATCACAACATCTCCCTCTGACAGCTTCTCTTTCAACGCCTGCACGGAACGGTTGTCTTCCAAAGTTGCAGAAAGCTTTGTGCCGTTAATCGTCAGATACAGTTTTTGTTCGGTACGGCTGTCGGTAATCGGCAGGCTGTCAATCCATGCTTGCACCTCTGATTTGCTTGCACTTGCCGAGAATCGCTTTCCTGAAAGCACCTTGCTATTGGGCAGCAAGTTTTTGATATTGGTTTCACTGGTGGAAATACCACTGCTTGCGGAAGTGCAAAATGGAATCACAGTCTTTCCTGTAAAATCATAGCTTTCCAGAAACGTATCTACAATGCGAGGTTCTTCCCCCCACCAGATGGGGTAACCAAGATAAATCACATCGTAAGCATCCAGAGAATCCAGCGGGTCAGCGATTTCGGGGCGACAAGTTTTGTCATTTTGTTCCTGATTTGCCCGACAAGAGGACTGCGTATAATCAATGTCAGCATCGGTATACGGAACAGCGGCTTCTATTTCGTAGCGGTCTGCACCGGTATCATCCACAATCCTGTTTGCAATGTTCTCCGTGTGGTTTGTCCGAGAGAAATAAACCACAAGCGTATCACTGGAAGTTGTAACGGAAGAAAACACTTCCTGTTTCATCAGGCACAAGTCCCGAACATCCCAAATGCCATCTTGATTGCAATCATAGGGCTTATTCTTCAAAGATTCGCTGGTTGGCAGATTCAAAAGCGACCGCTGCAAATTCACAAGGTCTGTGACGGTATAATCAGCATTGCTTGCCGGAGCGGCAACGGCTGGCATCGCCATCAGCCCAGCACAACCAACGACACAAGCAGCTGCGGTCAACAGGGAAATTTGCTGTTTCTGCATGATTTTTGCACCTCCGTTTTTCGTTTTTTCTATTATAGACCCTGGAGTTCACTCCAAGTCAAGCATTTTTGAAATTTTCTGCGAAATTCACAAAAAATGAGAATGCTTTTCATATAATACCACGGATTTTGTGAAAATTATCCACAAAAAGCAGCTGTGAACGCATTTGTCCACAGCTGCCATTGACACATATTTTATTTTTGCAATTGGGCTTTTATTCCTGCATGCCACGCAGAATCCAGTCATACATCCCCTGATACTGCAACGCAGAGCTGCCCCAAGAGAAATCTTTTTCCATACCACGCTGAATGATGTCGTTCCAATCTTCCCGATGGTTGAAATAGATGTTCTTTGCATAGTTGATGGTATACAGCAAATCGTCTGCATTGTAATTGTGGAACGTAAAGCCGGTTCCGCACTTTTCAAATTCGTTGTATGGCTCTACCGTGTCTTTCAATCCACCAGTTTCCCGTACAATCGGAACTGTACCATAGCGAAGCGAAATCAGCTGTGTCAGACCGCACGGTTCAAACCGAGATGGTACTAACATGGCATCTGCTGCCGCATAGAGCTTGTGAGCCAGTGCATCCGAATAGAAAATATTTGCAGAAACACGGTCTGGGAACCGTCCCTGATAATACCGGAACATATCTTCATACCGAGATTCTCCCGTTCCAATAATAACAAACTGTGTGAATTCATCCACAATGCGTTCGGTAATCCAGTCCACCAAATCCAGACCCTTCTGGTCGGTCAGACGAGAAATGATTGCAATCATGAATTTGTTGTCATCCACCGGCAGACCCAGTTCTTTTTGCAATGCCCGCTTTGCTTCCTTCTTCTTTGCAATTGCATTCTTTTCATTGTAATGCACCGCAATCTTCGGGTCAGTTTCCGGATTATAAACAGAATAGTCAATGCCGTTCAAAATACCACGCAGCGACCGGGAACGAGCACACAGCAGACCATCCAGCTGTTCGCCGTAATACGGGGTCTTGATTTCTTCTGCATAGGTTTCACTAACGGTTGTAATGTAATCTGCATAAACCAAGCCGCCCTTGAGCATATTTGCATCCTTTTTAAATTCCAGCTTGTCCGGCGTGAACATATAGCCCGGCAGGTTGGTGTTATAAATAAAGTGGTCGATGTCCCAAACGCCCTGGAACTTCAGGTTGTGAATGGTCATAATCGACTTTGTGCCCCAATAAAAGCTATGGGTTGCAAAGGTGCTCTTGAGGAATACCGGAATCATACCCGTCTGCCAGTCGTGGCAGTGAATAATGTCCGGATGGAATCCGATGACCGGCATAGCTGCCAGAACGGCTTTACAGAAGAAAATATAGCGTTCAATATCCCAGCGGACAGAATCTGTATAAGGCTTGTCACACTTGAAATAATATTCATTATCAATAAAGTAGAATGTGATGCCCTCGTATTCATATTCCATGATGCCGACAAACATCTGTTCACTTCTCTGACCATAGTCCATATAGAAGTTGGAAACAAACTTGAATTTTCCACGGTATTCCCACGGAATACAAGTATAGTTCGGCAGAATAACCCGCACGTCATAGTCCCCTTTATACAGGGCTTTCGGCAGTGCACCAACGACATCTGCCAGACCGCCGGTTTTGACGAATGGAACACATTCAGAAGCTGCAAATAAAATATTTTTCATCTTGCTTTTACCAACCGTGCTGCAAAGGACACGGTTTCTCCTTCCGTATCAAAATGCTGCAACCCAAACGATTGCAGGGAATGCAGTGCATCCAGAATTGCTGGTTTTGCAGCTGCTAAAAACATTATACAATATTTTTTCAAAATCGTCAAGTGGAATTTTCTTAAAAACTATAAAAATCGCACAAAATAAAAGAAAATTTCCGGTTAAATGTTGTGGAAAGCGTTTGTGTCGTTCGGCTCATTGCTGCAATTCCTGCACAAATCGTGGACTTTCGGTGATGTCCGCTCATAATCTTCTCATTTTTCATACAGGAAAATTTTTTGTGAAATACAGAAAAAATAGTTTCCAATGCGGAAAAAATATGGTATAATAAAGAAAGCTGAATCGAAAGGAGACTGCTTGGATTTTATGGCAGAACAGATACTTCACATGCAAGACCCTGCACAATGGCAGGCACTTTGCGGAAATTTTGACGAAAATATCCGCACGCTGGAACAGCTCTATGAAGTGACCATTGTTTGTCGGGATACAGAAATCAAAGTCAATGGAGCAGAAGCCAAAGCGGCACAGGCAGCAGCCGTGTTGCAATCCCTGCTGCAAATGCTGGAAACTGGTCAGCCCATCTCCCTGCAAACCGTCCGCTATGCGGCAATGATGGTCAGCGAGGGCGAAGGACAAGAATTGCAGGCACTTGCAGACGGCGGCATTTGCCTCACCGCAACCGGAAAAGTGGTGCGTGCCCGAACCGTTGGACAAAAACGCTACGTCACTGCCATTCAGAAAAATACCATTGTCTTTGGTATCGGCCCTGCTGGAACTGGAAAAACCTATCTTGCCGTTGCCATGGCAGTCAAAGCGTTCAAGCAGCATACCGTTAGCCGGATCATTTTGACCCGTCCGGCGGTGGAAGCCGGAGAAAAACTCGGGTTCTTGCCGGGGGATCTCCAGAACAAGGTAGACCCTTATTTAAGACCGCTGTATGATGCCCTCTTTGAAATGATGGGAGCAGAAGCGTTCCAGCGAAATCTGGAACGGGGCGTGATTGAAGTTGCACCGCTCGCCTATATGCGTGGCAGAACACTCGACCATGCTTTCATCATTCTGGATGAAGCACAAAATACAACGTCCGAACAGCTGAAAATGTTCCTGACCCGTCTGGGCGAGGACAGCCGTATGGTCATCACCGGGGATATTACTCAGATTGACCTGCCGGATAAACGGAAATGCGGATTGCTGGAGGCAATGCAGGTGTTGAAACATGTCAACGACATCGCCATTCAGGAATTTACAAATAAAGATGTGGTACGCCATCGCTTGGTACAGGATATTATCCGTGCTTATGAAACGTATCATCATCGAGAGAGAAAGGTTGAGGAATGATGCGTGTAAAGGTTATGGTGAAA
>CABQIF010000078.1 GCA_902464115.1 uncultured Ruminococcus sp. | reverse complement strand
ATGAAAGCAATGCTGATTGGCGGTGCTGGATTTGTTGGAAAACATCTTGCAATCCATCTCGCAAATACTTATGGCTGGGAGATTGTCATTACAGGGCTGCCGGAAGAACGGGAAGCAATTGAACGCAGCAGCTTAGGACGTTTTATTCCGGTGAATATCTTAGAAAAGGGACAGATTCAGGCAGTATTGGAGCAGGAACGGCCGCATTATATTTTCCATCTGGCAGCACAGAGTTCCGTTGCTCGTTCTTGGAAGAATCCGCAGGCAACCATTGACGTGAACATCAAGGGCTGTGCGAACTTGCTGGATGCGATTCGTTCCATAGAAATTTACGACCCAAAGATATTATTGATTGGTTCGGGCGATGAATACGGCAGATTGCCGGATGGCATTCGAGTGGTTTCAGAAACAACGCTGCCGTGTCCGGGTAATCCGTATGCTATGACAAAGGCTGCACAGACGATGTTGGGGCAGGTTTATGCCCATGCTTACCGGATGCATATTGTTCTGGCAAGACCGTTCAATCACATTGGGCCAGGACAGATGGCAGGCTTCGTTGTATCGGACTTCTGCAAGCAGGTTGCAGAGATTTTGAACGGTGCAGAGCCAGTGGTACGGGTCGGTAATCTGACCGCTTCACGGGACTTTACGGATGTACGGGACGTGGTACGGGCGTATGGTCTGCTGATTCAGCATGGCGTACCGGGTGAAATCTACAATATTGGTTCGGGAACAGCCGTTTCCATTCAATCGTTGTTAGATGAAATCATCCGGCAGAGTGGCATTTCTATTTCAGTACAGCATGACCCGCAGAAATTCCGTCCGGTAGATTATCCAAGCATTGCAGCGGATATTTCAAAGTTGCAGCGAGCAATTGACTGGAAGCCGGAAATTTCGCTGGAGCGTACCATTGCAGATACACTGACAGACTGGCAGATTCGGTTGAAGAACAACGTCAATTGATGGAAAAAGGGGTTCAACATGGAGGAACACACGGAGCAAAAGCGGGTTATGGCAGATACATATATGGAAGAAGTATGGGAACAGCAAGCAGTCAAGAACTGGTCGAAGCCGATGCACAATTTCGGGGTACGACAGAATGCATTTAATCAGAGTGCCGACCAGCGGATTCGGGCATTGGAATCGGAGAATTTGCAGCTGCGGACACAGATTCGGACGCTGATGCAGCAGACTGAGGAACTTTCTCAGATTGCCAAGCGACAGAAAGAACGGCTGCGGCAGGAAGAGCAGCGAAATCGGGAGATTTTCGGACGTGTTGCAGCAATGCTGGATCGGATGCGGAATGATTTGGATCGTGTGCGGCTTTCTACCCAGTTGAACAGCAATGCCATTGACCGGCTGATGCTGGAGGATGAAGCAGAGCCAGAGGCAGTGGAAGAGCCATTGACCACGATGGAAGAACCAGAAGAAGAACTGGAAACCATGGAAGAAGCAGAAACAGTAGAAACCGTTGCAGCAGTGGAATCCGTTGAACCAGAATCAGAACCGGAGCAGGTGACAGAATCTATAGAACCTGTTGAACCGGAAACAACGATTGAACCAAAAGACAGTCATGTAGAATGAGCTTGCAGGAGATTTTCCAAATATGCTTTAACTGCAAGTGATGATATAAATATTAAGATAGAAAAAACCGCTCTCGGTACAAAAGTATACCGGGAACGGTTTTTCTTTTTGATCTAACAGGCAATTGAGAAATTAAGAATAGTCTACCAAATCAAACGCAGTAACTTTGCCGTTCTCAATGTAGAACGAATATGCCTTCTGCCCATTGGTAACCGTGTCATAGATGGAAACCACATATGTGCTTGCGGTTTCTGCCTCTGGAACAATGTCAATGTTAAACTGTGCTTCCAAGTCTGCAACGGAACTGCCAATGCCGACAACGCCAACTCGAATATCAGATGGTGAGCCTTCATAGACTTCCACTTCAAAGATATTGCAAGCCTGTGCATCGGTCGGGGAAGTAGACATGTTTTCCAGACCAAGGGTCAGCGTGGCATCCGAATTGGAATACCAGTTGTAGTCCTGTGATTCGATGGTTGGGTCAACTGTGCAGTCTACCAGCTTGATCAAATCCATGTTATTTTCATAGAATCGGAACAGTTTTCCGCCGTTGTAGGTAATGGCAGCAATGGAAAGGTCTGCATCAATCCGCTGTTCGTTGTCGGAAGTATCAACAGTGCCGTCTGAGTCATCTGCCTCTGTGCCATCTTCTACCGGTCTGTCATCGTCTGCCGGAAGGGTTGAAATATCCGAGTCAGAACTCTGTGTATCCATGTCATCTCCGCCGTTGATCTCATCATAAATGGAATCGGCAAAGTTGTCCGTATCCTGAATGCCCAGTGCAGTCGCAATCTTTTTCAGGCAGTCCTTTGTCTGTGTGCCATCGCCAAAGTAAGTATCCTTTGTGGCATCATCGGACAAGTCCAAAGAATCCGATGGAATATTCAGTGCCAAGTCGTCACCCTTGTCGGTGCTTAACGTGCAGGAAATGGTTGCATAGTTAGTACCGCCGACTGCCCAGTCCACTGCGAATGTCTGTGACTTTCCATCTGAATCCAGACTCAGCGTGAACATGTTTGGTTCATCCTCTGTGGAAGCGGTCAGAGTGCCGGAGCAGTAACCCCGTTCTTCATTGACGATTTTAAAATCTTCCAGATCCAACAGAACGGAATTTTCTTCCAGAGCAACCGTAATCGTGCCGCTGTAGGTATCCTTAGAACCTTCGGACAGAACTCCGCTGACGTTCAGCCCGTTGACATCGAAATAAACGCCAACTTGCTTGCCATCTTTTCCGGCATAGCATTCCAACAAAGAGAAATCAGCATCGTCCGGATCTGCAATGCGGCAGCCACGAATCGTTCCGGTTGGGTCAACATAGAGGGTGACGGTTGCCGATTCTGTAACGGTGGTATCATTCCAGTTGTCCAGAGCCTCTTGCAGGTTGGATTGAAATTCGTCTTCTGTCATCAAATCCGATGCAGCGAAATAGTGCGAGATGGTAGAATCTTCTTTCACTTCTTCGAGCAGTTCCTTGACAACGGTTTTCAGTTCATCGCCCTGATAGGTTGCTTCAAGGGCAGTGTAAGAAAATGTTGTGTCTGCAATGTTTAGTTCCTGATTTTTCAGCAGGGCAATGGTCGCATTGCTGTCAGCGATAATTTCACCATACCGCTGGAACATGCTGTTCAGGTCGGAGGGAGAAAGCCGTTCTTCAAGGGCTTCCGGTGTCAGGAACAGGGAAGAAGAACGCAGTGCTGTGGAATCAATAGAAGAATCGAATTCATCGGAGAGGTCGTATTCTTCTTCGGTGAGGGTTTCAACATCTTGCCAGGTCATGGAAAGATACTGGTCGGACAGAGATGGAATCTGCAAATAGATATTGTTGGCATCCATCACAGCATTGCCCTCTAAGACATCTTCACCGTTGAGGGTGATCGTTACTGTTCCGCCCATCTTGTCGGCTTCTACTTTTCCGCTGAGCGTGATTGCAGCAGATGTCAGCGTAATGGTTTCATCGGTATCAACATCGCTGTTGAGTTCTTCCTGCAACTTCTTCTGTCCCTCTTCGCTGAGCGTGATGTTCATAGACAGATTGGATTGCGGTTCTTCCTTGGAGCGGGAGAGGGAACTGTCGTAGCGGTCAGAAACCGAACGTCCCCAGTCCTTTGTATTTTTTTCAATGACCCATTGATAGTAATCGCTTTCGCTGCTGAAATTCATCTTTGCGAAGTTCTTGACAGTGTCGCTGGCAGCATAGGCGATGCCAGTTCCTGCTCCGAGGACAACCACAGCACTGATGATAGAGATGACAGCGATTTTCCAGCCCTTCATTTTCTTTTTGGACTTTGCACCGACGATCTGACCATTCAGCGAGAAATCAGGCTGCTGAAATGGCGGTGGTGTCTGGGAAAAAGAAGGCGGTGTTTCCGGCTGGGGTGGAGTGGTTGTTGCATCCGCAGACGGAGCAGGCTGTTGAAATGGATTTGCTGCCGAAGCAGCAGCGGTATCGTTTGCCGAGGTCGAAGTTGGCGTTGCATCGTTTTGCGGCGGTGCAAAACCAGCGTGGTCGGATTCCGGCAGATTATTTTTAAAATCGTCCATGAAGATACTCCTTTTATAAAAAATAGACTGTTCGTATTATATCATATTTTTTTTCAAAAGTCAATGATTGTGAAAAAGTGTTTTTTGCCAGTTTGGTTCTCAAAAGCAGGAAAAAAGGAAAAGCAAAAACCGCAAATCCTTTGTTTGGATTTGCGGTTTCAAGATGCTTTTTGGAGGCCATCAAAATCCGGTGGTGATTACTTGGCGTAATCCACAACCCGACTTTCTCGGATGAGGTTGATTTTGACTTGTCCCGGGTAGTTCATTTCGTTTTCGATCTGTTTTGCGATTTGACGGGCAATCAGCACCATCTTTTCATCGTTGACCTTTTCCGGAACGACCATAACCCGAACCTCACGGCCAGCCTGCAATGCATAGCATTTTTCAACACCGTCATACGATGCACAAATGTTTTCGAGCTGTTGCAGCCGCTTGATGTAGTTTTCGTAGTTTTCGCTTCTTGCTGCCGGACGAGCCGCAGAAATCGCATCCGCAGCCTGTACGATACAGGCAAGTGCAGTTCTTGGTTCTACATCGTTGTGGTGGGCTTCCACTGCGTGGATGATTTCCGGACTTTCGTTGTACTTCTTGCAGACATCAACGCCGATCTGTACATGAGAGCCTTCAATTTCAGCGGTCAGAGCCTTACCAATATCATGCAGTAAGCCGGCACGCCGTGCCATGTTGGCATCCAGTCCCAATTCCGAGGCAAGAACGCCGCAGAGCTTGGAAACTTCGATGGAATGCTTCAAGACATTCTGCCGGTAGCTGGTACGATAATAGAGCCGTCCCAACAGCTTGATCATTTCGTTGTTGATACCGTGAACATTGGTTTCCAGAACAGCATGTTCGCCTTCCGCACGAATCCGCTGTTCTACTTCTCGTTTTGCCTTTTCCACCATTTCTTCGATCTTAGTCGGGTGGATTCTGCCGTCCGCAATGAGTTTTTCCAGAGCAATCCGGGCAACTTCACGCCGAACCTGGTCGAAGCAGGAAAGGGTAATGGCTTCCGGTGTATCGTCGATGATCAAGTCCACGCCGGTGAGGGTTTCCAGTGTCCGGATGTTTCTGCCTTCTCTGCCGATGATTCTGCCCTTCATTTCATCGTTAGGCAGCGGCACGACTGAAACAGCGGATTCCGAAACCTGGTCGGATGCACACTTTGCAATGGCAAGGGAGATGTAATTTCTTGCTTTCTCCTCACAGTCATCCTTGAGCTGCTGCTCATACTGGGTGATCTTCATTGCCTTTTCATGCACCAGTTCATCTTCCAGATGTTGCAGGATATATTCCTTTGCCTGTTCCCGGGTGAATTCTGAGATTCGTTCCAGAACATCCATCTGGCTGTTCTTGATGGCTTCGGCTTCTGCAAGCCGTTCTTCCACGCTTTTTTGTTTGCGGGCAAGATTGTCCTCTTTGCGTTCGAGGTTTTCGAGTTTTTTGTCCAGAGATTCTTCTTTCTGCTGTACTCTTCGTTCCTGTCTGCTGACTTCAGAACGGCGGTCTTTGATTTCCTTTTCCGCATCGGCACGCAGTTGAAAGACTTCATCTTTGGCTTCCAGTAATACGCTTTTCTTTTGCTGTTCTGCTTCTTTTTTGGCATCGTGAATGACACGAGCCGCTTCTTTTTCGGCAGAGCCAATTTCCGCTTCTGCCTGTTGCTTTCGTTGCTGAATCCCGTCTTGTACACCTTTGGTGTAGCCTTTTTGGGTGGCAGTATGGTTGGTGACCAAAACCGCAGCCACACAGATGACGCAGGCAACCAGACAAACGATTACAATTTCCATTTTTTGCACGCCCTCCTTTGATTGAATCACTTATCTTACAATCGGTTTCCCGTTGGGCGGTGTGCAGAAAAAAACGAACGTAGCGAATCCTGACGCATCCAGTACCATATCCTATTTTACAAGTTGCCAAAAGCCGCAGGGTGGGCAAGATTGCCGAAACCGATGCGGATTTATCCATAAAAAGGGAAGCAAATTCTGCTCGGAGAGCAGCAGCTTCCGCTGATGTAAAAAAAAGAATCGTCTGCTTGTTTGTGCAGAACCCCTATATTCTGAAAGCTGCACGCCGCAATTCCAATAAAAAAACGGACGCCATTTTTCTAACAGCATCCGCAACCGGATTTGTAATATACAGCTCTTTTATTTTACACTGTTTCCGAAAAAAAGTCAAGAGATTCCCGAAACTTTTCCGGCATCGAAGCTGTAAATTTTTATTGGGTGTGGCGGCAGCGTTGGAAGCGGCATCCGATTTTGCCGGAAAAAAGCGGCGGAAATCTTAGAAGTTGTTCGCTTTTTCGACAAGAAACGGCGAGAAAATTTGTGCAACTTGTTCCGTTTGCCGGCTTTTTTGCAAATGGAATTGACAACATCACGGGAAGTGTGGTAAAATAACAATACATGTACCGGTGCATCTTGCCCGAACACATGCAAACAACCGTTTGCAGAACCAGAAAAGAAGGAGGAAAACCACATGGCACGACAGGACGATTGGGGAACGATTCTTTGGACGGATAAAAAACGAACCTTTCTTGGATTGCCGCTTTCTTTCACCAGATATTATTTGACAGACCATCAGCTGATTACAAGAGTGGGTTTTCTCTCCATAAAAGAGGATGAAATTGAACTGTATCGCATTGTGGACAAACGAATTGAACAGACGTTCTTCCAGCGGCTGTTTGGTTGCGGCACAGTCATCATTCTCAGTCGGGATGAAGACACGCCGGAAAAACACCTGGTTTCCATTCGGCATCCGCAGCAGGTTTCCAAGCTCATCGGCAACTATGTTCGGGAGCGGCAGGAAAATTTGCGGATCGCTGGCAGAGATATGGTCGGTGCAGCATTTGTGGGCGGCGGAAATGGACGGATTTCTGCTCCGTATCAAGCACCGGGTGATCTGGATGGAGAAGATGACGATTTGCTGTAAAGCAGATTACAGACTGCATTTCTTTTGGATGGAATATCCGGGGCGTTTCGGATGCCCTGCCAGCAAAAAAAGCGGACAGGACAGCAGAAACGAATAGAGAGATAAAGGAGATCCTGAGTATGCTTTCATTTATTACAGAAAAACTGACAGCATGGGAAAAGCTGAAAGCAGAAACCCGCCCGATATTTATTTATGGGATGGGTGACGGTGCAGAAAAAATCATGCGGGTTTTTCAGGAGAAAGGGATACCGTTTGCCGGTATTTTTGCAAGCGATGATTTTGTAAGAGGCCATTCTTTTGCAGGCCACAAAGTGCGGAAACTTTCCGAAATTGAAGCAGCCGTAGACGATTTTGTTATTGTACTGGCGTTTGCTGCTGGTTATCAGTCCTTAGTCGATAAAATCGTGGACATCAGCAAACGGCATACGCTGCTCGTTCCGGATGTACCGGTTGCCGGAGGCGGTTTATTCACCTATGATTATTGTCTGGAACATGCGGACGAAATCGAAACAGTTTATAACCTGTTGGCAGATGACTATTCCAGAGAAGTCTATGCCAGCATTTTGAATTTTAAAATCAGTGGCGAGATCCATTATCTGATGGATGTCACCACGCCAAAATCCGAAATTTATCGGAAGCTGATGCACCTGACCCCGAATGAAATTTATGTGGATTTGGGTGCTTATAATGGCGATACGATTCGGGAAGTGCTCCAGTATACCCGTGGCAAATATATCCGGATCTATGCAATGGAGCCAGACCGCAAGAACTTTAAGAAACTCCTGAAGAATACCGATGGAATGCAAAATATCTATCCGTTCCATGCAGCGGCTTGGTGTACGGATACACAAGTACCATTCGCCACAAAGGCAGGCAGACAGTCAGCGGTAACTGCAACCGGACAGACGATTGATGCCAGAACTGTGGACAGCGTCTTAGAGGGCAGACCTGCAACCTTGATTAAAATGGATGTCGAGGGCTGCGAACGGGAAGCACTCTGGGGCTCTGCTCAGACGATTGCCCACTATACACCAAAGCTGATGGTTTCGCTGTATCACCGCAATGAAGATATGTTCTCGTTGCCATTGCTGATTCAGAAGCTGAACCCGAATTATGATATTTATATCCGGCATCAGCTCTATATTCCGGCATGGGAAACCAACCTCTATGCCGTTCCCAAAAAACAGAATTAGGGCAGCTGCTTTTGCAGTTGTTACAAAAAAGCCGGCTCTTGCAGGACAGTGCAGGGTCGGTTTTTTCGTGAAAAAACAGGAAAAGGGAAATGGTATCCAAAATTTGTTAAATCTCTATAAAAACAGATGTTGAATTTTGGTGAAAATTCAGAAAAAATTGGATACGGGTTGACAGTTTCATCCAGCTGTGATACAATATAGGAAATTCCATGCAGAGATATGACAAAAAAGCAATGAGGCTGACACTTTTTTCATGAGAAGCAATGCCCCTATTTTTGTTTCAGAAATTCATGATGTTTGGAGTATTCTAAAATTGCATCTTTCTATTTCCTTTTGGGATTCCCATGGGAATCCATGTGGTATAACCTGTCCGGACACGGCTGTCGCTTATAACGTGTCCGGACAACCTGTTTTTTAGAGAAATGGACAAAAATTGAATCTTGCGTTTGTGCAGTTCCAACGAAAATATTTTTTCTTGTGGAAAACTGGTTGACATTTTAGAGAAAAACTGCTATAATAAAGCCATACCAGTAAAACGGATGCAAAAACGAATACTTCAATTTTTCTTTTTCTCATTGTTGGAATGACGCAGTCGGTCGAAAAACCGGCTGCGTCATTTTTTTTTTGCAGTAGCCTAACGAATTAGATTCGGTCGGCATAGCGGTTTGCATTGGAGCAGATGCAATGTCCAGCAGGTCATCTGGGTGGAAGGTATAGGAGATCAATTTGCTATCATCCTGATTATCGCCGCTTCCGCCAGCCAGCGGACTGTACAGCAATACGCCTTCTTGGTAGTCCTCATAGACTTCTGCACCAATGTAGCCCGTCACAGTTGCTCCAGCAGGAATCGGCTGGGAGAAATCTTCAACATCTTGTCCGAATTGCTGATACGTTGCTCGCATGGATTGAATGGTAAACGCATCAAACGGCTTTCCATCTAATTGAATTTGACAAGTTTGCAGGAAGTTGGCGGAAATCGGGGCATCGGTCTGGTTGGAAACCGTAAACGAGAAGAAGATGGCGTTGCAGTTCTGTCCGTTGTGCACATCGGTGATGGAAGAACGATAAACGCCGTTTAAGGTGACAGTTGCTCCGTCAACATTCTGGTCTGTTCCGACTTCGCCCGGAATGATGGTCGTGACAACGGTTGTGCGGGGAAGCGTGCCTTTGGAAGTGGTCTTGGATTTGGAGTCTGCACAGCCGCTCAGCAATAGTGCGAGCGTTAGACCGCCGCAGAGTGCGAGATGAGAAAT
This sequence comes from uncultured Ruminococcus sp., assembly GCA_902464115.1. GTDB lineage: Bacteria > Bacillota > Clostridia > Oscillospirales > Ruminococcaceae > Ruminococcus_C. The sequence continues at coordinate 932 of CABQIF010000078.1, read as the reverse complement.
TTTCATAAGACAATCCTTTCTGTTGTTCCGGATGCAGGAATGATTCGGAACGGTTTATCATAAAATAGCAAAAGCCGCACTTGCACCATTCAGATGGGCAAGGCGGCTTTCACGAAAACAATTTAGTCCTCAACAATTGCCTGAACTGGGCAGGTGTCTGCACAAGAACCGCAAGAGATGCAAGAATCTGCATCAATTACATAGGTGCTGTCGCCTTCCTTGATTGCTTCTACTGGACATGCGTCTGCACAAGAACCGCAAGAAAGACATGCATCAGTGATTTTATATGCCATTGCTGTTTCACCTCCGGAAACCAGATTTCACACAGGGAAATCCTGTACGCTCTTATTATAGCAGATTCCCTTGTGAAATGCAAGTGGTTTTCCATGGAAAGCAAAAAAACTTTTTTCAGCGAATCGCACAAATCCAATGGCGTTGAAGGGCTGGTTATTCTGCAATATGTTCCAAAGCCTGCCGGAAAATGGTATAGATATGGTCATCTGCGAGGGCATAAAAGATGGACTTTCCCTCTCTGCGGCTGCTGACGAGGCGGGCTTGTTTTAAGATGCGGAGTTGATGAGAGATGGCAGACTGTGTCATGCCGAGCCGGTTTGCAATTTCCTGTACGCAGGCTTCCTGTTGAAACAACGCAAAGAGAATGCGGACACGGGTGGGGTCGCCGAATACCTTGAAGAGGTCTGCCATGCTTTGCAGGGCAGGGTCATCGGGTGCAAGAATATCCGTCATATGGGTGCACCTTCCTTTCTGTTCCATTCCGAAAAAATGGGGGATACTTTAATGATACGCAATTTTTCAGGATTTGTCAATCCCTGTTTCGTGACAAAATCCACAATTTGTTTGGAACAAGGCTGTTTGTCACAAAAGTTCGTATTAAAATTTAGTGATTGTATACAAATTGTTTGGTATTTCAG
>CABQIF010000077.1 GCA_902464115.1 uncultured Ruminococcus sp. | reverse complement strand
GCAGAACTGCTGCAGCATGCAGACCCAGCCTTTCGGGAAAAAATCTTGCAATACGAAAAGAAAGCCAAATATCAACAAGCAGTCTTGATGAAAGAAAAGGCAAACAGCGTGGAAGCGTTACAAGCTGCGGTTGACTTATTGGAAACCATTCCGAATGACCCCGATGCAGAACGGCTGATTGTTGTCTGCAAACGGCAGATGCGGGAACGAATGCTGGCATATTCAGAAGTGCTCATTGGTTGCCACGCTGCGGAACATCTGATTCTATCCGGTGAAAGCGAAGAAAAACGAATCATTGTTGCAAAATATTATTATGATTCCGATACAGAAGAAGAGGAACAAGCTGCCGCTGCTGCGGAACGGCATGCAGATCCGTTGAAAATCATTGATTTACGAACCATATTATTATTGATTGCAGTTTTCGGCTTGACAGCTGCCCTTGTCATTGTGTTATTCTTCCAAAAAGAAGCCCCGCAAGTGCAGCCGGAACGGCATACATCCCCTGCCATTCCCAGTATTTCAACACTTTTAGAAACAGATTCCTCGCATTCCGCCACAACAGAAACCAAGCAATCTGTCAAGGCAGATGCAAAAATAGAAAGCAACCCCATTGTTTCCCAAACAGAACCCACACAAGCGTTATTTACTGCGGATGCAGATGCCATTGCCTGCGGAGAATATCGGTATGTTCTGTCAGAAGGAGATCTCTACCGAATTGAAGCAGTTGGTTCTAACAGCGGACAAGAAAAAATACTGGAACAAATTCAGGAAATCCTGCCTGACCAAGACGAACGACTGTTATATTTACAGGCTGGAACGGCTGGATTTTTACAGGCAAATGGTGATTTGGGCGATGCGATTTCCAATGACAACATCAAAAAACTGTTTTTATTGCCAACCAACGACCAGCAAACCAGTGTATTTTTATTATCAGAAGGTGGAATACTTTCTGTTTTTCAATATACGACAGAAACCAATCGCTATGAGTCACAGGCAATTTTAATGGATACAGATGCTGTTGCTGCACAGGTTTCCGGATGGGAAACTGTAGCAAATTTGGAAATCATCGACCATATTTTGATTGGAACTGATGAAAAAGGGACCCCGGTTCATGCCATTCCCCTGCAATTCTAATCGGTATCCCACCATTTTCAGTGAAAAACGAATAAAAAAATAAAAATCGCAGAAAAACTTTCGATTTCTTTTTCATTTGGGCTTTTTTCTTTCCGGATGACACAAATTCAGAAAATGCTTGACAAACTTCCGGATTTGCGGTATGATAAGTGCATGAAATCAATCGTTTCTGAAACAAAGGCGTTTCGTTGGTACATTCTTTTCGTTATCGTCATAAGATACATTACGTGACGACAAAGAAAGGGAGCGTTCCCTGCGATCGTCTTTTTTATTTTAGGAGGTTATCTATCATGTCGAAAAATGTTGCGGAATACTTTGCGTGTGATGTCTTTAATGATGAAGTAATGAAAGCAAGACTGCCAAAGGCAGTTTATAAGGCACTGACCAAGACCAGAAAGCTGGGTGTGCCGCTGGATCCGACTTATGCTGATGTCGTTGCAAATGCATTGAAGGATTGGGCAATTGAACACGGTGCAACACACTATACCCATTGGTTCCAGCCAATGACCGGTTCTACTGCTGAAAAGCACGACTCCTTTATTACACCAACAGACAACGGCATGGTAATTATGAATTTCTCCGGTAAGGAACTCGTAAAGGGCGAACCGGATGCTTCTTCTTTCCCGTCAGGCGGTCTGCGTGCCACCAGCTCGGCAAGAGGCTATACAGCATGGGATCCGACTTCTTTCTGCTTTGTAAAAGAAGGTTCTCTGTACATCCCGACTGCATTCGTTTCTTACACAGGGGAAACATTGGATAAGAAAACACCGCTGCTGCGTTCTATGGACGTTTTGAGCGAACAGTCTGTTCGGATTCTGCGGTTGTTCGGTAACACCACTGCTACCAAGGTTACTTCCACCGTTGGTCCAGAACAGGAATACTTCCTGATTGATAAGGCAATGTATGACAAGCGGGAAGACTTGATTATGACTGGTAGAACCTTGTTCGGTGCAATGCCGCCAAAGGGACAGGAACTGGATGACCAGTATTTTGCAAACCTGAAGCCGAGAATTCGGGATTACATGGCTGATTTGGACGAAAAGCTCTGGAAACTGGGCGTTTTCGCAACAACCAAGCATAACGAAGTTGCTCCGGCACAGCACGAAATGGCTCCGGTCTTTTCTACTACCAATATTTCCACTGACCAGAACGAACTGGCAATGGAAGTCATGAAAAAGCTGGCAGTCAAGCATGGTCTGGTTTGTCTGCTGCACGAAAAGCCGTTTGAAGGCGTTAATGGTTCTGGTAAGCACAACAACTGGTCGATCGCTACCAATGATGGTCAGAACCTGTTGAATCCGGGTAGCACTCCGATGGAAAACTTGCAGTTCCTGACATTCCTCTGTGCAGTTATCAAGGGCGTGGATGAATATGCAGACCTGCTGAGAATCAGTGCAGCATCTGCCGCAAATGACCACAGACTGGGTGCAAATGAAGCACCGCCGGCAATCATCTCCATCTTTATGGGCGAAGAATTGCAGGGCGTTCTGGATGCTCTGGTATCCGGCGATACTTACACCAGCGAATCCATGACCTTTAAGATTGGTGTTGACGCTCTTCCGGATTTCCCGAAGGATTCCACCGACCGGAACAGAACTTCTCCGTTCGCTTTCACCGGCAACCGGTTTGAATTCAGAATGGTTGGTTCTTCTGAAAACATTGCCTGCCCGAACCACATGCTGAATACCATCGTTGCAAGTGAACTTTCTGACATTGCAGACAAGATGGAAAAAGTTCCGGCTGACCAGTTTAAGGACGAACTGAAGAAGTTGCTGGCTGAAATCGTAAAGGAACACAAGCGGGTTATCTTCAATGGCGACGGCTATTCCGATGCATGGGTAGAAGAAGCTGCAAAGAGAGGTCTGCCGAACTACAAGACCACTGCTGACTGCGTACCGCATTATGCAGATGAAAAGAATGTCAAGCTGTTTGAAAAGTTTGGCATCTTCTCCAAGGCCGAAATCGAAGCAAGAGTTGAAATTCTGCTGGAATCTTACTCCAAGACCATCAACATCGAAGCTCTAACCATGATTGACATGGCAAAGAAGAAGTACATTCCGGCTTGCTTGGCTTACTCCAAGGAACTGGCTGATGCAATTGCTGTAAAGAAGAGCATTGATGTTTGCACTTGCGTAGAAAAGGATTTGGTCAAGAAAATAACAGATGAAACCGAAAAGGCTTATGATGCTGTTCAGAAGCTGGAAGAGGTTACTGCTGTGGCAGCAGCAAAGACCTGTATGCAAGAAATGGCAAATGCTTATCGGGATACCGTTCTGCCAGTCATGGATGATCTGCGGAAGGCTGTGGATGCTCTGGAAGTACTCATGCCGTCTACCATGTGGCCAGTACCGGCATACAGCGAAATGATTTTCAATGTATAAAATATAACTTGTTACCATTTGGTAATACCTCATAAATTTATAGAAGGGTCTGCTCGTTAGGTAGATCCTTCTTTTTTTGAAAAAATCATGAAAATTAGTTGCAATGATCCACCTTTTATGTTATAATAGAAAAGGTGGGTTCCATGACAGTAAGGGGATTTCATGCTTTGAACCCATACAATACTAACCTAAAAAAAGAAAGGAAAGGAAACTATGAAAAAAATTGCAAGTTTCACCATCAATCATGACTCCCTGACAAGAGGCATGTATGTTTCCCGTGTGGACGGCGATGTTGTAACATATGACATTCGCATGAAAACCCCAAACAATCCGGAAAACGATTATTTGGAAGACAACGCTCTGCACACATTTGAACATCTGTTTGCAACTTATGTTCGGAATACCCCTTATTCAGATGAAGTTGTCTATGTTGGCCCAATGGGTTGCCGGACGGGATTTTATTTCCTGACCAGAGATACCCTTCCAAAGGAAACCGCTATTCGTCTGGTGCAGGAAACCATTGCCTATGTGTTGCAGTTCGAGGGTGAAATTCCAGGCAGCAAACGACGGGAATGCGGCAATTATCTTGCCCACGACTTAGCAGGTGCAAAAAAAATTGCACAGGAAATTCAGCCGATTCTGAAAGACTGGACACCTGAGCAGATGACTTATCCGGAGTAAATAATCATGACAAAAACACTTCATTTTTCCAATTCGTGCAAACTGCTTGCACAGAAAAAACAAACTTTACAGCCATTTTTATGGACGCTGTTTTCCCTGATTTTATTGGTTGGCAGTGCCTCCACCGTTCTCTATTACATTTTTGCTGTTGCTAGAAATGAATTTCATTCCGACTGCACCGATACGCTCTATTGGGCAGAAGCAGCCATGCAGGGAAACGGACTCATCAACCCTGATTTCACCTATGCCGCTTTGATGCCACTGGGCGGAAACCTCTTTATGCAACTCTGGATTCCGCTGTTCGGTATTTCCATGAAAACACAGGCATTCGGCATGGCAACGTTCTTCGTTACGTTTTATGTGTTCCTCTGTTTGATGCTGCGAGAGATGCATTTCAGCTTGCGTGCAACTGCAATTACAGTCAGTGTATTATTATTGACACTTTGTTCCAGTGTGAAACTGCGTGAGATCTTTTGGAATCATATCATCTATTACAGCATCGGCATTTTATTCCTTGTCATTGGACTATTCCTTGTCCTGCATATCCGAAACCTCAGCGAACGACGGCAAACAAAATCTGTGAAGATCCAAACCGTGATTTTCTATGTGCTGCTGGCGGCAGACTTTATTGTTTGCTGCACCAACTCTACAACTTCCATCGCACTGTTTGCCCTGCCGATTCTCGGTGGTGTATTCTGCGAACGGTTCTTGGATATTCGCACACCATGGAAGAGCCGGAAAAGTGTCACTGCCCTGCTAACCTTGTTGATTTGTGCCATTGGTCTGTATCTTGGCATGAAACTGGGAGCACATATTGATGGCGATGTGCAGGAAGGATATGCAAGTGCTTATTCAAGATTTTCCAATCCGGATACTTGGTGGGATCATGTAGAGGCTTTGCCGCTTGCATTTTTGCAGCTGTTGGGGCTGGATGTTCAAGAGGGCGATTTGCTCGCTTCGATTGAAGGCGTTCGTGGAATTTTAACCATCTTCTATGCATTGTTCCTTGCAATTGTTCCAATTATTGCACTTTGCTGTTATGCAAAGATTGAAGAAGCTGGTGTACGGATTTTAATCTGGGCACACTGGGTTGTAACCGCTTTTATTTTGGTTGGTTATCTGTGCGGTTTGCTGTCTGCCGGAATCTGGCGGCTCTCTCCAATCGTCTGCACATCCATTCTCGTTTCCCTTGCCTTTTTGCGTTGGCTCTATCATAAGGTAGAAACCAGACGCTGGTGTGTTCTGCTCTGTCTTCCGTTGGCTTATCTGTGCTTGCACGATGTCCATAAAGTCATTGAAATTCCAATCAATGATTACAAGGAAAGCATCAACTACAAGCTTGGCGAATATCTGAAAGACCAGAATTTGACCTATGGTTATGCAAGTTTCTGGCATTCACAGGCGATCACCGTTCTGGAAGATTCCGATGTAAAAGTGCGGACTGTCAACTTTACAGACAATGAAAATTGCTTGGAAGCGGGTTTATATCAGAGTAATAAAAATTGGTTTGAAGATCAGCCGGAACAAGATCGGTATTTCCTGTTGATGCAGCAGGATGAAAAGGAAAAGATGGAACAGTCAACCAGTTCCATTCTCACACTCCCGCATGAAGAACAAACCTATGAAGGTTATACCATCTGGATTTTCGACGAAAACATTTTCTAAAAACAGAATCCCCCCATTCTTACCAATCTGAACTGACCCCAAAAAGTTAGACAAAGATTCAAAAGAAAATTTATGCAAAGCGACTAAGAGGAATCTTGGTCGCTTTTGTTATGCAGCTCCATGTTTGAATTTCACAGGAGATAGACCATTCAGCTTAAGTTTGATGCGTTTGTTGTTGTACCATTCTATGTATTCATGAAGTTCTTCAATGAAATGCTCGACAGAATGAAATTCCTGCAAATAGAGAAGCTCTGTTTTCAGCAAGCCGAAGAAGTTCTCGGCACAGGCATTATCAAGACAATTCCCCTTTCGGGACATACTCTGCCTAATGCCTTTCTCTTTCAGCATTTTCTGATAGTGCTTGTGCTGATACTGCCAGCCTTGGTCTGAATGAAGGATCAGATCTGTATCGTTCGATATCTTTGTAAATGCTTTTTCAAGCATATCCGTTACCTGATTCAAATTCGGATGACGGCTTAGATTGTATGAAATCACTTCGCCATTATATAAATCAATGATTGGTGACAGATACAGCTTTATGCCAAACAAAGCAAATTCAGTAACGTCAGTTACCCACTTCTGATTTGGCTGATCTGCCTTGAAATTCCGTTTCAGAAGATTCGGTGCGATTCTGCCGACATTACCCTTGTATGAGTGGTACTTATGCATACGGACACGGCAAAATATGCCCATTTTACGCATCAGTTTCTGTACGGTCTTGTGATTGATCACAAACTTTTTCTTCAACTCTTTGGTAATTCTCCGATATCCGTAACGCCCTTTGCTTTCCTCATAAATGCGGCGTATTTCAGTTTTGATTTCAGCATATCGATCTGGCTTTGGATGATCAAATTGCTTGCTGTAATAGTAATAGGTACTGCGGGAAATATCGGCAATCTCAATGAGCAGCCCTATCTTATGTTCATGCCTCAGTTCCCATATCACTTGTGCTTTTTCTCTTGCCGTACCCTCTCGGCAACCAAGGCATTCAATTTTTTTAAGTATGCATTCTCCGCACGAAGACGCTGTACTTCTGCAATCAGATCTTCGTCTTTCTTAATTTTCGGAGGTCGCCCTGTGGATTTTCTCCCTCTGCGTTCTATGTAAAGCCCCTCCGCTCCTTCCTCAAGATAGATTCGTTCCCATGCTGCTACTCTATCATGATTGCATATGTCAAATTGACGTGCAGTTTCACGATAGCTTAACTTTTCTCTGTGCATTGTTTCCACTACTTTGATTTTGAATTCCGGTGTGTATCTTTTGTTCGGCTTTCCTTTTGGCATAAAAATGCCCCCTTTCGTTAGATTTTTTATTGGTATATTTCTATTATACCACATTGTCTAACAAAAGGGGTGCATTTCACTCAACGATGTGTCCCATGCAGGCGCTTTTAGGCGGTAATGCCAAAAAGAAATAATGGTGATAGAATGGGCAGACCCAAAAAAGAAAAACCAAATCGAAAAGACGGCTGTTATGAAGTGAAGATAACGATTGGAACAGCCGTAGACGGCACGCTAATCCGGAAAAGTTTTTATAGCACAAAAGCAAAGAGGCAGCCAGACAAAAGGCAGAACAATACAAAATCAATCAGGCAATGCAAGAAAAAACGGGGATCTGTTTTCAAAAAAATCGAACGCTATTTGCCGCTTGGGCGTTGGAGTGGCTGGAAACTTACAAAAAAGGGAAGGTAAAAGACCAGACTTATTATTTCACCTATCAAATCAATGTGGAAAAATACTTGATTCCATTTTTCGGAAAAATGCGGCTGCAAAGCATTCATCAAATCGATGTGCAGCGATATTTTAATACGGTGCGAAATGCAGAAACCGGAGCGAGATTATCTGCATCCATGCTGGATAAGCATAAAATGATTTTAAATAGTCTTTTCAATGCAGCAATTGACAATGACCTTTGTTTTAAAAATCCGGTGAAAAACTTGAAAATAGAAGCGAAGCAAAAGCAGGAACGGCATGTGTATACTGCAGAACAGGCAAAGGCAGCGGAACAATATGCCATGCAGCACGAACGGTATGACATTGTTTTACTGATGCATACTGGTTTGCGGCGTCTGAACTATTGGGCTTGCAATGGGAAGATCTGGATTTTGAAAAGAAATTGATCCATGTTCAGAGAGCAGTCACGCAAACCAAAGGCGGCATTCTGATCGACAAGCCAAAAACAGCAACTTCTGTTCGGTATATTCCGATTTCTGATTTTCTGGTTTCTATGCTTAGAAAAATGAAACATTCTGGATTGTATGTAATTTCCGGAAAAAGTCCAAATGAACCCATGAAACCACATACCTATGCAGATCATTTTTCCGATTTCATGAAAAGAATGCAAAAAGAAACAGGGCTGCCAATTTTAACACCGCACGAATTACGGCACACATTCGGGACGTTGCTGCGAGAAAATGACGTGGATATTTATACCATTCAGAAAGTCCTGGGACACTCTGACATCACAGTTACTTCCAGCATTTATGTGCATAATGATATTGAGGTGCTGCGGAAGCGGCTAAAAGTAGATGAAGAATAAAAAGGCGCTTGTGTCAAAGTATCTCTGATGATACAATGTAGAATTTCACCTCACAAAAGTGGGGTGAAATTTTTTGTGTAAAAACAAACGATAGCCTCTGTTATCGTTTGCAAATAGGATTTTTACCTATTTTCAAGCACAAAAAAGCCGGGCATTTTTTCTGCCCGACTCTATTGTTATTCTTTGATTTCTGTTCCGTCTTTAAATTGGAACACCATACTGCCGTTACCGTCTTAACCCCACAAGATTCCATGCAGTTGGAGGTAGGACGAAAAAATGAATTTTGATTATAGCTTTAACAGCATTATTATGTATATTGTGTGAATGTGTTGCAATTTTTGATATAACTGCCCAGACTATGAATATAGCTCAGGCATAGAATGTTTTTGTGGGAAAATGCAGCACCGCCTTTACAGATGTTGCACCATATCCTATGCCATATTTACTGTATCTTATACTGAAAATACAGAAACACTTTCTGCTGGCACTGTCAGAACTCCGTCTGTTATATCTGCCGCATCTCCATTGGTATAGAGAATTTCCTTGATATTGAGTCCAGAGATTCTGCATGAAGCTGCGTTTGATGACGGATTTATTGCAACGATGATACTTTCATTATCATCGTATCGGCGATATACAAGCGGATATGCATGCTTTTCAGCATAGAGAAATTCAATCTTTCCGTTGCTCTTGAGTGCTGCGTGTGCTTGTCTAAGCTCTATCAGCTTTCTTACTTCATTATAAATTGAATCAGGATCATTTACAGCCTTTTCAACTGTAGGACGGTTGACATCTGAATCGATAGGAATATAAAGATTCTCAGGATCTGCTGCAGAAAATCCCGCATTTACAGAGCTATTCCACTGCATAGGTGAACGTGATGCTGTTCTCTCAAAACCGCCCTCAACTGACTTTACGCCTTCAAGGTAACGCATTCCGATTTCATCACCATAATAAATAAAAGGAGCACCGGGCATTGTGAGAATGAATGAAAAAGCAAGCTTTATTTCTTTCTTGTCAAGACGCTGAGAAATTCTGGACATATCATGATTGCCAGATGGTATACAGATAAGTCCTTTGCCTTCTGTTTTTGCATAGTTTTCTTCATATGTCTTTACAAACTCAGATGCATCACCTGTTCCCTTTCTGGAGAAAAAGGGTTCTTCCACACGGAAAAGGTCATTGTAATGGGAAGGACCGAAATGCAGCAGAAAATCCATATGAAAACCACCCATAAGAGATTTATCCGGCTGACCCCATTCAGAAATCATAGCAGCTTCAGGAAATTCTTTATTCAGAAATGCTCTGAAATCCTGCCAGAGTGCAATTGTAGCCTTGCTGTCCGTATCTCCCTTTACAAGTGAATGTGCCATATCTACACGGAAACCGTCGCAGCCCATATTCAGCCAGAAACGCATAACATCTTTCATAGCCTCTCTTGTTGCCATCGGACCGGGGGCATCTACAGCCTGCATCCATGGCTTTGTAGGATTTGCAAAACCATAATTCAATGCCGGCTGAATGGTATAGAAATTTGCCGCACAAGTGCCATCTCTGTCGGAAATTCCTCTTATAGAGCCTGTGATGTTCTCAACTCCACTTACATCCTCCCATACGGAATCTGTCCAGATATATCTGTCTGTAAATTCATTTCTGTCAATCTTCATCGACTCCTTGAACCACCGATGCTCAATGGAAGTATGACCCGGAACAAGGTCGAGAATAACATGAATATTGAGTTTGTGTGCTTCTTCAAAGAAACATTTCAGGTCTTCATTCGTGCCATATCTGGGAGCAACTTTTTTGTAGTTTGAAATATCGTAGCCTGCATCAAAGAAAGGTGATTCAAAGCATGGATTTATCCAGATTGCATTGCAACCTATACTTTTGATATAGGGCAGGCTCTCTGTCATACCTGCAAGATCACCGATACCGTCTGCATTTGTGTCCTTGTAGCTCTGAGGGTAGATTTCATAGAATACTGCATTTTCAAGCCACTGTGGGTTGTTGTTTTTCATAGTATTTTCCTCCTGTACTTTTTTGATGATTTTTGTACAAAATATTCGTTTCAGTTGACAGATGCTGTAAACCTGTGCTATATTTATATTATATTCCTTTATGCGGAATAATTCTAATACTATTTCCACAGATAATTGTATTATTCTACTTTTTTGGAGGGACTTCACCATGGAAAAACAGCGTTTTCTTGAAAAATGCAGACACGGCACCCCAAGATTTGATCCTGTATAATAAAACTTGACACACAAGCCACAAGGGAATAAAATAGAAAAA
>CABQIF010000076.1 GCA_902464115.1 uncultured Ruminococcus sp. | reverse complement strand
CTCGTTAACCAACGAATATTATTATAGCACGATTCTCCAAAATTGTCAAGCGATTTTTTGAAAAAGCCGCATCTTTTTTTGATTTTTTTGTTGATGCCCGTCAGATTTACGATAAAGAAAGCAAATTCAGTTGTTTCATCGCCTCATAGATACCGTTTTCTTTGATATCTTTTGTGATGAATGTCACATAAGGGTGCAGGGAAGTGCCATTTCCCATTCCAACTGCAATATTTGCTGCCTGCATCATAGGCAAATCATTCAGGCTGTCCCCGAATGCAATGGTATCTTTCATATCCACCTGCAAATAATCAACCAACTGTTGCATGCCAGTTGCCTTAGAACAATTCTTTGGCACCATTTCTGCAAAACCATTTTCCCGGTCAATAAAATCAAAATCCGCAGCAATGCCATCTTGAAACTTTTTCAAGTCTGTCTGTTCATCGTACCAAATGACAAATTTGTCAAAACCAAAGTCAGCATGGTCAGTCAAGTCCTGCACATCTTTTTGTTTCCGTTCATAGATTTTCATCAGGTCGCAGAATGCTGGATGTTTTGGCATAGTTGGGTCATAGAACATCGTGTCACTGCGTTCATAGAGCGGTGTTGCGTTGCAGGAGCGGACAAGTTCCCGTATGGATGCACAAAGTTCTGGCTTCACTTGCTGATGGAACAAAACTTGGTTGCGATAAATGATTTCTGTTCCACAGCCACAGATAAACCCATCAAAGCCAATTGCTCGCAATTCCGGGTCAACATTGCCCCACGTTCTGCCGGTGTTGATGAAAGTCAAATGCCCGGCTTTCTGTGCGGAAGCAATTGCTTGAATGGTGGATTCTGGGATACTACCATCATCGTCTACCAATGTTCCGTCAATATCAAAAAACAATAATTTTTTCATACTTCCTGTTCCTCTATTCTAATCTGGTTAGAAAAAGCTGCTTGATGTCAAGCAGCTTTTCCCGTTTCGGTTTTTGGATATTTTTTAAAGCTGCTTCAGCAGGTTTGCCATTTCCAGTGCACTCATTGCACAATCATAGCCCTTGTTACCAGCCTTTGTGCCAGCCCGTTCAATTGCCTGTTCGATGGTGTCGGTTGTCAGAACACCGAACAGTACCGGAATTTCTGCCTGCAAGCCAATCTGAGCAATGCCCTTGGAAACTTCTGCACAAACATAGTCATAGTGGCTGGTTGCACCACGAATGACTGCACCAACGCAGATGACAGCGTCATATTTCTTGGAATCTGCCAATTTCTTTGCAATCAGTGGAATTTCAAATGCACCTGGTACCCATGCAAGAGCAATATCGTCTGCATTTACGCCGTGTCGCAGCAGGCAATCTTCTGCACCGCCGACCAGCTTTGTGGTGATAAATTCGTTGAATCGAGAAGCAACAATAGCAACCTTTAAGCCTTCGCCCTCATACATACCTTCTATTTTTTTCATAGTGATTCGTTCCTTTCTGTTTTTTAAATTTAATCTGCCTTTGGCTTCTGGATGCTGTTTCCACAAGTCCGGAAGTGCAGATAGTGTCCCATTTTAAATTGCTTAGTCTGTAGATAACGGATATTCTCCGGCTTTTCCGGAATATCCAGTGGAACTCGTTCTGTGATGGTGATACCATATTCAGAGAGGTCGGTGAGTTTTTCCGGATTATTGGTCATCAGGCGGAGTTTGGTTGCTCCCAATTCTTTCAGAATCTGTGCACCAACGCTGTAATCTCGTAAATCTGGAGCAAATCCCAACTGAATGTTAGCTTCTACGGTATCCAGTCCCTCTTCCTGTAGCTTATATGCCTTGATTTTGTTCAGCAAACCGATGCCTCTGCCTTCCTGACGGAGATATACGAGAATGCCTCTGCCTTCTTTTTGGATACACTGTAAGGCTTTCTGGAGCTGTTCGCCGCAGTCGCAGCGGCAAGAACCAAAGACATCCCCCGTCAAGCATTCAGAATGCACCCGACAGAGTACCGGATTTCCGTCTGCAACATCGCCCATGACTAGAGCAACGTGTTCTTCACCGTTGATAGTGTTACGGAAACCGTGAATCTGGAAATCACCATAAGCAGTCGGTAAGTGTGCATCTGCTACTTCCTGTACAAACTGGTCATGCTGTCTGCGGTAACGTTGCAATTCCCGAATGGTGATGAAAACAAGGTCATGTTCTTTGGCAAATGCCATGAGCTGTTCTCCACGCATCATAGTGCCATCTTCTGCCATGATTTCGCAGCAAAGACCAACTTGCGTCAAGCCAGCCAACCGCAGTAAATCAACGGTAGCTTCTGTATGACCATTTCGTTCCAGAACACCGCCAGCTTTTGCTGTCAGTGGGAACATGTGCCCCGGTCGGCGAAAATCTGCTGGACAAGAGTTCTGGTCAGCTGCCATCCGTGCAGTCAATCCACGTTCTACCGCAGAAATACCCGTAGTCGTATCCACATGGTCAATAGAAACGGTAAAAGCCGTTTCATGGTTGTCAGTATTGTGCTGTACCATTTGCGATAATCCCAACCGTTCTACATTTGCGGCACTCATTGGCATACAAATCAAACCCTTTGCAGCGGATGCCATGAGGTTGACATTTTCAGTGGTGGCAAACTGTCCAGCACAAATCAAATCGCCTTCGTTTTCTCGGTCTGGGTCATCCGTAACCAGAATACATTTTCCGGCACGCAGTGCGTCCAAAGCTTCTTCAATGGTATGATAATTCATAAAGGTACACCCTTTCTTGATTGTGATTTAAAATCCATATTTCTGCAACATGGATGCGGTCAGTGGAGGAGTGGTTGGCTGCATCAGCTTTTCCACATACTTTCCGATGACATCGGTTTCCAGATTAACAGGCTCTCCCGGACGTTTGGAAAGCAGTGTCGTACAAGCTCCCGTGTGGGGGATCAGGCTGACAGAAAAGCTGCTTTTCGTAACGTTTGCCACCGTCAGGCTGATGCCGTCAATGGCAATCGAACCCTTTTCCACAATATAACGCAGCAAATTTGGTGTAGCGGAGATGGTGACAATCTGTGCATTTCCCTCCGGTACTTTGCTGGAAATCGTTCCAGTTCCATCAATATGACCGCTGACAATGTGTCCACCAAATCGACCATTTGCAGCCATTGCCCGTTCCAAGTTGACGGAACTGCCGCTGCGTAAAATGCCAAGACTGCTGCGGCGTAAGGTTTCCGGCATGACATCCGCTGTAAATGCATCTTTCTGCAAATCCGTAACGGTCAGACAAACACCATTTACAGCGATGCTGTCCCCAATTTGTGTACCCTGCAAAACAAGGGTCGCTGCAATAGTCAGCCGACAAGAAATCGGTGTACGCTCCAAACGTCGAACCGTTCCCATTTCTTCAATGATTCCTGTAAACAAATCCGTCCCTCCTTATGTTGCGAAATAATCCAGTCGAACATCCTGCCCAAACGGTGTAACAGTTGGTGCAGAGAATGAAATTGCCTGCATAGGGTCTGTTATGCCGAGCGGAGCAATTGGAGAAAGTCCATCACCGCCGAAACATTTCGGTGCAAGATAGACCTGAACCTGCTGTACCAGTCCGGTTTTGAGTGCAGATGCATGAATGGAAGCACCGCCTTCAATCAGAACGCTGTCCAATTTCAATGCACCGATTTTTTGCAGAACGGCTGAAAAATCAGGGCGTCCGGTTTCGTCTGCCAGCAACACACAGACAGTTACATTTTTTTGCTGCAATGCCTGAATCCGTTCTTGGTCATCGGAACAAGTCATTACAATCAGTGGAACATCTTTTGCAGTCTGTACGAGTTTGGAAGTCAGCGGAATCCGCAAATGGGAATCACAGACAATTCGTACCGGGTTGCAAGCAGGGTCAATGCGACAAGTCAGCAACGGGTCATCTGCTAATACGGTCTGAATCCCAACCAGAATCGCAGCAACTGCTTTTCGAGTCTGTTGAACGTCGTTCCGTGCAACTTCTCCAGTGACCCATTTAGAAGCACCATTTCCACAGGCAATTGCTCCATCCATTGTCATGGCATATTTTACAATACAATAGGGGAGTTTCGTTGTGATATAGTGAAAAAAAATCGGATTGATGGCATCGCATTCTTTCCGCAAGAAATCTGTATATACGGTGATTCCAGCATCACGGAGTTGCTGAATGCCCTTTCCAGCAACCAGTGGATTTGGGTCACGAGAGCCAACATAAACGGTTTTAATTCCACTCTGTATAACTGCTTCAGTACAGGGTGGCTGCTTGCCATAATGGCAGCATGGCTCTAACGTGACATACAGCGTTGCACCTTCTGACGATTCTATGCAGTTTGCAAGAGCGTGTCGCTCTGCATGCAAAGCACCATATTGAACGTGCCAGCCTGCCCCAATGATACGATGGTCTTTTACAATAACTGCTCCGACCATGGGATTTGGGTTTGTTTTTCCGCAGCCCTGCTTTGCCAATGCAATTGCACGCTGCATGTAAAAGGTGTGTTCAGTCAAAAAATATCCCTCCTTGACATGAAGGTTCAGGATACAAAAACGCCCTGCTGCAAAAAACTGCAACAGGGCGTTGGAATGGTGCAAATTTTGTAATGACATCTGATAAGCATTGCCAATCTTACAAACGCATCGTTCTTCTTTCATCCGGACTATACCGTCGGTTTCGGAATTTCACCGAATCAACTGCTGACGCAGCTCATGGACTTTACCACCGATTCTGAATTACACAGTACCCTGAAGCTTGATGAGTTACCACTGAAAGTATAGCACGGTCATTTTTGTTTGTCAAGTATTTTTTCAGAAACTTTGCAAAAGAAGAAAAAGATTTGATTTTTCCTCAAAATCAATAAATAAAATGCAGATTTCCGTCAATCGGGGTATCGGGTGCTGGTTGCGTTGCAGGGGCTTCCGTTGGAGCTTCTGTCTGTGGTGCTTCTGTCGGAGCTTCCGTTTGCGGTGCTTCGGTAGGAGCTTCTGTCGGAGCTTCGGTTTCTACCGGATTATCTGCATAGTAAACCGTGATTTCTGCACCCTCTTCCAGATTATACTTAACGCCTGGAAGCTGACTGATTCGGGTAACATAACCGTTGGTAACACTGTGGTTTTCTTCCCCTTGTGTGGTATACTTTACACCCAATTCGTTCAGTTCCTGCAAATAAGCATCCAACGATTTTCCTTCCCAATCCGGCAGGTCAATGTTGGCTGGACCTTTGCTGACTTTGATTTTTACTGGTTCGCTGGAATCGAAATAAGTGCCTTCTTCGTATTCCTGCCAAACGATAATACCAGCTTCATACTGGTCGCTGTAAACTTCTTCTACTTGGAATCGAATCCAATCCTGATATTGTTTTGCCTGATTTTCATAATTTTTCCCAATCAGCATCGGCATAACGCTGTTCGCATTGGAATTTGCATTGGTTTCCGGTTGAGAAGAATTTTCTGCAGTTGCAACTGTCGTAACTTTTGCAGTGGAATTACTGCTGTCATCGGAACTCAGATTTCCACGAATAAACAGCACGACTGCAATCAACAGAATGACCAGCAGCAAAACCCCAATAATCAGCGGCAACCGCATACGGTCAGCAACACTCTCCGCTTCTGTATTTGCGGCATCCTCTTTTTGATAGCTTTGTTTGCCGTAGTCCTGCTTGCCATAATCAGCGGTGTGATAATCATCATACGCATAATCATCTGTATATTCCTGCGGCTGTTCTACATAATCCTGCTGTGGCACATAACCAGTATTTTGCGTTGCATAATTGGTGGTATAGCCAATATTTCCGTTTGCATTGGGAATATCATAGTGTTCTGTTGTGTAAATTGGTGGCGTTTGCTGATTTTGAAATACCGTTGTGTTTTGCTGTTGAAAATGGTCATCAGCGGTATCATCAAATAACTGTGTCACCAAATCTGTAATGGTTTGAATCCGGTCGTTGCTGACCAGACTCAATCCGTGCATAATGACATTGGAAACATGCCGTGGAATATTGGGGTTCAGCAGGGTTGGAGCGGTCAGATTGTCATTTTCCATACGGCTGATGGCACTAGTCGGCATTGTTCCGGTCAGTACACGATATAGTACCGCACAAACTGCATAGACATCCGTCCAAGTTCCCTGGCGGTTGCTTGCGGAGTATTGTTCCGGAGCTGCATAACCGCTGTAAACTTCGCATTCCAACTCTGTGTTAGCCGTCCGAACGGCTGAGATTGAAAAGTCTGTCAAATACAATTCATTTTTATCGGTGACAAAAATGGTTTCCGGACTGATGGCACGATGTACCACACCTACATTGTGGAGCAAGCTCAAAGAAGTCAGAAACGGCGGTAACATTCTGGAAAACTGTGCCCATGTCAGTTCACCGGCGTTCTCTTTGAGGTAGTCCACAAAGCTGATGCCTTCTATAAATTCCATTACCACATAAGTGGTGTTATTCTCTGTAAATAAATCCGTTACCGGATTGACGTGAATTTGTCCCCGCAGCTGGGCGATGGATTTGTGCAGTTCTGTAAACTCTTCCATCAAGACTTTATACTGCGGCAGACAATTCTGCTGCACCCGAATAACCGCAGAGTCCGCAACACGGCTGCAAAAACCATGCGGCATATATTCCCGCAGCAATACTCGGCAGGAATTGGGGTAATCATAGGCGAGGTAGGTAATGCCCTCTCCGTTCATAGAGATTGCAGTTCCGACCAGATAACGGCTGTGCAGCTGCGTCCCGGGTTTTAAAAACAGGGGATCTGTCTTGGTATTTTCATAATATCCGCAGTTGGAACAGATTCCGTTGGTAAAAACGGTTCGCTGCATACAGCCATAACATAATTTTTCCTCGTTCAACGCTGCACCTCCTAAGTGATAGATTCTCTTGTTACAGGTTTATTGTAGCATTCCTTCCTTGCAATGTCAACGAAAAAATCAAAATTGCAATCGAATTTCTTGAAATTGTATCCGTTTTGTCACGAATGGTGCTTCTTTTTTACGGTTTTGTTAGCATTGCAGCGTTGGGAGTAATTGATTTTCCAGCATTTTCTGTGCAGCAAGCAGAACACCGATTTTTCCGCTGGTTTCTGTAATGCCGCCCTGCATCCAAACTGCAAACGGTTCTCGAATCGGAGCATCAGCGGAAAGTTCGATGGATGCACCCAATGTGAATGCACCAGCTGCCATGATGACCTTGCTGGTATAACCTGGCATATCCCAAGCCTCCGGCACAACAAAGGAATCCACCGGAGAACCTGCTTGAATGCCCTGGCAGAATGCAGTCAGATGGGCTTCATCGCCTAAACAGATGGCTTCTACAATGTCGTTGCGTGGCTCATCGTAGCGAGGATAGCATGCAAATCCCAGCAGTTCAAAGAGGGAAGCGGCAAACGCTGCTGTTTTCAGTGCACTGGCGGTGACATCTGGAGCGTGGAAGAATCCGAGAAATAATTCTCGGTTCATATCCAACGTGCAGCCGACTTCTTTTCCCATGCCGACACAAGTCAACCGATAGGAGCAGAGTTCTACTAAATCTTTTCTGCCGGCAATGTATCCGCCTGTTCGAGCGATTCCACCGCCGACATTTTTAATCATTGAACCAATCATCAAATCTGCACCATGCTGAACCGGCTCGGAAGTATCGGTAAATTCACCATAGCAGTTATCCACCATGACAATGATATCCGGATTGCTGCTGCGTGCCAGCTGTGCCATCTTTTCAATCTGTGCAAGCGTAAATGCCGGACGCAGTGCGTAGCCTCTGGAACGCTGAATGTAGGCGATTTTTGCACCCCGAACAGCTTCTGGGATTGCATCATAATTCGGTGTGCCATCTTCCAGCAGTGGAACTTCGTCATAAGTTACGCCGTAATCCATCAGCGAACCGTCACCCTTGTTTCCAGTCAATCCAATGACACCCTCCAGCGTGTCATAAGGTCTGCCTGTGATGGAAACCATTTTATCGCCTGTCCGCAGAACACCGAACAGAGCAACCGTCAGGGCATGTGTCCCAGAAACAAAATTGTGCCGAACCAAAGCATCTTCTGCACCGAATGCCTCTGCAACGACTTTATCTAAAACTTCTCTGCCCTGATCGCCATATCCATAGCCAGTACTGCCATAAAAACAAGGTTCACTGACACGATTATTTTGAAACGCTTTCAGTACTTTTGCACCATTATAAATAGCTCTCTGGTCGATTGCAGCAAAGACGGGCTTGCAGCGTTCTTCTGCCTGCTCCGCTAACGCACAAAGGCGGTCATCAATTTCAAAAAAAGATTGTATTTCTTTCATCATTTTGCTTATTGCAAAGCTCCTTTCGTAACGTCCTCTTTTTCAATGTCCGAACGTTCTAAGACCCATTCGGTATCCGCAGCTTCAAATCCGATTTCCTGGTAAAAGCTGACCCGAATATCCAACGCATACAAGACTGCATATTTTCCCTGTTGTTGCAGCTGATTTGCCAGCCAGTGCAGAAAATCTCTGGCGTATCCGCTGCCACGAGCGGCTGCACAGGTTGCAACTTGTCCCACCAGAACATGATCTTCAATGTCGAACAAAATAGTAACGGTTGTGCTGTCCCGATAAGTCAGCACTTGACTGATACCATGCCGGCAACGATGGGAGGTATCCGTCAGCCAGAGCGGATAGGAAAGCAGATTGGGAAATCCCTCATGTAAGATTTGGTAAACTGCTGTCAAGTCAGGCTGTTTCTGTACTGCTTCCGGCTGAAATTCTTCTGAAACCGGCTGCGGTGTTAAAACAAACATCGTTCGCCGCAATTTCTGATAATTTGGCAGAGTTGCCAGCGTTGGAAGAAAACTTGCCGGGCATTCGATGCGGAATGGTAAGTGCATTTCTACAAATGTTTTCGTCTCTTCAAGTGCAACAGGTTGCTCTGCACAAATCAGCAAAGTTGCATTAAACAACAGCATCCAGCCGTTTTTTTCTCCCTCTGTCAGGCGAAAACTGCGGCAAAATTCATAGTCAAATCCGTACGCCTGTAAATACGAGAGAATTTTCTTGCCACGCCAAGTTTGATTTAAGATGGCATGTTCTGCATCTGTAAGGTTTTGCATTTGTGTAATCATAACAAGGATCCCGCCTGTTGTAAGAGTAATGCAGTCAGTGTTGCACAGTGCTGAATATCAGACAAATTTGCAACACAAGAAGGAGAGTGTAGATTTCTGCACGGTGTAGAAATTGCCAATGTCCGAACACCGTTTCTGCTGACATGAACTGCTCCGCTGTCGTTTCCGCCTGCGATGCGAGTTTTGGTCTGGCAGGGAATGCCTGCCGCTTCACAGAGCGAAAATGCCAAACGATACAGTTCACGGTCATATAAGGTACTGCGATCCATAAAGGATACAACCGGGCCTTTTCCAAGCTGGCAAACTTTTGCATCACCCTGTGCAGAAGAAAAATCGGCGGCGGTGGTGGTTTCCAGAATCAATGCAAAGTCTGGGTTGATGGTGTAAGCAGCTGCTTTTGCACCACGTAGCCCAATTTCTTCTTGTACATGAAATGCAGCGGTAAAATCATATGGAACATCTTTCTGCAACAAATCCAACAGAATGGCACAGCCAATGCGGTCATCCAGAGCCTTGCTGCGAACCAGTTTTCCACCGCCAAGCAGGGTATAACCGGAACGAAAATGTGCATATGTGCCCGGCTGAACGAATTGTTCTGCTTCTTCTCGGTTAGCTGCACCAATATCCAAATACAGGTTGGAGAAAGACGGTGCTTTTTTGCGGTCTTCTTTTGAGAGCAGGTGAATCGGCTTTGCACCAATCACGCCCGGAATCCGCTGTTCGCCAACTTGTACGGCTCTGCCAATTACAACAGAGGGGTCAATTCCGCCGACAGGTGCTAATTTCATCGTACCATTGTCATTGATATAAGTGACAATCAAGCCAACTTCATCCATATGTGCTCCAATCATCCATTTTTTTGGAAGGGTCTGCTTGCCTTTTTTCTCTACAATTAAGTTGCCCAACGGGTCAATCTGATAAGGAAGTCCCAGCGATTTGATTTGTTCGATGAGATAATCCCGAACCGGATGTTCCTGTCCAGATGCACCGCAAAGACGGCAAAGAGATTCTAAATGGTTCAGCATGTCTTGCACCCCCTCAGATAAACTGCCAGCAAATCACCCGTTGCAGTCACATCGGACAATGCAATGACTTCTGCTGGTGTGTGCATATACCGCAGCGGAATGGAAACCGTGCAGGTTTTTACACCGCCACGGGTAACAGAAAACTGGTCTGCATTTGTTCCCGTTGTACCAGCCATGACTTCTGGCTGCCACGGAATCTGTTCTGCCTCTGCAATGTTCTTTAAATCACGGCTGA
Source organism: uncultured Ruminococcus sp. (assembly GCA_902464115.1). Lineage (GTDB taxonomy): Bacteria > Bacillota > Clostridia > Oscillospirales > Ruminococcaceae > Ruminococcus_C. Next base: position 526 of record CABQIF010000076.1, on the reverse strand, counting down.
CTTCAGCGGAGAGAGAAGGCGAAATGCCAATCATTGCACCGCCGCCCAAACTGCCGCATTTTTCCGGAGCTTCTTCGTTGGCTCTTCCAAAGCTGACATCAACTGCCAATGCAATATCTGGTTGAATGGTATAAGCAGCAATTTTTGCTCCCCGTTCGCCCAGTTCTTCTTGAGCAGAGAACAGCACGCTCACACTGCAAGGCAAAGTTTCTGCATCCAGCTGAGAAAGTGCATACAGAATGGCTGCAATGCCGCAGCGGTCATCCAGTGCCGGGCTGCAAATCCGGTCACCACAGAGTTCTTGAAATGGTGCATCAAAAGAAATCATGTCGCCCAGAGAAACGATTTTTTCTAGTTCTTCCTTGGAATAGCCGGTATCAATCAAAATATCAGTAATGTCTGCTACATCAGCATCTCCAGCGAGCAGGTGCGGTGGCATTGCACAAACAACCCCCGGAATGTCAGACGTTCCATGAACGGTAACGGTTTGTGCTGGAAACAATCGTAAATCCAGACCGCCTAGATT
>CABQIF010000075.1 GCA_902464115.1 uncultured Ruminococcus sp. | reverse complement strand
AGATGTATGTTCCAATTCCGGCATCATGCAATTTCCGGTAATTCTCCACCGTAGTTGCAGCGATATTCACATTGACTCGGCGAATTGCTCCGTTTTTGTGCTGAATGTGATAAACGGTGTCAATGGATTCCAGAATGTATTCAATGGGGTTGTGCAGGGGGTCTTCTCCAGCCTCCAGAGCCAGCCGTTTGTGTCCCATATCTTGCAACGCAATGACTTCTCGTTTGATTTCCTCTTGTGTCAGTTTTTTTCGGCAGATATGTTTGTTTTTCGCATGATACGGGCAGTAAACACAGCTGTTCACGCAGTAGTTGGAAAGATAAAGCGGAGCAAATAATACAATCCGCTTGCCGTAGTAGTCCAGTTTAATGGCTTCTGCTAATTGGTAGAGTTCTTCCCAGACGGTTTCCGATGGACAGGCAAGCAAAACAGAGGCTTCCCGATGGGTCAACCCTTTTTGTAAATGGGCTTTAGCTAAGATTTCCTGAATCAGTGGAAGATTATTTTTGTTTTCCTGTGCATAAGCAAGCGTCTGCATCACTTCTTCGTGGCAGAGAAATTCTGCTGCTTTTGTGGAGTTTGGAAGATACATCGTTCTCTCGTCACCTTTTTTCCATAAAGTGCAGCCGAAAGCGGCTGTCTGATGTTATTATACCATGCGACAGATGCTTTGTCAATGAATCAAGTTAGCAATTGCTAATAAATGGAAATCTAAACCGAAACTTGCACAGAAAGATATACAACTTTTGTGACGTTTCTTCTTGACATTTTGTATAAATTATGGTATCCTTATAGTAATATCATTCATGTTCAATTTGAAAAATAGAAAGGATGGAACAAACATGAAGAAACAGGGAAAGAAAAACCGGATATTTGCCGGGGTTGCCGCAGCGGTGATGGCAGTGAGTGCGACCGCAGCAGGAATGCAGTCCTATTCTGCCAACGCAGCAGATCTGGAACTGGACAACTATGCGAAACTGCTGCAATATTCGCTGTATTTTTATGATGCAAATATGTGCGGGGACAAGGTAGGGGAAACTTCTGCATTCTCTTGGAGAGATAATTGTCATGCTGGGGATGTCGCACTGGGTGGTTTCCATGATGCCGGCGATGGCATCAAATGCGGACAGACAGCCGGATTTACTGCTTCTACATTGGGCTGGGCATACTATGAATACAAAGACGAATTCCAAAAGACCGGAACAGCTGCCCACTTGAAAGTAATCAGCGATGAGTTTAACGAATTTTTTAAGAGATGCACAACGCTGTCCGGCAATACCGTGACATCTTTCATCTATGAAGTTGGTGATGATGGACCTGACCATGCGAAATGGTGGGCTCCGGAACAGATGTGGGATCATGGCAGCAGTGAAACCTATTCCACGACGGATGGGGCAAGTGATATTGCTGCACAGTATGCCGCTTCTCTGGCACAGAGTTATTTGAACTTTGGCAATGAAGAAGATTTAAAATATGCGGTTGCTCTGTACAATTTTGCGACCAAATACCGGAAAATCACTTATGAACAGAACACCTATGCCGGCGGTGCAAAAGATGTGCAGGACGATATTTCTTGGGCAGCAGGCTGGCTGTATCTGGCAACCGGGGAAGAACCATACTTGACCGAAAACAGCAAGTATACACAAGTTAAAAACGACTGGACACAGGATTACTGCTATGCAAATTCTCAGTTGGGTGCAGCCATCATCAACGCTGAAATTACTGGAAACTGGAGTTTTGCAACCAACTATATTGGGCAGAAAGTCAACGCAAACCAAAATCAGTTCTATGTCATGAACAGCTGGGGCAGTGCAAGATATGATGTTTTGATGCAGTACTGTGCGTTGGTCACTTCCAAATATGAACAGTCTGGCGTAGACTATACCGAATGGGCAAAAAAGCAGATGAACTATATTTTAGGTGACAACAATGCAAATGTTTGTCTGGTTGTCGGTTATAATGATGTTTCTGCAACCTCTCCGCACCACCGTGCAGCATCGAACTTGAAAGTAAGCGATGACTGGCATGAATGGAACTCTTGGGATGGAAAGTATTCCTCCAGCAAAGGACATGTATTGTATGGTGCATTGGTTGGCGGCCCGACCAGCACGGACTTTACGACCTATAAAGACAATGCAACAGATGCCACTTCCAACGAAGTTGCAATTGACTATCAGGTCGGCTTAGTTGCAGCAGCAGCCGGCTTGTATGACAAGTATCAAACTGGCAGCGTTGTTGCACAGATTGGCAATGAAGTAACTGTATATCCGGACGAAGTAGCAGTTGCAAACGGCGGTGAAGTTACAACAACCACGACAACCGAAACCACTACTACAACTACAACGGAAGAAACCACCACCACAACCGAAGAAACAACCACAACACCAGAAGAAACCACCATTCCAGAAGAAACAACTACCACAACAGAAGCAGTTACCACCATTCCAGAAGAAACTACAACGACCGAAGAAACCACCACAACGACTGAAAGCATTCTGCCGGGTACAAATATTGGGGATGTCAACTTGGATGGTGTGGTTGATCTGCTGGATGCAATTCAGTTGAATAAGTATTTGGCACAGCAGGTTACCCTGTCACCGGCTGCTTATGCAAATGCAAATTGTGACCAGTCGGATGGATCAGGCACAATTAGTGATGACGATACCACAGCATTGATGAGATTCTTGCTCGGAGATGTTGCAGATCTGCCAGTATAACAAAAAGCCTTTTTTTCATTTTTTCCTCTGAAAGAAACGTGTTCGGCAACTTGTCGGACACGTTTCTTGTTTTTGATACAGTGGAACATTTACATTTTTTTCTTTACATTTTCCAAATTATCCTGTATAATAAGAAAAGAAGGGATGCTTTTTGTGAAGGGAGAAAGCTGTATGAAAAAAATTTTGAAAAAAGGTTTTGTGTGCATGCTGTCAGCACTTGTACTGTTGCAAGGATGGTTTGCAGTTCCATGTGATGCCGCCGCAGAGGATACAATGGATCTGGAATTTGTAATCCCAACAGTTTCTGTCAATCTGGAGCAGGCACAAGAATGGGAACATTTTTTATATCTTACCACAGAAAATGAAGTAACAATTGTTGGTTATACCGGAACAATTGAAGGCGTTTTGGAAATTCCATCTGAGATTGACGGATTACCAGTCACACGAGTGGAAGAAAATGCCTTTGTGGAACAGGATGCACTGACCGAAGTTGTGATTCCTGCCAGTGTGATTGAAATTGGCAGCACAGCGTTTCATGACTGTGCAAATTTACAGGTTTTCACGGTTGCAGAAGAAAATCCGGCGTATTGTGTCCGGAATGGTCTGCTGTTGGATAAGAGCGAAAGTATTTTGATTCGTTGCCCCAGCGGACGCTATGGAGAAGTAACAGATATTCCGAATACTATTTTTTTAATTGCAGATGCTGCTTTTTCGGATTGTTCGTCGCTGTCCCGAATCGAATTACCGCAATCCGTGATTTCCATCGGCTCAATGGCATTTTCTAATTGTACTGCATTATATGACATCACATTGTCAGAAGACTTGCAGACAATTGGAGATGGTGCATTTATGAATTGTACCGCTATTCAACGAATGATATTACCGGAGAATCTGCGACGAATCGGCATGATGGCATTTTCTAATTGTCAATCTTTGTCGGATATTACCATTCCTTCACAAGTACAATCTTTGTCTGATTCTGCTTTTGTGAACTGTATCGCCTTGCAGCGAGTGGTATTTTCGGAGGGATTGACGAATATTTCGACCTCTGTTTTTAAAAACTGTACGGCTCTGCAAGAAGTTCAGCTGCCAGATACGTTGGAGTCTATCAAATCCAATGCGTTTGAAAACTGCAATTCGTTGCAGCGGATTTCTCTGCCAGCATCGATTTCAGAATTGAGTGCAACTGCATTTTTCGATTGTATTTCCTTGTCTGAAGTGACAATTGCAGCAGAAAATCCTTATTATACAGTTGTAAACGGTGTTTTGATGACAGCCGATCAGGAAACACTGGTTTTTTATCCGCCATGTATGTCACAGGAAGATTATACTGTTCCAGAAACTGTAAAAACGATTGAAAGCTATGCTTTTCAGGATAATACACAGTTGCAATCTCTGATTGTTCCGGATACGGTAGAAACCATGGAATCGTATGCTTGTTACGATGCAGATTCTTTAAAAACAGTAACACTGAATGGTGCTGCTGTGATTTCTGAATATGCATTTCAGTCCTGTGACCAGCTTGAAACGGTGACATTTGGCAATGGTGTACAGGAAGTTCAAACGGGTGCATTTTTGGATTGCCCATTGTTGATGAATATTACATTGCCAAAAACCATAACAGATGTTGGAGATTATGCCTTTGGCTATCAAACAGATTCTGCGGAAGTAGGAGCCTATTCTATGGTAGAAGGCTTTTTGATTCGCTTTTATAAAAAAACAGCTGGTGCACTATATGTGAGCTTGAATGGATTTGATTCGCTTCAGTTGGATGATACTGTTACAACAACCACGACAACAGCAGCTTCTATTGATGAAACAACCACAACTGAAACGGAGGTCAAAACAACAGAAGCTACCAGTAATCAGGTGACAACAGCCGAAACGACAACGGAAGCGATTGATAGTCAAACAACAGCACTTGAAACAACAAATCAATTGGAAACGAGTCAAATAACAACAGCAGCAGAAACAACGACAGCCATTACTACAACAACAGTCGCTGCAACCACAAAACGACCAGAAACCAGTATCATTTCAACCACAACGCCACAACTTGTCACAACCACAACGCCGCAATTTATCACGACCACGACGACTACCCACCAGTATGGCGGAACTGCTACCACTGTAACGACTGGCGTAACCACGCAAACCACAGCGGTTACGGGACAGACAACTGAAGTTGCAACAGAACTGAAGGGTGACTTGAACTTAGATGGAAAAGTTGACATGGAAGATGCAATGCAAATATTGATCTATTATACAAAAATCGCATCTGGACAAACAGCATATCTGTATTCCGAAGATCCTGCTTTAGAAGAAACCGCAAAAAAACGGGTGGATATGGATGAAGATGGAAGAATTCGTGTGGCAGATGCTGTTGAGATTTTAACGATCTATGCAAAGAGAGCAGCTGGACGATTAGAATAAAAAATAGAACGAAAATCTAATTTTTCTAAGAAAGAACAGATGCAGTAACCAGATTTTTTGGTTACAATTCCAGTAAAATTACGAAAAATGAATTGACTTTTGATGCAAGTTGCTGTATAATAGAAACAATCAAATCCGTTTTTATGAAATTGAAGGGTACAGAAAGGAAAATCAAAATGAAACAGAAAAAGCATGTTGGAAAACGTCTGCTTGCAGGATTGCTGGGAGCAGTGTTGTTGCAGACAGCGGTCAGCGTTCCATCTGGATTGCAGGCATCTGCTGCGGACGATGTGGAATATAATTATGCGAAAGCATTGCAGTATTCCATTTATTTCTATGATGGCAATATGTGCGGAACAGAAGTTGCCGAAAATAACCGCTATCAGTGGCGTGGCAACTGTCACACCTATGACGCACAAGTGCCTTTACAGCCAATGGGAGAAGATAAGGTCGGCACGAACTTGTCACAATCGTTCATTGACCAGTATCGGGACATTCTTGATCCGGATGGTGATGGTTATGTAGATGTTTCCGGCGGATTTCATGACGCTGGCGACCATGTAAAGTTTGGTATGCCGGAAAACTATGCCGCTTCTACCTTGGGCTGGGGCTATTATGAATTTCGGGATTCCTACAAAAAGACAGGACAGGATGACCATATTGAAACAATCTTGCGGTATTTTAACGATTATCTGATGAAGTGCACGTTCCGAGATGAAAATGGCGAAGTCGTTGCACATTGTTATCAGGTGGGTGATGGCGATATTGACCACGCTTATTGGAACTCTCCGGAAGTAGATACCATGGCAAGACCTGCCTTTTTCCTGACAGGCGACAAACCGCAAACCGATTATGTTGCCTCAGCAGCTGCTTCGCTGGCAATCAACTATTTGAACTTTAAGGATACCGATCCGGACTATGCAGCACAGTCTTTAGACTATGCGAAAGCATTGTTCCAGTTCGCAAAGAGCCATGAAAAGCAGCTGAGTGACAATTCGGATGGCCCGAAATCCTATTATGTATCTTCCAAGTGGGAAGATGATTACTGCTGGGCAGCAGCATGGCTGTTTAAAATTACCGGCGATGAAAGCTATTTGCAGGAAATTTACCCGTACTATGATTACTATGCAGCACCGTGCTATGTGTATTGCTGGAATGATATGTGGAACGGCGTGCAGTGTATCTTAGGCGAAATTTCAGAGGACAAGCCTGCCAAGGAAGGCGAGCACGTTTATCCGCAGTTTATTGAAAAGTACAAGGAAGCTGCTGGAAAATCGCCATATGAAGAAATGGATTGCTGGGCATCCGTTGCAAAGGCAATTACCACTTATATGACAGGCGGGGTCGGAACAATTACACCAGCTGGCTATTTCTGGCTGAATACCTGGGGCTCTGCACGATATAATACCGCTGCACAGCTGTGTGCATTGGTTTATGACAAGTACAACAACAATGGAAAACCGTCCGAATACAGCGAATGGGCAAAAGAACAGATGCAATATCTGATGGGCAACAACCCGATGAATCGGGCTTATATTGTCGGATATAGCGAAAATGCTGCAAAGTATCCGCATCACCGTGCAGCCTCCGGCTTGACCAGAGCAGAAGATACCAGAGAACAGCGGCATGTTTTGTATGGTGCATTGGTTGGTGGGCCGGATGCCTCCGACAAGCACAATGATGTTACCGCAGACTGGATTTATAACGAAGTAACCATTGACTATAACGCTGCGTTTGTCGGTGCAAGTGCCGGACTGTATGCGTATTTTGGCGACGATTCCATGCAGGTAACACCGGATTTCCCACCAAAGGAAGAAAGCAGCGGTGAAGAAGGCGGCGGCAATAATTACTGGGTAGAGGCATTTGCCGTTGATAATCCGTGTGCAGGCGGAGCAGGAACAACAAAGATTTCTATGAAAGTCATGACCGATTCCATTACGCCGAGAACAGATGTTACCGTTCGCTATTTCTTTAATACCAAGGAAATGACCAGCCCGAATTTGGTAGAGGCAAAGGAATTATACGATCAGGCGGCAACCGAAGCTGCACCGGCAGACGGTGTCATTTCTGGACCATTCCAGTACGATGCATCGTATGACCCGAACATCTATTATTTTGAAGTGGCATGGGATGGCTATACCATTGCAAATTCCAACAAGAAATATCAATGTTCCGTTGGCTTATATTATGGCGACCAGTGGGATGCTTCCAATGACTGGAGCTATCAGGGCTTACCGGTTCTGACCGATTCGGAAATGTTTGGCGATGGCAATGAAGTAAAGAGCGATTATATTTGTGTATATGCCGGCGGAGAACTGGTTGGTGGTACAGAGCCGAACGGCAGCACACCAAAACCAGCAGAAACAACGACCACAACGACAACCACAACTACCACAACCACTACAACTGCAATGAGTGCGACAACAGATGTTGCAACAGAATCCACCACGACTTCTGCAGAAACAACAACATCAGAATCGCAAACAACTGCGGTTACAACAACTACTACAGGAGAAAATGCGGTTTATTATGGAGATGTCAATCAGGATGGCGTTGTCGATTTGCTGGATGCAATTTTCTTGAATAAGTCACTGGCTGGAATGGTTACCTTGTCAGACACTGCCTCAAAATGTGCAGATTGCTATGATGATAATGTTTTAGATGACAACGATGCAACTATTTTAATGCGATTTGTCGTGAGTGAAATTGCCGATTTGCCATCTCATGAATTATAAGATTGATTTTACAACAAAGCATTTCAAAGAGAAGGGAATTTTTTTAACATGAAAACAGAACATCTGACAGAAGTCAAGCAGATTTTAAAGCAGCATCAATTCAAAAAGTTATTTTCCGGTGATACAGAAAATACGTTTATCCAATTTTTCCGGTATTGTTTTGTCGGCGGTTTTGCAACGGTGGTAGACTGGGCGTTGTCCTCGCTGCTGTTTTATCTGGTCTTTTCCGGCTCTGGCTATGCAGCCCTCTGCAATGCCTTGTCATTCGTTGCCGGATTGCTGGTCAATTATTTTCTCAGCACATTCTGGATTTTCAAGCAGTCCAAAATGCAGAATCGCTTTTTAGAGTTTCTCTCGTTTGCGGCGATTGGCATTGTGGGATTGCTGCTGACCATCGGCATTACAAAGGGATTTGCTTGGGCGCTGGCAGATGTGACAAGTTTGTATCAGATTTTGAGTAAGGTAGTTTCCACAGCAGTTGCATTCTTCTGGAATTTCTTCGCCAGAAAGTACCTGCTGTATACGAAGAAAGAAGCATAAAAATCTATATTTTTCAAAATTGACGGAAAGAAAGGTGTGAAGCGATATGAAACTGTTGTTTATTGGTGCGACCCATGAAGTCACTGGCAGCTGTACCTATCTGGAAGTGTGTGGAAAACGCATCTTGATTGACTATGGCATGGAGCAGGGAAGAGATGTCTATGAGAACATCCGTGTTCCCTGTGCTCCATCGGAAATTGACTATGTATTCTTGACCCATGCCCACATTGACCACTCTGGCTTGCTGCCGCTGTTGTATGCAGGCGGATTCCGTGGTGAAATTCATGCCACACAGGCAACAGTTTCGCTTTGCCAGATTATGCTGCGAGATAGTGCCCACATTCAAGAATTTGAAGCAGAGTGGCGAAATCGAAAGGCAAAACGCAGCGGTGGCGATATCTATACACCGCTTTACACCATGCAGGAAGCGTTAGGGTCGCTGGAACATTTCGTTCCGCATCCTTATGGAGAGAAAATTTCTATTGCAGATGGCATTACAATCCGGTTTTTGGATGCGGGGCATTTGCTCGGCTCGTCCAGTATTGAAATCTGGCTGGAGGAAAACGGCATCAGCAAAAAGCTGCTGTTCTCCGGCGATATTGGGAACTTCCATCAGCCCTTGATTCGTGACCCACAGTATGCCGATACTGCGGATTATGTCATCATGGAATCCACCTATGGCAATCGCCTGCATGAAAAGCCAAAGAATTATATTCAGGATTTCGTGCAAATTTTGCTGGAAACCTTCCAGCGGAGCGGAAGCGTCATTATTACATCGTTTGCCGTGGGCAGAACGCAGGAACTGCTGTATTTTCTGAAACAAATCAAAGACCAGAATTTGCTTGGAAAATATCAGGATGTTCCGATTTATGTGGATAGTCCGCTTGCCATTGAAGCAACAGAAATCTTTCAGCGAAACAAGGAAAGCTGCTTTGACGAAGAAGCCCTTGCCTATGTACAGCGTGGAGAAAATCCCATCGGGGTATCTGGGTTGCGGACAGCGGTCACCAGTGAAGCCTCCATGGCAATCAATGCCGATACCCGCAGCAAAATCGTGATTTCTGCGAGCGGTATGTGTGAAGCTGGGCGAATCAAACATCACTTGAAACACAACCTCTGGAAGCCGGAAAATACGATTTTGTTTGTCGGTTATCAAGCTGTTGGCACATTGGGACGGCGATTGCTGGAGGGTGCAAACTATGTGACACTGTTTGGCGAATCGGTAAAAGTTGCCGCACAGATTCGGCAGTTGCAGGGTATGAGTGGCCATGCTGACCAGAAAGGGCTGGAACTTTGGATTCAGCACGTGCAGCAGGTGAAGAAAGTCTTTGTCATTCACGGAGAAACAACCGCTGCGGATACATTCACCGCATTGCTGAATGAGCAAGGCATTTCCGCCTATGCACCATATAGCGGAACAGAATTTGATGTGGCAAGTGGGCAGTTCTTGCATGAAGCAGAGCCGGTTTATCTGGAAAAGCCGAAGTCTGCAAAGGCATCTGCAACCTACGACCGCCTGCAAATTGCATTGGATCGTGTCACTGCTTATATTCAGAATGCACGGGGCTATTCTAATAAAGAATTGGCAAAGATGGCAGATCAGTTGACCCAGCTGTGCAACAAGTGGGAACAGTAACGGGCTGTAATTGAATTTTGATACACGCAACACCGCATATTTTTGTGCGGTGTTGTTGATTGATTAGAAAAAATAGGAGGACAAATACCATGGAACAGACGATGTTAGAAGCAATGATGAGCAGAAAGAGCGTTCGGAGTTATACCGACCAGATGGTATCCGATGCGGATATTGAGAAAGTGTTGAAGGCTGGACAGTATGCTGCGAATGGCAGAGGTCGGATGGCAACGAGATTTGTCGTTGTCAAGAATCGGGAGATTCGGGACGAACTTTCCAAGATGAACGCTGAGATTATGGGCACGACCAACGACCCATTTTATGGAGCACCAGTTGTTATTTGGGTGTTGGCTGACCGGAATGTGCATACTTATGTAGAAGATGGCAGCCTGGCGATTGGCAATATGCTGTTGGAAGCACACGCATTGGGATTGGGTGCTTGCTGGATTCATCGGGCAAAGGAAATGAGTGAATTGCCAGAGGGCAGAGCATTGCTGCAAAAATGGGGCGTTTCTGATGATGAAATCGGCGTTGGATGTTGCATTTTGGGCTATGCAAAGGGCGAACAGCCAGAAAAGAAACCGAGAAGAAACGACCAGATTATTGTTGTAGAATAACGCAATTTTTTTCACGCCACAGGCGAACTGCGGTCGAGCTGGCTCAGCTCGGCGAGGTGGTTTGTTAAGGAGGGCAAGCTGCCCTCCTTAACGAAGGTTTTGATGAAACGCAACGGAAATCTAAGAAAAATCGAAATAGAATCGCAATTGCCTTTAAAACCAGAAGGTTGTAATGAGGGACAAGGTTTCAGGGGCAATTGCGATTCCCAAGGC
>CABQIF010000074.1 GCA_902464115.1 uncultured Ruminococcus sp. | reverse complement strand
TGTAAATAAAAAAATGGATTTGGATATTCTATCATTCAGATCCATTTTTTCGTTTTTTTTGTCAAAAAAACAGTTGCAATTTCCATTGAATTGTGGTATAATAAGGTAGAATCTTTCTATAAAAAATAGAAATTGGGTTTTTGGGTTATGATTAGGAGGAACAATTATGTTTTGTAGAAAATGTGGAGCATCTATTTCCGATACTGGGAAGTTCTGTCCAAAGTGTGGAACACCGGTTTCTTCCAGTGCAAGAACACCGCAGCAGAATGTTGAAACAAGGAGAACGCAGCCCCCACAAGTACCGTTCGGTACAGCACCAACTGGAAATCCATATGTGAAAAATAAAAATGGTGTTTCTGTCAATACGATAACAAGTGGAGCTGTTGCAGCGAAGAAAAAGAATTGGAAACCAGTTGTAATTGCAGTTGGAGCAATTGTTATTGCTGGTGCAGTTGCAACTACAATGGCTGTAAATGCATTCGCCACCAAACCGATTCCATCATTGGCACTTGGATTGTCAAATTTTGCAGAATCTGCAAAAAATGTAAAGAGTTTTCATGTGTCTGCCTCTGGATATGCGGAAGATTCTTCTTTAAACATCGATGCAGATCTTGAAATCAATCAGAAAAAAGAACAATTCTATCTGTATGGTACAATGGAAGCAATCGGTGAAAGTGCTGCGTTTGCAGTTTGTATTGAAGGCGATGCAGGCGGTTATTCTGCCATTTATGATGGTGATTGTTATGGAGAATCCATTGATAGCGATTTGATTCGTGAAATGTGGGATAATTATGAAGAAACAGATATCGAGGATTTCAATATACAAACATACTTAGAAGACATGGGATTAGATGATGAACTGAACGACTATATTGACATCGACGAAGTGGATGATGTCTATCAAAATCTCTTAAAGCGGCTTAGCAAACGTAGCACACAAAAGGATTTGGAAAATGCATTGCAGATTGAAAATAGCAAAGAATCTGGGGAACATATTTATCGAATTTCTCCAAATGGAACTTCTCTGATCAATGCTTCTAATATTCTTCTGGATATTTTTGAAGAAGAAGCAGGAACCGCATTAAGAGGAAATTGGCTGGATGAAATTCGAGGGGAACTAAACAATATCGATTATGAAGATTTGTATGAGCTGGATAATTTGGGAGATTTTGAATGGCGTACAAAAAGAAAAATGCTTACCGGATTAAACTATCAGTTTTCTATTGATGGTGCAAGCATGCAGGCAGATGCAAATTTCACCTACAAAAGAAAAAAGATCAAAGAAATAGAAGCAAACTTTACTTACAGTGAAGGCTACGATGGAATCAATATCAACTTCTTAATTGATGAAATCAATCAGGTGGATGATGTAAAAGATAAAATCCCAAGCGATTTGCTGTATGAAATGAATATGGACTAAGCTTTCATGTATTATGGTAAAATGACAAAGAAATTGGGATAACCATATGCAGAATACAATAAAATAAAGCCCTCAAAATGGGAGTAGAACTGCCTGATAGTTATCCGCCTGTTGACGATGAATGTTAATATACACAAATGCCAAAAAACAAATTGCTTTTTCAAAAAAGGCGGATAAATCGTACAAAATCCTTATGTTTTCTGAAAAACAGTTGCAATTTCATATCTCATATGCTATAATGAAAACAGTTCATGCATGAATAAAAAGAATAACGCTAAGAAAACGGTGCTTTTGGTTTTGCGTTTGCAAAATACAAAAAGGTAAAAGGGAAACCAGTGCAATTCTGGTACGATCTCGTCACTGTAATAGGGGAGTGTTCCGTAATAGATGTCACTGTCGAACGATGGGAAGACGACGGAATCATGTTGAGCCTTGAGTCAGGAAACCTGCCGTTTTTTGTACAGGAATCAAGATTCCAGATCACGAGGCATTGATCGTACAGAAACACTTTTGAATGGTGTTTGTTTCGGTATGCTTTCGGCTTATTTTTGGGCAGAAAGCTTTTTTATTTCCTCTGTTTTGTTTTCCTGATTTTCCTTGATTATTTAGAAGGAGAATATATGATGAAAAAAGTAACTATTTTTATGCTTTCTTTGGCAATGACCGCTGCAATGTTGTCTGGATGCTCCAGTAGCAATGACAGTTCCAGCAGCTCTACAGCAGAAACAACGACTGCTGCTGAAACAACTGTTGCAGACGAAACAACAGAAACGACAGAAGCTGCTGAAGAAACTTCTCAGGAGGAAACTGTGGACGAAGAAGAAAATTATGATACCGGTGATGCATCCTTGGATAACATCCGCAATCAGGATGAAATCGGAGAACAGGAACTGTTGGTACTGAGCTTTGGTACCAGCTACAATGACAGCCGCCGTCTGACTGTTGGTGCAATTGAAAATGATTTGGAAAGTGCTTTCCCAGATTTTTCTGTTCGCCGTGGCTTTACTTCCAACATTATCATTGACCATGTCAACAAGCGGGATAATATTCTGATTGATGACGTAGATACAGCAATGAATCGTGCAGTCGATAATGGCGTAAAGACATTGGTCGTACAGCCGACACACCTGATGCATGGTCTGGAATATGATGAACTGGTAGAAGAAGTTGGCAACTATGCGGATGCATTCGATCAGGTTGTATTTGGCGAACCGCTGCTGAGCAGTGATGACGACTTTGCAAAGGTAGAAAAGGCAATTACCGAATGGACAGCCGATTATGATGATGGAAAGACTGCCATTTGCTTTATGGGTCATGGTACAGAAGCTGATTCCAATGAAGTTTATCAGAAGATGCAGGATCTGCTGACCAAAGATGGTTATGCAAATTATTTCGTTGGAACAGTAGAAGCAACACCGTCTTTGGAAGATGTTCTGGCAAAGGTACAGGCTGGCGATTATGAACGGGTTGTACTCGAACCACTGATGGTGGTTGCTGGTGACCATGCAAATAATGACATGGCTGGCGATGAAGATGGTTCTTGGAAGAAGACCTTTGAAGATGCTGGTTATCAGGTAGAATGTTTGGTTCGTGGTCTGGGCGAAAACGAAGCCATTCGTCAGATTTATGTAGAACACGCACAGGCAGCCATTGACTCTTTGGCAAAGGACTAATTCCCCCTCTTGTTGATTTTGTTCATCGGATAAAATAATAGAAAGCGGTTCGGATTTTACCGGCCGCTTTTTTGTGAAAGGAACTTTTATGAAAAAACGAATTTTTTCAACACTCTTGGCATCTTGCTTTTTACTGATTGCCTGCTCCGGCTGCGGAGATACAACCGAATCCAGTACTGCCAGCACAGAAGCAGCTACAACTGCGGAAACGATTGAAACAGCAGAAACTGTACAGGTGGTACAAGATGGCATGCAGCCGATTTTTGGCAGTGACATCAAAGATGGCACCTATGAGATTACAGTTGATTCCAGCTCTACGATGTTCCGAATTACTGCCTGTCAGCTGACTGTAAAAGATGGAACGATGACTGCGGATATGACTATGGGTGGTACAGGATACCTCTATTTATATATGGGCAGCAGTGAAGATGCGGAAAAGGCAGATGAATCCGACTATATTCCATTTACAGAAAATGCAGATGGCACGCATACCTTTACAGTTCCGGTAGAAGCGTTGGATTCTGGAATTGCCTGTGCGGCATTCAGCAAGAAGAAAGAAATCTGGTATGACCGGACGTTGGTATTTCGGGCAGACTCTCTGCCAATGGATGCCCGTTCCGATGATGCTTATACAACCGTAGAAAGCTTGCAGCTGGAAGATGGCACTTACACTTGCTCTGTCCAGTTAGAGGGTGGTTCTGGAAGAGCCAGCGTTACATCTCCAACCACAATTACAGTAAAAGACGGCACTGCCTCAGCAGAAATCATTTGGAGCAGTTCCAACTACGACTATATGAAGGTTGACGAGGTGCAATACAATCCAACACAGACAGAAGGAAATTCTACATTTGAAATTCCTGTCTTGGGGTTTGACTATGCAATGCCTGTATCTGCGGATACCACTGCAATGAGCACACCGCATGAAATTGATTATACCCTGTTTTTTGATTCTACCACCTTGGAGAAACAGGAATGAAGTGGTATTTCCTTGGTGTGAGCAGCCTGCTCTGCATGGGACTGCTCACTGCATGCGGTTCAACATCTTCCGAACAAACAGAGGTTTGGTCAGAACAATCCTGCACCGGACATATGACATTGCAATATGCAACAGAATTTTCCGTGGACTACTACGACCCCTATGCATTGATTACCATTGCAGATGATCAGCAATATTTACTTGTTCCAGAGGGAGAAACCGTTCCAGTGGGACTGGATACGAACATTACAGTGTTACAGCAGCCCTTTCAAAATCTCTATGTTGCAGCCAGTTCTGTAATGGATTTGTTTGATGGAATCGGTGCTTTGGAGCAGGTGCGAATGACCAGCACAACAGAAAAAAACTGGAGTCTTCCGCATATTCAAGAAGCACTTGAACAGGGAACGATGCTGTATGTTGGAAAATATAGTGCTCCAGATTATGAAACGATTTTATCGGAGGGCTGCAATCTTGCGATTGAGTCAACCATGATTTATCACAGTCCGGAGATTCAAGAAAAGCTGGAAGCACTTGGAATTCCTGTTTTGGTAGAGCGTTCCAGCTATGAATCCCATCCGCTTGGAAGAATGGAGTGGATGAAACTATACGGGTTACTGATGAACCGAGAAACAGAAGCAGACGATTATTTTACAGCACAGTCCGAAAAACTGGACTCTATTTTAACAGAAAAAAATACGGGAAAGACGGTTGCATTTTTCTATATCACAACAAATGGTTCTGTCAATATTCGGAAGCCTGGCGACTATACTTCTAAGATGATCGAACTGGCAGGCGGAAATTATTTGTTTTCCGCAGAGGATTTAAATGTAGAAGAAAACGCCTTGTCTACCATGAATATTCAGATGGAAACTTTTTATGCAGCGGCAAAGGATGCAGATTATCTCATTTATAATAGTACCATTGATGGGGATATTCCGAACATGGAGCAGTTTTTGCAAAAAAGTCCACTTTTGGCAGACATGAAAGCAGTCAAAGAACAGCACGTTTGGTGTACCAAACAAAACTTGTTTCAGCAAACGACGGGTGCAGCAGATATGATTGCAGATTTTCATGAGATTGTAACGGGTGCAGCAGATGAAAAAGACCAGCTGACCTACTTACATCGCATCTCTTAATGGAAAGGGTGAAAAATCATGAAATCGCATTCCACCATTCGATATTGGATTTGTTATCTGCTCTTGTTTGTTGTGTTGCTTGCTTTATTTGTTGGAACACTTTGCACAGGGAGTGTTCCGTTTTCTCTCTCTGAAATTGGTTCAGTGTTGATGCATCCAGAACAAAATACAACTGCTTGGAAAATCCTATGGGAAATCCGCATGCCCCGTAGTTTAACGGCGATTATTTTAGGCGGAGCACTTTCTGTTTCTGGCTTCCTGCTGCAAACATTTTTTTCTAATCCGATCGCAGGGCCGTATATCTTGGGTATTTCGTCCGGTGCAAAGTTAACCGTTGCCTTGGCAATGATTTTTTTCTTGGGGCAGGGGAGATTGCTTTCTGCAATGGCATTGATTGGCGTTGCCTTTTTTGGGTCTATGCTCTCTATGGGGTTTATCCTGTTGATTTCTGGGAAAGTTCATCGAATGTCGATTCTGATTATTTGTGGGGTCATGATTGGCTATATTTGTTCTGCAATTACCGATTTTGTTGTTACCTTTGCAGATGATTCCAACATTGTCAATCTGCACAATTGGTCTATGGGCAGCTTTGCAAGTTCCAGCTGGCAAGACCTCCGTGCCATGAGCATGGTCGTGTTTCCAGTATTGATTGGGACGGTTTTTCTGTCAAAACCAATGGGAGCATATCAGTTGGGAGAAGCCTATGCACAAAACCTGGGCGTTCCGATTCGTTTGTTTCGGGTTTCATTGATTCTATTATCCAGTTTGCTTTCTGCGTGTGTTACGGCATTCGCTGGGCCAATTTCTTTCGTTGGAATTGCTGTTCCACATCTGATGAAGAACCTGCTCCGAACTGCAAAACCTCTCTGGTTGATCCCAGCTTGTTTTTTTGGCGGAGGAGCATTTTGTTTGCTCTGCGACTGGATTGCAAGAACGGTTTTTTCTCCAACAGAATTGAGTATCAGCACGGTAACAGCTGTATTTGGTGCACCCATTGTCATTTGGATGATGCTGCATCGAGAGAAGCGATAGGAGGAGCACTGCC
The DNA here is from genome assembly GCA_902464115.1 of uncultured Ruminococcus sp. Taxonomy (GTDB): domain Bacteria; phylum Bacillota; class Clostridia; order Oscillospirales; family Ruminococcaceae; genus Ruminococcus_C. Next base: position 4,898 of record CABQIF010000074.1, on the reverse strand, counting down.
ATGAAACCAATTCTTCTGCATACAGAACAATTAACAGTTGGATATCGAAAAAAAGCATTGATTCCGGACATTACATTTTCCGTTCAGGCTGGGCAAATTCTCACGCTCATTGGAGCAAATGGCGTTGGAAAATCGACCATCTTAAAAAGCATTGCTCGACAATTAGAACCGATTGCCGGAACAATTTTTGTTGGAGAGCAGGAACTTTCTGCAATCTCCCATCGCAATCTTGCAAAATCCATGTCCATTCTAATGACGCATTCTTTTCAGACAGAATTTTTACGCTGTATCGATGTTGTAGAGGCAGGAAGATACCCCTATACGGGGCAGCTGGGCATTCTCTCCGAACGAGACCATGAGAAAGTAGCGGAAGCATTGCGATTGGTACATGGAGAAGAACTTGCACAAAAAGACTTCCGAAAAATCAGCGATGGTCAACGACAACGCATTCTTTTGGCGAAAGCAATTTGTCAAGAGGCGGAAATTTTGATTTTAGATGAACCGACCTCTTTTTTAGATGTTCGTTACAAGTTAGAATTTCTAACAATCTTAAAAGACTTGGTTCGAGAAAAGCAAATTGCTGTGATTCTCTCCCTGCATGAATTAGACTTGGCACAGCGAATTTCAGATGTAGTACTCTGCATTCGCAATCATATGGTAGACCGAATCGGAACACCAGATGAGATTTTTACAAATGCTTACATCACCAATCTTTATGGGATTACTTGTGGCAGCTATGAAAGTCTTTATGGAACAATGGAACTGCCTGCTCCGACTGGAACCACACAGACTTTTGTCATTGGTGGTGGTGGAACGGGAAATGCTGTTTATCGGCAGTTACAACGGAAAAACATTTCGTTTTATGCAGGCGTTTTGCATGAAAATGATTTGGATTATCCGGTTGCAAAAGCTCTTGCCACAGAAGTTGTTATAGAAAAAGCCTTTGAACCCATTGGAGAAGCTGCTTTTCAAAGAGCAAGTTTGTTATTACAACATTGTGAGCGGGTAATTTTGTGCTGCAAGCAATTTGGAACAATGAATCAAAAAAATCAGGAACTCATTTTACTTGCCAAAGAAAACGGCAAACAAATATTAGAAGTCCATTCTTAAAATCCGTCTATATAAGGCGGATTTTTTTATAGTTGACTTTTGGACTGGAACATGCTACAATAGAAATAGAATTCAGCCGAGAAAGCAGCGTGGGAGTATGGGTAGACCAAAAAAAGAAAAACCGAATCGAAAAGATGGCTGCTATGAAATTAAAGCAACGGTCGGAACAGCCGATGACGGAACACCCATCCGAAAAAGCTTTTATAGTACGAAGAGCAAAGAAGATGCCCGACGAAAAGCAGAGCAATACAAAGCCCAGCAGGAATTACAGGAACAGACTGGAATTTGCTTGCAAAAGAATCGAACTTTGTTTTCTGCATGGGCAAGGGAATGGCTGGAAACCTACAAAAAAGGAAAAGTAAAAGACCAGACTTATTATTATACCTATCAGGTCAATGTAGAAAAGTATTTGATTCCGTTCTTTGGAGCAATGCGTCTGCAAATGATTCGGCAAATTGATGTGCAGCGATATTTTAATACGATACAAAATGCAGAAACTGGAGCAGCCTTGTCTGCATCGGTATTGGACAAACACAAGATGATTTTAAGTGCTATTTTCCATGCGGCAATTGACAACGACCTCTGTTTTAAAAATCCTGTGAAGAACATAAAAATCACATCCAAACCAAAGCAGGAACGTCATGTATACACAGCTGAGCAGGCAAAAATAGCGGAACAATATGCCATGAAACATGGAAGATATGATATTGTTCTATTGATGCATACGGGCTTACGGCGTTCTGAATTATTAGGGTTGCAGTGGAGCGATTTGGATCTTGAAAAGAAATTGCTTCATATACAACGAGCGGTGACGCAAACAAAAGGCGGTATCCTCATTGACAAGCCAAAAACAAAAATGTCCATCCGTGATATTCCGATTTCTGATTTTGTCGTTACAATTCTTGAAAAAATAGAACGAATCGGATTTTATGTGATTGCTGGGAAGCGTCCAGACGAACCTATGAAACCGCATACTTATGCAGACCATTTTTCCGATTTCATGAAAAGGATGCAAAAAGAAACAGGTCTGCCAATTTTAACGCCACACGAATTACGGCACACGTTCGGGACATTGCTGCGAGAAAATGATGTGGATATTTATACCATTCAAAAAGTGCTCGGACATTCAGACATTACGGTTACTTCTAACATTTATGTACATAATGATATCGAGGTGCTGCGGAAGCGGCTGAAAATAGACGAAAAATAAATCCGGATTTATGTCGTGATATTTGTCGTAGTAAAGAAAAAAGTTGCGTAAAATTGGATTATTTTCAATGTTCGGACACGAGTTCTACTCTCGTCGGATTTTTTATATTAGGAGGATTATTATGTGTACCGCTGTCACTTATCAGACAAACCAGTTCTATTTTGGCAGAACACTGGACTATGAAAGTTCCTATGGAGAAGAAATTGTAATTTTACCTCGAAAATTTTCACTTCCTTTTCTGCATATGGAAACGATTACACAACACTATGCAATCATGGGGATTGCACACGTTGCAAATCAGTATCCGCTTTTTTATGATGCCATCAATGAAAAAGGGCTTTGCATGGCAGGGTTAAATTTTGTTGGTAATGCACACTATGTAAAAAGCACAACTGGAGAAAATGAAGTTGCACAATATGAATTCATTCCGTGGATTCTCAGCACCTGTGCGACAACTGCTGAAGCAAAAGAACGAATCGCCAGCATTCGCATTACAGATACGCCGTTCTGTGAACAAATGCCAGTCGGGCAACTGCATTGGATGATTGCAGACAAGAACCAAACCATCACTGTAGAAGCTGTTGCGGATGGTATCAAAATCTATGAAAATCCAGTTGGCGTTTTAACCAACAATCCACCATTTCCGGAGCAGTTATTCCGATTAAATGATTTCATGCAGTTATCTCCCAAACAGCCACAAAATCATTTTTCAAGCACCCTTTCTTTACAGCCATATAGCCGTGGCATGGGTGCACTGGGTCTTCCGGGCGACCTTTCTTCGCAGTCTCGTTTTATTCGTGCTGCATTTGTCAGAGCAAATTCTGTTTCTGATACTTCTGAACAGGAAAGTGTCAGCCAGTTTTTTCACATTCTTGGTGCAGTGGAACAGCAACGAGGCTGCTGTGATGTTGGAAACGGACAATATGAGATCACCATCTATACAGACTGCTACAATGCAGAAAATGGAATTTTCTATTATACTACCTACCAGAACCATCAGATTTCTGCGGTGCATCTGCACAATGAACCATTGGACAGCGATTTTCTCATTCGTTATCCAATGATAACCGGAGAACAAATTCACTACCAAAATTGACAGAAAGAGGTTGCCATGTCGAATATTACAAAACGAGCCTTAGAACAATCACTGAAAAATTTACTGTTAAAAAAGCCACTGACAAAAATCACGATTTCCGATATTACCGCCGACTGTGGTATGAATCGCATGACATTCTATTATCATTTTAAAGATATCTATGACCTTGTGGAATGGGTTTGTTTAGAAGATGCAAAACGTGCTTTAGACCAAAAGAAAACCTATGATACTTGGCAGCAAGGACTGCTGCAAATTTTTGAAGCCGTACAGGAAAACAGACCATTTATCTTAAATGTTTACCGTTGTGTTCATCGAGAGCAGGTCGAAAAATATTTACAGCCCTTGGTTGACCAGTTATTATTGGATGTCATTCAAGAAGAATCAGTTGGTATGACATTACGAGAAGAGGATACACAATTCATTGCAAAAGTCTATTCTTATATTTTTATCGGCATCATGTTAGACTGGATTAAAAATGAGATGCGAGAAGAACCAAAAGAACTAGTAGACCGTCTTGCAAAATTGCTGCATGGTTCGATTACCGCAGCAATCGAACGATTCCGCATTTAATTTTATCAAATTTCTCTATTTGATAAAAATCTTTACAATTTCCCACCCTGTGATAAAATTTTTATCACAGGGCTTTTTTTGCCTATTGTAACATTTAAAAAAATCGGGTATAATAAGAGTATCAAAAAACTTACAAGGAGGTTTCCGTATGTACTATTCCGCAGGAACTTATGAATCGTTTGCCCATCCTGAAAAGCCGAAGGATGTGGACAAGAAATCAGCCTATATCATTGGAACAGGGTTGGCAGGGCTGACCGCAGCTTTTTATCTGGTTCGAGATGGACAGATGAAAGGCGAACACATTCACCTGTTTGAAAAATTGGAGCTTGCCGGCGGCAGTTGCGATGGCAGAAAAGACATCACAAAGGGTTTCTTCATGCGTGGCGGTCGGGAAATGGACAATCACTTTGAAGTGATGTGGGACACATTCCGTGATGTGCCATCCATCGAAACACCGGGAATCTCCGTGTTAGATGAGTACTACTGGCTCAATAAGCATGACCCGAACTATTCCCTGTGTCGTGCAACGGTCAATTGTGGCAAAGATGCCCATACAGACAAAAAATTCACGCTTGACAAAGAATCCGCACTGGCATTATCCAAGCTGTTTCTAACACCAGAAAAGGATTTGGAGAACAAGAAAATTTCCGATGTTCTGCCAGATTCTTTCTGGAAAACAAACTTCTGGCTGTATTGGCAGACCATGTTTGCTTTTCAGCGTTGGTCGAGTGCTCTGGAAATGAAACGGTACTTGTGCCGATATGTGCACCATATTGACGGCTTGCCGGATTTCAGTGCCCTCCGTTTCACAAAGTACAACCAGTATGAAAGCATGATTTTACCTCTGGTGAAATACTTGGAAACCCATGGCGTTCAGATTGAATATGGCATGGATGTCAAAAATGTTATCAT
>CABQIF010000073.1 GCA_902464115.1 uncultured Ruminococcus sp. | reverse complement strand
GAATATGCCGCTTCCTATTTGCAGCAACACATTCCACACCTGGTACAGGTTTCTGTTACCCCTCGAAACCCGAACAGCATTGCCATCGGCAGCATTCCGCAGACGTATTTTTCAATCTACACGACGGCTGCTGTTTCTGCTCACAATATCACCGGCAGAATCGAACGGCAGCTGAATGAAGAGGAAATTTTAGAGCCGGAACGCAACCAAACGGCTGACCTCCGCATTTCCTGTCCCGCAGAAGCCTATCCAACTGCTCACAGTATCTTGACGGCACTGGGCGGCAGCCAAATGCAGAACTGGGATGCCTGACAAAATAGCGGATTCTAACGGGAATCCGCTATTTTTGTCGTAAGAAACCAGCTGACAGCAATCAGGCTTGCAAAAAGATGCTCTTTTGATTATAATAAGAGGAAACAGAATCCCCCAGATGCTGGGGGATGTTTCTTCTGTCCTGTTCCCTTGTGCATAAACAAAAACCGCTCATCATAAACTGTAAAAAAACAACCTGCTTGGCAGAAAAAACAATGGGAGGTCAAAATGACAACATACTTACCAGAGGGCATGCGGCTGCATACCATGGAAAATCAAACCGCTCTACAAAGTGTTGCAGCGTTACAGGCTGCCATGCACCGAAAACAAATTTTAGAAGCCCGTGCCATCGTCTGCGATGCGGCACACAATCTCATCGTAGAGTTGCCGCATATGCGGGGCATTATTCCACGGGAAGAAGGGGCAATTGGCATTGCAGAGGGAACAACCAGAGAAATTGCACTGATTGCAAAGGCTGGAAAACCCGTCTGTTTTCAAGTGCAGGAACTGACGACCGATGCAGACGGCGTTCCGCTTGCGATTCTCTCTCGCCGACAAGCACAGCTGCAATGTTGGCAGGAATTTTTATCGCACTGCACGCCTGGTGATGTCCTGCCAGCCCGTGTGACCCACATGGAGAAATTCGGATGCTTTGTAGACATTGGCTGTGGGATTCCGTCGATGATTCCCATTGACTGCATTTCTGTTTCCCGAATCTCGCACCCAGCTGACCGCTTCACACTGGGACAGACGATTCAGGCAGTTGTCACCAGCGTTTCTGATTTTCGGATTGGCTTATCTCACAAAGAATTGCTTGGAACATGGATGGAAAACGCTGCAAAGTTTGCGGTGGGAGAAACCGTTTCCGGCATCGTTCGTTCCGTGGAATCTTATGGTGTTTTTGTGGAACTAACGCCAAATCTCGCCGGACTGGCAGAGCCAAAAGAACATATCTCGCCGAAACAGCGTGCCAGCGTTTACATCAAAGCCATCATTCCAGAAAAAATGAAAATCAAACTGGTGCTGATTGATGCGTTCCCCGATACAGAATCTCCGGATTCGCTCTCTTATTTTGTACAAGAGCCCCATCTTTCCACTTGGAACTATTCGCCAGTTGGAGCAACCAAACAGATTCAAACACAGTTTGATGTCTGTCAAAGTTGAATGCTGTCTTGTTCCAGAAACGCACTGGACAAATACAGCGAACCGCTGATGACAACACAGCCGTGATTCTGCTTTGCCTGCTCCAACGCTGCTTGAAATGCTGCTTTATGCGGCAGGCAAGTCGTAGAAATAGTGGGCGGAAAACAAGCTGCCAATTCTATCGCCGGAACAGCCTGTGGTGAAAAATCATCCACGCAGAAAACAACGTCCAACACTTCTGACAATTCCTTGACGGCGGTCTGATAGTCTTTCCCTTTCACCATGCCCAAAATGGCAATCATCGGATGGCTGCCATAGTCTTTCAAGACCTCTGTCAGAGCGGCTACACCGGAGGCATTGTGTCCGCCATCCATCAAAACCAGTGGGTCTTTCTGTAAAATCTGTACCCGAGCCGGAAGCTGTACCGTTGGCAAAGCTGCTTGAATGGCGGTTTCCGGTATCGGGAATCCAGATCGTTGCAGAATGTGCAGTGTTTCAATGGCAGTAAGAGCATTGGCAATCTGATGCTTTCCCGGCATATGCAACGTGTAAACTTGATTTTGATAGGAAAACTTCGTTTCTGTCAGGGAACGCTGCAAAATTGTACAAGCCTGCATCTTTGGGATCGTAACCGTTGTATGCTTTTCAGCAGCAGTTTCCTGCATGATGGAACGTACCAACGCTGGATTGTCCGGCGATACCACAACCGGACAGTGTTCCTTGATGATGCCTGCCTTTTGGGCGGCAATTTCCGGCAGCGTATTTCCCAGAATTGCCATATGGTCAAACGAAATCGACGTGATCACGCTGACCAACGGTTCTTTTATCACATTGGTTGCATCCAGCAAGCCGCCCAATCCGGTTTCCAGAAAGACCAGTTCACACTTTTGTTCCACAAAATAGAGCAGGGCAATTGCTAGCGTGACTTCAAACTGCGAACACGCCTTGGATACATGACACGCTGTTACCTGTTCACAGAGTGCACAAAGACGGTCGTCTGAAATATCTATTCCATTGACCTGAATCCGGTCTTGATAGTGCCGGACAAAGGGCGAAGTAAACTGTCCCGTTTGGATACCAGCGGCAATGGCTGCTGCCGAACCATATGCAACAACAGAACCTTTCCCGTTCGTTCCGGCAATGTGAACGAATCGCAATTGTTCCTGCGGATTGCCCAGTTCATCCAACAGCGATTGCATCCGGGACAGGTCTTTCACAGGCTTTCCACTCTTGCTGAACTGCTGGAGATAGGCAATGGTTTCCGATATGGTCATAACCGAAACACTCCTTTCAAAAAAGAACCATTCGCAGCAGATGTAATATCCGCTGCGAATGGAATGGTGTGATTTTGGTTCAAATATGATTATTGCAAGCCAGCAATGGACTGTAAAATCTTTTCCATCTTTTCGGTTGCCTTTGCCAGCTTTGCCCGTTCTGCAGCAACCAGCTGTTCCGGTGCTTTTGCAAGGAATCCCGGATTGTTCAGCTTCTTCTGCAAGAAGTCAATGTCTTTCTGTGCCTTCTGCTGTTCTTTTTGCAGTCTTGCCAGTTCCTTTTCTCTGTCAACCAGCTCTGCCATCGGGATGAAGATTCTTGCACTGTCGGTTACAGCAGTCGCTGCATCCTGCAAGTCGAACGATGTTCCGACTTCTACGCTGGATGCAGACGCCAGCTTTTCAAAGAATACCGCAGCAGCTGCAAACAATTCGGTATCCTGTGTTTCGATGTAAACGCTTGCCTTCTTGGACGGCGGAACATTCATGGATGTCCGGCAATTCCGGATGGCACGAATCGCATCAATGACTTTTTCAAACTGAGCAGCTTCTGCATAAGCGTGTTCTTCGGTATAAACCGGATAGGATTCCAGCATAATCATGGATTCTTCGTTGGTCAATACCTGCCAGATTTCTTCGGTGATATACGGCATAAACGGATGCAGCAGCTTCAGCATACCACGCATGACCCAAACCAGAACGGCTTGTGCCTGTTCCATGGTTGCACCGCCAGCCTGAATTCTCGGCTTGGTCAATTCAATATACCAGTCACAATAAACATCCCAGATGAAATCATACAGCTTGGAGCAGGCAACCCCGATTTCAAACTTGTTCAGGTTGTCGTTGACTTCCTTTGCAAGGTTGTTGAAACGGTCTACGATCCAGCGGTCTTCCATGGTGAGATTTTCTGGCAGTCCGTTGAACTGGAAATCTTCCGGCAGATTCATCATGATAAACCGAGAAGCATTCCAGAGCTTGTTTGCAAAGTTTCGGGCAGCCTTTACCTTGTCGTCGCTGTACCGCATATCATTGCCCGGAGCGTTACCGGTTGCCAGCATAAACCGCAGAGCATCTGCACCGTATTCATCAATGACTTTCAGCGGGTCAATGCCGTTGCCCAGGGACTTGGACATCTTTCTGCCCTGTTCATCCCGTACCAGACCATGAATCAAAACCGTATCAAACGGCACTTCGTTCATGCACTTCAAGCCGGAGAACATCATCCGGACAACCCAGAAGAAAATAATATCATAGCCCGTTACCAGTGTGTTGGTCGGGTAGAAATATTTCAGTTCTTCAGTCTGATTCGGCCAGCCCAGTGTGGAGAACGGCCAGAGTGCAGAGCTGAACCAGGTATCCAGTGTATCCGGGTCTTGCCGCATTGGCTTTCCGCACTTCGGACAAGTTGCAGCATTTTCCTTGGTGACCACCATTTCGCCGCAGTCATCGCAATAGAATGCCGGAATCCGGTGTCCCCACCAAAGCTGACGGGAAATACACCAGTCCTTGATATTTTCGAGCCAGTGGAAATAAATCTTGTCGAACCGTTCCGGAACAAACTTTGTCTTGCCGTTCCGAACCGCATCAATTGCCGGCTGTGCCAATGGCTTCATCTTGACAAACCACTGCTTGGAAACTCTCGGTTCTACGGTTGTTCCGCAGCGGTAGCAAGTGCCAACATTGTGATTATAATCTTCGATTTCAACCAATGCCCCTTCTGCCTCCAGATCGGCAACAATGGCTTTCCGTGCTTCGTAACGATCCATGCCGGCATACTTCGGATAATCGTCTGTGATCTTTGCATCATCGGTCATAACGTTGATAACTGGCAGATTATGCCGCAGACCAACTTCAAAGTCGTTCGGATCGTGGGCTGGGGTAATCTTTACAACACCTGTTCCAAAGTCCATTTCTACATAGTCATCTGCAACGATCGGAATTTCCCGATGTACCAGCGGCAGAATCAAAGTCTTGCCAACCAGATGCTGATACCGTTCATCATTCGGATTGACTGCAACAGCGGTATCGCCCAACAGAGTTTCTGGACGGGTGGTTGCCAGTTCCAGATAGCCGCTGCCATCTTTCAGCGGATACCGCAAGTGCCAGAAATGACCTGCCTGGTCTTCATATTCGACTTCTGCATCGGAAATGGAAGTCAGGCACTTCGGGCACCAGTTAATGATCCGTTCGCCCCGATAAATCAAGCCTTCTTCGTAGTAGCGAATGAATACTTCCTTGACTGCCTGATTGCAGCCCTCATCCATGGTGAACCGTTCCCGTTCCCAGTCACAGGAAGAGCCTAATTTTTTCAACTGTTCGACGATTCTGCCGCCGTACTGCTTTTTCCAGTCCCATGCACGCTTTAAGAATCCATCCCGTCCGAGGTCTTCTTTCTTGATGCCCTCTTTCCGCATAGCTTCTACAATTTTTGCTTCGGTTGCAATGGAGGCATGGTCTGTTCCCGGCAGCCACAATGCACTATAACCAGACATCCGCTTCCAACGAATCAAGATATCCTGCAAGGTTTCATCCAAAGCGTGTCCCATGTGCAGCTGACCGGTGATGTTCGGCGGTGGGATGACAATGGTGTATGGCTGCTTCTTGGAATCTACTTCCGCATGGAAACAACCTTTTTCCATCCACTCCGCATAGATGCGGTCTTCAAAGTCTTTTGGCTGGTAAGATTTTGCCAGTTCTTTTTTCATGTTTGAAACTCCTTTTCTCTCTTTTTTACAAACAAAAACGCCCTGAACAGCTTGATTCAAACTGCTCAGGGCGAACGATTTGCGTCCGTGTTACCACCTGCATTCAGAGAATTTTTCTCTGCACTCATGCAAATCCATGGATTTGCGTTCTCGATAACGGGAGAACCCGCTGCACACTACACACCGCTTTGCGGCTTCCCGTGCAGAACTCCAAGACTACCTTCCCTGTCATCACCTGAGAGATTTTCACCAGCCATCTCTTCTCTATGCAGCCCGAAAACAGGTACTCCTTCTCTTCCTCGTTTTTCGCATTTCCTTTATTATAATGCACCTTGCGGCATTTGTCAAGGGAAATTTTACGAGGTTTTTGTGAAATCCCTGTTTATCCGGCTTTTCGCTGCTTTTCTGACAGATACTGATTCAGCCCGTCGAACAGCGTAAAGGCAACTTTCTGCTGATACTCGGTGGACTCCAACAGGGCAGCTTCTTCCGGATTGGATAAAAAGCCGCATTCTGCCATGACCGTTGGATGTTCGCTGAAATAGCAGAGGAATAATTCTTTTCCGCACTGCTTGATTTCTCGTTTGTTCTCCGGCTGGAGCTGGGCAACAAATGCATCCTGCAAAGCTTGTGCAAGGGTGCTGTTGTCCCGATTGGTGCTGGAATAGAACATCTGTGCACCGCTGTAAGCGGCATCTGTGAATTGATTCTGGTGAATGGAAACACAGACCGCCGGGTCATACTGATTGAACAATGCCAGCCGGCGATCCATGTCGGAACTTTTCTGATTGGCGATTCCTTCCACACCCTCTTCATGAATGGAGCGGTCCGTATCCCGTGTCACAACAACGGTGTAGCCCTCCATTTGCAGCATTGCCCGCAGATGGAGCAGAATCTCCAGATTGATGCCCTTTTCTGATACGCCATTCACAGAGGTACAGCCGCCATCCATACCGCCGTGTCCGGCATCCAGTACAATGGTGGGCGGTTCATAAGGGGGACGGGTTGCAAGCGTTTGTACCGCTTCTTCTGCTTTTTGTCCGCCAAAGTAAACTGCTGTCACCCCACAGACACAAGCAAGCACCACAATGACGGATTTTCGGAGAACCAACTTTGTCAATGATTTCATATGGCGTTCCTCCCTATCACTCGTTATTCCATCTTATGAAATCTCGTGTGGAATTATACGCCATCTGCCTTATCCGTTCTCAGAATGACACAATCAGCTGCATTTTAAAAGCTTCTTCTCCATAAACGGCATGCGGAATGCCTTTCGGCATAATCAGCGTTTCGCCTGCCTGCAACAGAAAGACATCGTCGCCAACGGTAAATCTGCCTGTTCCTTCCAGAACGGTTACCATTGCATCACCGCCAGCGGTATGGCTGGAAATCTCTTCACCCTTGTCGAAAGAAAAAATCGTCATGCTAACTTTGTCATTCTGTACCAGTGTCTTGCTGACAACCTGTCCGGTTTGATATTCAACCAAATCTTTGAGTTGCAGCTTTGTCTGCTTTTCAATGTTCTTATACATATTCATTCCTCCTGTTTTGCATTCTGCGGGTATAGGATTCCCCAAAAAACACGCATTATTCTGCATCTACATGCGGCAAATCTGGATATTCTTCATCCTGCAAAATAAACAGCATTAAAATGCTTGTATCCTCATCGTCGATATTGCGATCCACATTGACATCTGCAGCCTGCAATGCCACATCAGAAAGCGTCAAAAACTGTCCCAGATATTTATTCAACACAATGCAGTCCAGCAAATCTACAACACCATCCAAGTTGACATCGCCATAATTGATTGTTCCCAGTGTGGTAGTTGTGGTGGTGGTCGTTGTTCCAGTGGTGGAGGTGGTTGCAGAAGTTGTGGTTTCGCTGCTGCCACCTGTCAAGGTCAGAACACCATAGCCTGCGGTGCTGGTATAACCCATACCGGTCAGGTCGTTCCAGTTGCTGATGGCTGTCCGCTTTCCATCGCCTGTTCCGTCATCGTTTACCTGTACATCAAAGCCAAGTACCTGTCCATTTTTAAACGGAGCGATTCCGAACGGAATTGCCATTTCTACCAGATAGCCCTTGTCGGTCTTTGCGGTTGCAGATACAAAACGGTCTGTGGAAAGTCCGTCGGTAATCGTCTTTTCGTTGTCGTAGTTGACACGAGCCTGTAAATCATCGGTTTCGTAATAGTCTGTCTTGTGGTTGTTTTCATCGAAGAATACTTCTACCGTATCCTGTTCGTAAGCGTTTGCACTAGACTTGCTCAGAACCGGGTCGGTGACTTCTGTCAGAATATAGAGATTGTTTTCATCCCAGAGCATTTTTGCCGTTCCGGTCGCACCGCTGTTGCCCATGCTGAATGTGTTGACATCAATGGTCGGGGCATCGTTCCAAACAGAGTCGATCGTTCCATCAATGGTCGGTGTGCCGTAGGTGGCTGTTGCAGACTTTGGCTGTTCTGCCAAAGTGACAATACCACAGGTTGGCGTTGCATTTTTGTAAGTTAAAGTGCTTTGATGGATAAATTCCCCGAACAATTTTTCAGAAGTATCTGTATCATTCCATGCAATATCGCAATTTTGCACATCCAGATATAGATTGCTTCCGGTTTTTCCGGTTAGTGGAATCGTAACGTCAGCGAACTTGGCATCGCTGCTGACTTTTGCAGAACTTAAGAGTGTTCCCTGCTGATTCTCCTGACTGCCGTAAACCAGAATATCAGGGTAATCAGCATTTGTGATCACACAACCATCTTGCTTTTCCCAACCGTTTATATGACGTGGATTATAAACACGGATTACCATGCCTTTTTCTGACCATGCAGCCTTAAAGTAGGTGGTTGTGTCGTTCAGATATTGGATTGTACCGATTTCCAATGCTCGTTCCAAATCGGCATCTGTACCATCATACTGATATGCAGTCATTGTCTGAAGTTTTTCCACTTCAGAATCCGTATCAACAACGGCATAGTAGGACGGCTTTGCCTGATAATCCTTGTCGAACAACAGCGGATAGCCGCCGATCCAACTGGTGGAATCGGTAATACCCCAGATGACAACGGCGGACAGATTCACGCCGGATGCTTTCATTTCCTTGTACATCTTAAAGCAATCCTGATACCGCTGTGCTAATTCTAATTGGTCAGCTGCGGCGTTGGACTTCTGGGAAACGTCCAGTTCCGTTACCTGAATTTCCAGTCCCAGATCGGAATAGGTCTGCATTGCCTTTTTGTACTGGTCAATGGTCGGCGTACTCATAGAGATATGCGACTGCATACCCATGCCGTCAATCGTTCCGGCAGCGATCAGCGGCTTTAAAATATCGCTGACGATGTAATTCATCTTGGCGGTGTTGTATTCGTTATAGTCATTATAGAACAGTTTGCAGCCAGCCGGTGCATATTTTCTTGCATATTCAAATGCCTTGAGAATATAGGACTGGTCGCCGTAAACCTGCACCCATGCAGACTGTCCGCTCTTGACATTGTTCGAGCCAGCCTCCCGCATCGTTCCGGCATCGGATGCTGCTTCGTTTACAACGTCCCATGCATAAAATTCCACATCCGGATAATCTTCTGCAAGCGTTGTCATGACGTTTTTGATGTAGTTTTCCAGACGCTTGTTCATGGTGTCCTTGTCCACCCATGCACCGTCTGCTTCGTAATTTTCCTTGAAGAACCAGTCTGGTGTCTGGCTGTGCCATACCAACACATGACCACGAACCGGAATATGATTCTTTGCTGCAAATTTCAGCAGCTTGTCTGCACTCTTGAGGGAGATCTGCGGGTTGGTATCATCGCCGGTCTGCTTGAGATAGGCAATGCTCTCTGCCTGATTCAGAACGCTGTCCGGTTTCAATTCGTTGCCCAGCGTCAAGCTGTTGTAATGCTTCAAAATCAGATCCTGAGAGGCTTTCTGTGTCAGTTCAGAGTCGGTTGCCGCACAGCCCAGCTTAAATTCATCTGCATAAGCATCTTTCAACGGGGTCAAATCGTCCTGAATCGCAGGGTCTGGCAGCTGCTTTCCAGTGCAGTCGTCCACATAGAAATCCATCAGGTCTTGTTCTGCTGGTGTGGAAACGTAACCGGTCTGAATATAAACAGAACAGTTGACAGCTCCCTCCGGAATCGTCAATTCGCTGCCGACATACGTCCATTCACCCTTGTTTGCCGTTGCGGTGGCAATGGTATAATAGTTTTCCTTGCCGTTCAGGTCATATTGCAGGTTGATGGAAAATTTCTGCTGGTCTGACCACTTGTCTTCGTTGTACATGACATAGCAGCCCAGAGAATAATATTTGCCGCTTTGCAGCATATCGGATTTGTTGATGCTTGCACCGTTCCAGAGCTGTGTTCTTCCGCTGATGAATAAGCTGTAGTCCCCGCTGTGGCTGGCAGTGTTCACAACACTGGCGGTTGCAGAGCCTCTGCCTGTCCAGCCCTGTGCCGTTCCATCATCAAAATCATTATTGTATTCGGTTTCATAGGAAACATCCACTTTTTCCCCGTTGACTGTAATATCATCAATGTAATAGCACTGGTCGGTGTTTGCTCCCGGCATTTCCACATATAAAATGATGTTTGTGATGTTCTCCGGAATGGAATAACTGCCCGTCAGCTGTGTCCATTCGCCTTTCTTGGCACTGACATTCTTGATGTCCTTGTACTGGTCTTTTCCGCTGCTGTCGGTGTAAAGCAGCTTCAATGCCATGTTCTGATAGTCGTTTCCGTCTGCGAACATTGCATAAGCGGAAAAGGTATAGGTCTGTCCCGGTACGGCAACGCCGGACAAGGAGCAGCGAGGTGCACCCCAGCTTGCGGTGCGGTCAAAGACATACAGCGAACTGTCCCCACTGTGTGCATAATCGGATGTAATGGAAATGGTCGAGCCAACGCCTTTCCATGCTCCATAACCGGCTTCAAACGTGCTGTTCATCAGCTCTTCCGGTGCAGCCTGTACCGGAACGGCAATCACTGTACTGGTAATTGCCAAAGCTGCCGCTGCCGCAAAGGCAGCGATTCGATGTGATTTCATTCGCAAATCCTCCTTTTTTATGAATCAAAAACCATCCTACTGAGAAATCTGTTTGTCAGTTCTCCCACAAAGTATAGCAGATTTTCACAAAAAAGTCAACTAATGAGAAATAAATTCTATACCGATTAGCAGCTTTTTTTTACAGGATGCACATGGCATCCCCGAAACTAAAGAACCGATACCGTTCTTTTACAGCAACATCATAGGCGTGCATCGTTTTGTCGTAGCCCAGCAACGCCGATACCAACATAATTAAAGTACTTTCCGGCAGGTGGAAATTGGTCACCAGTCCATCCAATACTTTAAACTGATAGCCCGGATAGATGAAAATATCCGTGTAGCCATCTGCTGCAACCAATTTTCCATCGTGTTCCGTGGCAACTGCTTCCAGCGTCCGGCAGGAGGTCGTTCCAACGGCAATCACCCGTCCCCCATTCTGCTTGGTCTGCAAAATCTTGTCAACAGTTTCCTGTGGGAGGTGATAGTGTTCGCTGTGCATCTTGTGTTGCAACACATCGTCCTCTTTGACCGGACGAAATGTCCCTAACCCAACGTGCAGCGTTACAAATGCCGTTTCTACGCCCTTTTCCTGCAACGCTTGCAGCATCTCTTTGGTAAAATGCAAACCAGCAGTTGGAGCGGCTGCCGAACCCAATTCCCGAGAATAAACCGTCTGGTAGCGTTCTTTATCCTCCAGCTTCTTCGTGATGTACGGCGGCAGCGGCATTTCTCCGAT
>CABQIF010000072.1 GCA_902464115.1 uncultured Ruminococcus sp. | reverse complement strand
CCCCTGTTGCTCCAGCAGGAATGACAAAGTTCAATACAGCATTGCTTTCCGTTCCGGTATTGGTGACGCTTGCATTTGTTCCCGGTGCAGCTGTGGTAGTTGTGCCGACTTGAACAGTGGCAGCCATACCAGTTGCCCCAGTTGCCCCAGTTGCACCAGTCGCACCCGTTGCTCCGACCGCTCCCGTTACACCCGGTGGGCCTTGAAAACAACACGTTGGCATTGGTGGCGGCGGTGGGCAACAGCCACAATTCGGATTTTTAGAATCATAACATGCCATAAAGTGTTCCCCCTTTTTGTTTTTCTAGCAATTCTTTCTGTTTGAGATAGGGTTCAGCTTCCTCTGTTTTTCCCAACGCCAACAGGCATTGGCAGAGAGCAGTTAGCGGCAGTTCTTCCAGATAAATCGGCTGGCAAAATCCTACTTGCGGATGTTTTCCGCATTCCAGTGCCAGTTGAAACCAGAAGACTGCTGCTTCTAATTGTTGATGGGCAGACAGATATTGTCCGATTTGATAACAAGCATCTGCCCGTGGCGTAGCATACTGAAAACTTTGGAATACACTTTGCAGGGCAGCTTCCGGCTGCTGAAGTTGCTGGTAACAATCCGCTCGACATAGGCAGGCGGTTGCACAGTCTACCGACCAGCCGCCGCCATCCGCTAAAAACTTAGAGAATGCCGAGATGGCAGCCTGATAGGCAGCGTGTTCCATTAACTCTCGTGCATAGTAATATTGTTCCCGTGGAGAAAACGGAATGCCAGCAGCAATTTGCTTTTGATAGATTTGCAAGTTTCGGTCTGCATCCCGAGGCTTTTGTTTTTTGTGCCAGATGGGGATGTCTTCTCGCTGAACGGTCCCTCGCATTGGAATGACTTCATGCACTGCTCCTTCCCATTGATAGTTTGCGATTCGCCGCATCAGGCGTTCTCGTTCAAAGGTAAAGAGCGGTTGATTTTGTGCGTTCAACGCTGCATAATAGGGCATTATAATCATATCTGCCTGAAAGTATGGTTTTCGCTCTAAAAATCGCTGTTGACTTTCTGGAGGCAATACATCATCTGCATCCATCCAGAATAAATAGTCCCCCGTGCCCTTAGAGAATGCAAAGTTTCGGGCAGCAGAAAAATTATCTTGCCACGGGAAATCATAGAGGTGCGGTGTAAAAGTGGCTGCAATCGTCTTTGTTTCATCAACAGAGCCAGTATCTACAATGATGATTTCATCGACCAGATGGGCAACAGATTGCAAACAGCGTTCTAAAACAGCTGCTTCATCTCGTACAATCATGCATAAGCTAATTGTTGGCATAAAAAAATCCCCCTCGGTGTATTCCTACCGATATACTATGCAGGAATCACAGAGGGGGTGAACGGATTCAATTTTCATCAATCGCCAATGAGCATCAAACACCAGTAACAAGTGCCATCATCAGAAATATAAACGCCAACTGCTGCATTGGTATAACCAGTTCCCAAAATGTTTGCACGATGTCCTGGAGAATTCATCCAAGCAGTAATCGTTGATTTGGGGGTGTTAAATCCGGCAGCGATATTTTCGCCGGCACACATATAGAAAACATCCAAATCATCCAAAATGGAAAAAGCAGAAGTTCCGTTTGGTCGGGCATGTGAGAAATTTTTTGCAAGTTCTATTGCTCGTGTAGAAGCTGCTCGGTACAAGTCTGCATTGTAAGAGAGTTCGGAAAGCCCGTTTTCTACTCGATGTTCATTGACCAGATCCAAAGCCCTTTGGGAGCGGAACCAACTGGTCTGTTCTGCCTCAGATTTTTTTAGAATATCCCAGTTGACGGGCAAGCCTGCTGCCTGTTTTGCATAATATTCCAGTATCATAACGGCATCATGGATAGAAATCATGTTGTTTTCATCGACGTCTGCTATGGATTTCTGACTGCTTGATAAGTCGATTGAGATACCAGCAGAGATTTTCGCATAGGTTTCCAAAATCCAACACGCATCCTGTACGGTAATCGAACCATCTCCATCAACATCTCCCAGTTCTGCTGCAGATGCGGAAAATGAATTGCCATTCAAAAGCAGAATCCCCGAAAGAATCGATAAGATGCAAGCGAAAATTCGCAGCGGAATGGTAGGAATCGCTGCTATTTTTTGTTTCATTTTTAATTCTCCTTTTTCAGTTTATTTGTATAAATATTCTATAATTATTCTATCACAGGGTCGCTTTTTTGTCAATATGTCGAATATGGACAGTCGGTAACGAATTAAAACAAAATTGTTTCGAAATAGTGATGGGACGAACATGCAACCATATGCATAAAGAGTTCTTTTTTAAGAACTCTTTATCATTTGATTTTGATTGAAAGACAGAAAAAACAGCAGCTTGTTTTTCTACAAGCTGCCGGATATTACCTTTGGAAATAAAAAGACAAAAGAAATTTTGCTGGATGTCCCTGATATTTTGGCATCGGCGGCGGAGCTTCATGGTGGGGCTTTGTTTCCATGGTGCAGAGAAACACAAACAGATACCAAATCCAATACGCCAAGAATAATAGGGATAATACAAAACCGCAGATACAGAGAATCAGTCCGGCAGTGACCAAACCATTGTGGAAGATTTTCTCTCGTTTTCGGACTTTGATGACAAAAACAATTCCAAGAATACTGCAAATCGTGGAGAGAATCGGAACGCAGGCAAGAGCAGAGGAAATAATGCCCAGAATCAAAGATGCGATGGCATATCCGCTGCTATGCGTATAGGGAATCACAGATTTTTCGGAAATGGTTAAATTGTTCTGTAAAGCAGCATCTGAATCCTGTTGTGTGTGCATAGCGAAACCTCCTATCTATTGAAATGTTCCATGAAATCATGCGTGTACATCACCATCATAACAAAAAAGAAGTGGTTTGTCAAGCGTTTTTCCCAGCGGAAAAACAGCAAATTCTTGGAAAATGTTGTGCGACAGACCGTTGTCCGCAGAGTCATTGCAATCGTTTGCAGCAGTGAAACAATTTCTGGAAATTGATGGCATAGCATACAAAAAAACAGACCTGCATTTGTGATAGTTGATGTAATTTCCTTACAGCATATTGCTTTTTTTCGGGTTTTCTTGTATAATAAGAAAAAAATAAGGGAGTGTGGAGATGAAGAAGTGGCAGATTCAGCAGCCGGATGAAGCGGCTGCAAAGAACATACAGGCGAACAGTGATCTTTCGCTTTTTTGTGCAGAATTGTTGACGGTACGAGGCTATCGAACGATTGAGGAAACGGCATCGCAGTTTTCCTGTCCGGCACTCTCTGACCCGTTTTTAATACGGGATATGCAGGCGGCAGCCGATTGTTTAAATGCAGCGATCGACAGCGGCGAAAAAATTTGTGTCTATGGAGATTATGACTGTGACGGCGTGATGGCGACCGTCATTCTCTATTCTTATCTCATGGAGCTGGGTGCAGATGTGGTTTATTATATTCCGGAGCGGTCGGAAGGATATGGTATGAATCTGAACGCACTGGAAACACTGAAAGCACAGGGCGTTTCGCTGATTGTCACAGTGGACAACGGAATCGCAGCATTAGAGGAAGCGGACTGGATTGCAGAACAGGGGATGCGGTTGGTGATTACTGACCACCACCAGCCCTACAGTACACTGCCGGCAGCGGTTGCCGTAGTAGACCCGCATCGTGTGGACTGCCCGTCCCCGTTCTCGCTATTCTGTGGGGCAGGACTGGCATTGAAACTCGTTGCAGCGATGGACGGCGGCGATATGACTTTTGCGTTGGAGCAGTTCGGAGATTTGGCAGCGATTGCAACGGTTGCCGATGTGGTTTCTCTGACGGGAGAAAATCGCTTTCTGGTACAGCAGGGGTTGCGGTTGCTTGCCAATACGGAACGCCCAGGCTTGCTGGCACTGCTGGAACTGACTGGAATGCAAGGAAAGACGCTGACGGCAACCAATCTTGCCTTTACGCTTGCCCCACGCATCAATGCAGCTGGGCGGTTTGGTTCGCCGAAGCTGGCAGTATCGTTGCTGCTGGCGGAAACGATGGAAGAAGCCATGCCGCTTGCGAAGCAGCTGGAGCAGTGCAATCGACAGCGAAAGGAAGCCGAAGCCGCTATTTTGCAGGAGATTCAAGAACAGATTCAAGTGCATCCGGAACTGGTACAGCAGCGAGTATTGCTGTTCAGTGGAAACGGCTGGCATCATGGCGTGATTGGAATTGTAGCGGCTCGACTGGAAGAGCAGTTCGGGAAGCCCGTCATGGTTCTTACGATTGAGGGCGAGCAGGCGAGAGGTTCGGCACGGTCATTCGGTGATTTTTCCGTGTTTGCGTGTCTGGATGCTTGCCGCAGCCACCTGACGAAATACGGCGGACATCCAGGAGCAGGTGGATTTTCGCTTTCTGCCGCAGAAATTCCGGCGTTTTTCGCAGCCGTACAGCAGTATGCAGCAGAGCAGTTTCCGCATATGCCGCAGATGACCTTGCAGGCAGACCGGTTATTGTTGCCGCAGGAGCTTACCATAGAAAATATTGCAAGTCTTTCGGTTTTAGAACCATATGGCGAGGGGAATCCAGCTCCAGTTTTTGCGATTTGTCACGCCGTATTAGAAGCGATTCAGCCGCTTTCCGGCGGCTTGCACAGCAAGTTAAAGCTGCGGTATGGCAGTCTGTATTTGGATGTGCTGTTGTTTCGGGTTGCACCGGATGCCGTGGGCTTACCGCTGCAAAGTATGTGTGATTTTCTGGTAACGGCAGAGTGCAAGACGTTTCAGGGCAGACCGCAACTCTCGCTGATTGTAAAAGATTACCGCAGAAGTGGCATTTCACAGGCAAAGTATTTTGCAGCCCGTGAGGCATACGAAACGGTTTGCCGAAAAGAGCCTTTGCCGGATGCTTATTATGCAGCGATGACCCCAACACGAGCAGAGTTGGTACAGGTCTATCGGCATTTGCCGGAAACACCACTGGCAATGGATACGTTGTTTATTCAGCTGCAACCGCAGTATAACTATGGGAAACTGCGGCTGATTCTGGATATTTTTGCAGAATTAAAGCTGATACAAATGGATGTTTGGAAGGAAACAGTTCAGCGGCTGCCGGTTACAGGAACGGTGCAGCTGGAACAGTCTGCGATTCTCGCAGAGATACAGGAAAAAACGGGGAGGGTTTCTTATGATAAATGATCAAAGTGTTTTACAGGGGATTCCGGACAACGTTACGATTTCGGATTTAAGTAAGTACATCGTACGGACGAACCGCAACTATGATTTGCCCATCATTGTATCGGCTTATGAGTTTGCGTTTCAGGCACACGGTGACCAGAAGCGTTCTTCCGGAGAACCATATATTGTACATCCGCTTTCAGTCGCTTGGATTCTGGTATCTCTGGGAATGGACACAGAATGTGTCTGTGCTGGATTGCTGCACGATGTCGTAGAAGATACCGGACATACACTGGATGACATCTGCAAGCTGTTTGGACAGAATATTGCCCAGCTGGTAGACGGTGTGACAAAGCTGGTTCAGATGAAGCAGATGGTTCTGGACAAGGAAGAACAGCAGATGGAAAGCGTTCGGAAAATGCTGTTTGCAATGTCGAAAGATATCCGAATCATTATCATCAAGCTGGCAGACCGCCTGCACAATATGCGGACGCTGCACTTTTTACCGCCGGAAAAGCGAAGCCGAATTTCCAAGGAAACCCTCTATGTCTATGCACCGATGGCAGACCAGTTGGGCATCTGGAAAATCAAAGAAGAGCTTTCCGACCGTGCGATTATGTTTCTTGACCCTTGCGGCTGCTATGAAATTGAAAAAGAATTACAGCTGAAAGATGAAGATGCAAAAAACTTTATTGAAAAGGTTCAGCAGGAGTTGCGGGAAGGATTGGAAAAAAGTACCGTCATTAAAAATCCGCCGGAAGTAACGGGACGGGTAAAGAGTCTGTATAGCATCTATCGAAAAGTATATGCTGCGATTCGCAAAGAAGATATGCATGAAATCTCAGAAGTGTATGACAAATATGCGGCTCGAATTATCGTGGATACCGTAGAAGAATGCTATGTTGCCATGAGCGTGGTTGGGATGCTTTATCAGCCGTTACCGAACCGCACGAAAGACTATATTGCCATGCCAAAGCCGAACGGCTACCGTTCCATTCATATGACGGTCTATGCTTATGGGTTGCCATGTGAAGTGCAGATTCGGACGCATGATATGCATCAGGCAGCCGAATACGGAATCGTTGCCCACTGGAAATATAAGCAGGGAGAAACCAGCGGAAATATGGATCAGTGGACAAACTGGGCAAGAAAGCTGATTGAAGAACAGCAGAATTCGGATGACATGGAAGAATTTGTTCGCAATCTGAAAAATGATGCTCGGCAGGATGTTGGAATCCTGACACCAAAGGGCAAGCCGATTTTCCTGCCAAAGGGTTCTACACCGATTGATTTCGCTTACCGGATTCATACCGAAGTCGGAAATCGTATGATTGGGGCAAAGGTCAACGGAAAACTTGTGCCATTGGATCAGCCGTTGCAGATTGGACAGATTTGTGAAATTGAATGCTCGAAAGACCCGAACAAAGGGCCGAATCGGGATTGGCTGAACATCGTAAAGACAACCGAAGCCCGTTCTAAAATTCGTTCGTGGCTGAAAAAAGAACGTCGGGAAGAGAACATTCAGACCGGCAGAAAGACACTGGAAAACGAACTGCGGCGGAATCACATTCGCATGGAGAATGACGAGAAACTGACTGAACTGCTGCACGATGAAATGATTCGCTATAAATGCGAAACGCTGGACGACTTTCTTGCCTCTGTGGGATATTGCGGCATCAATGTTTCCAACTTGATTCCAAGACTGAAAGAACGCTATGACAAGCTGTATAAAAAGCAGGAAGAAGAAAAGCCGTTATCCGCAGAAAATATGCCGGTTTACGTCCAGAAAAAAGAAGATGATTCTTATGTCATTGTTGACCAGATTGACAACCTGCCGAATCACTGTGCAAATTGTTGCCATCCAGTGCCGGGCGATGAAATTGTGACTTTCACCACAAGAGGATATGGGCTTGCCATTCATCGGGCAGACTGTCCGAATTACCTGCGGGATTTGAAATCCGGCGATCCGGAACGCATTGGCAGGTGGAACAAGGCAAAGTGGACGGAAACGGCTGCGGCTGCCCCAGTTGTTGCGAGTCTGGATGTTTTAGCCCCTGACCGTATCGGGTTATTGCTGGATGTCACGAAGACTGTGGTAGATTCTCGTATGCTGATTGTGCATTCGCAATCATATAACCTCAAGAATGGCAATGCAATCTGTGAAATTACCGTAAAATTCAACGGAAATGACCAGCTGCAACAGCTGATGAATAAGCTGAAACGGATTCCGGGTGTGATTTCCGTAGAACGTACCAAGAAAGGATAAGAGCGATGGCGAAGATTACCCGTATTATGGTTGCACCGCTGGCGGTGAATTGTTATATCATTGCAACTGAACAACACAACGCTGTTGCAATTGATGCAGGCGGTAGTGTGCCGAAGATTTTGCAGTTTTTGCAGGAAAATGGTTTGACATTGAAAAAAATCCTGCTGACGCATGGACACTATGACCACATCGGCGGTGTTGCCGAATTGCAGGCAGCAACTGGGGCAGAAGTTTATATTCACGAAGCAGATGCACCGATGTTGTCAGACAGCAATTTGAATTTAGAAAAGTGGATTACCGGAGAAACCGAAACCACACCAATTTCCGAATATCATGCAATTCATGATGGAGATACAATTGTGCAGAATGAATGCGTTTTTCATGTCCTGCATACACCAGGGCACACCAAGGGCGGTGTCTGCTATCAGTTAGACCGGACGCTCTTTACCGGAGATACCCTGTTCCGCTGCTCTCGGGGCAGAACCGATTTCCCGGGCGGCAGTGACACAGAACTATATGCTTCCTTGCAGCGGCTGAAACAGCTGGAGGGAGAGTATGACGTTTTACCGGGACACAACGAAACCTCAACCCTTTCTTTTGAACGGGAACACAATCCAAATTTAAGGTGATGAAATGAAGGAAACCACACAAACCAATCTGCCCACATTTCCGGTGGAATTATATGGGCATTCGCTGAAATATGAAATTGAATGTATGCTGAAAATTTTTCTTCCGGCGACCAAGTTTGTTTTTTCCTATGAAACTGCCTCCCTGCTCCGTTCTGCGGAGCAGGGTGCATTTTTACAGCTGAAACAGGGGAAACAGTACACATGGTTTTTCTGCGTGCTGCGGTATCAGGGAAAATACCGCCGCTGTGCAGCAAAGCTGCCGAAGTGCACACCGGAAGAAAACAAACAAACCTGTGAATATCAGTTCAGCCGGATGCTGTTCACGCTGTTGCAGGAGATGACAGGAATTGAAGTGCCGTGGGGCTTGTTGACGGGGATTCGTCCTGTCCGAAAGGCATTTTCCATGATGGAAGAAAGCGGCGAATCCTTGGATGCAGTTATGGAACAGCTGAGAACGGTCTATCTGGTATCGCCGGAGAAGCTATCTTTGCTGCGGAAAACAGCAGAAGTGCAGCTGCCCTTGCTCCGGCAGACCCCGAAACGGTCGGTCGGCTTTTATATTTCGATTCCGTTTTGTCCAACTCGATGCAGTTATTGTTCGTTTGTATCCCATTCCATTGCACAGGCAAAGCACCTGATGCCGGAATATATCCGCCTGCTCTGTCGGGAATTGGAAATCTGGGGGGATATGATTCAGAAATTGCAAGTCACCGTGGATACCATTTATTTTGGCGGTGGTACGCCAACTTCCATTTCGGCGGAAGCATTGGAACAGCTTCTGCAAACAGTCGTGCGAGTCTTTGACCTTTCCAAGGTACGAGAGTTCTGCGTAGAGGCAGGCAGACCAGACACCATTACACGGGAGAAACTGGAAGTCTTGAAACACTATGGCGTTGACCGGATTTCTGTGAATCCGCAGACGATGGAAGATGCTGTTTTGCAGCAAATCGGCAGAAAACACACTTCTGCACAAATTGCAGAGGCATTTCAGTTGGCACGGGAAGTCGGGTTTACCAACATTAACATGGACTTGATTGCAGGGCTGCCGCACGATACACCGGAGGGCTTTCATCGAACGCTGGAAAAAGTACTGGCATTGAATCCGGATAGTATCACGGTGCATACATTGACCTTGAAACGGGCAGCAACGCTCTTTTCCGATCGTCAGGCACAGATTGGAAATCCAGTGCGGGAGATGGTACGGGATAGCATTGCCCTGCTGCCGGAACACGGCTACCAGCCCTATTATATGTATCGGCAGAAGAACACCATTGACAATCAAGAGAATGTTGGCTATGCACGAGCCGGGAAAGAATCCTATTATAACATGCTGATTATGGACGAGTCACAGTCGATTTTCGGGGCAGGCTGTGCAGCATCTACGAAGATTGTAGAGCCGGACTGCGGACGAATTACTCGGATTCATAACTATAAATTCCCGTATGAATATATCCGGCAGTTTGACCAGCTGATGGAAAAGAAACAGCAAGTGCTCGAGATTTATCAGCGAATGGCAGCGGCGGAACAGAATTAAATAAAAAAACATTGCATCAACTGTGGTTGAGCAGGCTCAGCTTGGCGGAGAAATTCTGTGGAATTAAATACAATGACAGACACAAGGAGGAAATCATCATGGCGATTGCCATCAGAGCTTATCAGCCGGAAGATGTTCCGGCTTTGGTAGAAATTTGGAACGAAGTTGTGGAACAGGGCGTTGCATTTCCGCAGAAAGCACCGCTCACCAATCAAATCGGAGCGGCTTTTTTTGCAAAGCAATCATGCACTGCAGCAGCTTATGATACAGAAACCACAGAGATTGTGGGCATGTATATCCTGCATCCGAACAATGTTGGACGGTGCGGACATATCTGCAATGCCAGCTATGCGGTAAAGACAACTTGCAGAGGACAGAAAATCGGGGAACAGCTGGTACGGCATTGTCTGCATCAGGTTCGTCAACTGGGATTCCGTATCTTGCAGTTCAATGCTGTTGTAAAGGAAAATGATGCAGCAAGAAAGCTGTATGAAAAGCTTGGATTTATTACAATTGGAACGGTTGCAGAGGGCTTTCAGAAGAAAGACGGAACGTATTCCGATATTGTCTTGTATTATTTTCCACTGCAAAACGAACCGACCGCAGAAGTATAAGTTATCCATAATGTGGAAATCTCTGAGTTGCATTTTAGAAAAAATGTGGTATAATAGAAGAAAGAAACAGACAGAGGTGGACGTATTTTGAAACAGGTTTATTTTATTTTTAATTTACATTCTGGAAAAGCCGCATTGAACAACCAGATTCCGAAACTATTAGACCAATTCACAGCTGCTGGTTATGAAGTGACGGTACATCCCACCCAACGGCAGGGGGATGGCATCATTTCCGCAAAGTATGCCTGTGAACATGGATTTGATTTGCTGGTCTGTGCTGGCGGAGATGGAACATTGAATGAAACCATTCAGGGCTGCATGAACAGTGAAAATCCGCTGCCGGTGGGCTATATTCCAGCAGGTTCTACGAATGATTTTGCGAGAGGCTTACAGATTCCAACCACACCGGAAAAAGCGGTACAGTGTATTTTAGACGGCAATACGCTTTGCTGCGACATTGGAAAATTCAACGAACATTATTTTACCTATGTAGCAGCCTTTGGAGCATTGACAGAAATTTCTTACCAGACACCGCAGAATTATAAAAATGTACTGGGACATGCTGCCTATCTGTTGAACGGCATTGCCCATTTGCCGACCATTAAAGCAAGAAAAATGCGAATTGAATATGACGGAAAGACGCTGGAAAATAATTACCTCTATGGTATGGTGACAAATGCAACCTCTGTTGCAAAGTTATTGTCCCTGTCCGATGTGGAATGGGACGATGGATTGTTTGAGGTGACTTTGATTCGGAAACCAACTGATTTGGTACAGTTTCACCAGTTGATTTTATCGCTGGCAAATTTTCAGTTGGGAGCAGAACGGCAGTATTTTGATTATTTTCGAGCATCGCACGTTACCATCACCAACTTGGACGAAGAAGAAGTTGCGTGGACGATTGACGGGGAGTATGGCGGAAATCAGCGAGTCAATGAAATCTCGAACTGTCAGAAAGCACTGAATATTTTTGTACCCAAACAAAAATAAAGGATGGTTGAAATTTCGTCCATATTTCAAATTTTCCCTTATTTTTCAAAAAAATTACTT
>CABQIF010000071.1 GCA_902464115.1 uncultured Ruminococcus sp. | reverse complement strand
TTCTGGAACTTGCAAGAATTTTATCCAACAAAAAACGGGCAGGGTTGCAGTTCCCTGCTCGTTTTTCTCATAAACATCGCTAACTTACAGCAATCCTTCCTGTTCCAATGCCTGCTGCAAGTCTGCAATAATATCTTCTGCATCTTCAATACCAACACTGAACCGGAAAAAGCCATCATGAAAGGCTTCCGGATAGAGATACTGCCGCTCATCATTTTCGCCCAAAAAGACAATCAAACTTTCATCATGTCCCAGAGAAACTGCTGAAGTAATCACTTTCAAATGACTGACAAAACGGTTATGGGTATCGTGGTCTGCTTTCAAGCCAAACGACAAAACACCGCCATATCCGGGGTACATCTGCTTCTTTGCAATCTCATGACCGGGGTCATCTTCCAATCCCGGATAGGCAACAAACCGCACACCCGGAACGGTTTTCAAGTATTTTGCCACTTTCATTGCATTTTCATTATGCTGTTTCATTCGCAGCGGCAGCGTTACAGAACCACGCATAATCAACCATGCATTGAATGGGCTAATGGTTGCTCCTAAGTTGACCTGTGACTGTGCACGAATCAAATCCAAATATTCTTTCTTGCCGATGATTGCTCCGCCCATTGCGTCACCATGTCCATTGATGTACTTTGTCAGGCTCTCAATGGTGAAATCTGCTCCCAGTTCAATCGGTCGCTGATTATACGGAGAAGCAAATGTGTTATCTACTGACAACAAAATGCCGTGTTCGTGGGCAATTTCTGCAATCGCACGAATATCCGAAACCGTCAAGGTTGGATTGCCTGGCGTTTCAATGTGAATCAGTTTCGTATTGGGACGAATTGCCTTGCGAATTACATCCAGATCAGAAGTATCCACAATGGTAGTTTCTACCTGAAATTTATTGTTGAACAATTCATTCAGCAGCCGATAAACGGCAATGTAAGTGACGCTCGAAAAAATTACATGGTCACCGCTTTGCAGCAGAGCAAAAAACAAACCGGACAGAGCAGCAACGCCGCTCGCCAACACCATGCAATCTTCTCCGCCCTCTAATGATGCAAGCTTTTCCTGCAAATATTGCTGGTTCGAGCCACCATTTCTGGTATACAGATTCTTTCCGGCACTGCTCCAGTTTAAATCGCTTGGGTCATATGGCAATTCATAGCTATTTGCCATGGTAATCGGGCGTTTGATTGCTCCGGTTTCTGCATCTACATCATTTCCGGTGTGTACTGCCCGTGTCTGAAAGCCATATTCTGCTCCATAAGTTCGCTTTTCCATTTTATCCACCTCTCCTCTTTTTTGCAGAAATTGCCATGCGATTTCGCATGGCAATTCTTGTTTCTGTTCAATGGCTTGTTTCCTTATTTCGGGAAAATAACCTTTCTGTAAGTATCAAACCGCACCCATTTTGCAAAGAATGCTGTCTGATCAGTTTCACTGGTTGCAGCATATTCCTGTAAGAACTGCTGTACCGTTTCATTAGAATCTGCCAATACGGCAAAGCCTCTGCCGTTGATAACCGGAACATGGTCATAAACATAATCTGCTGCTGGCAAAATAGCAGTGATTTTCTTATCCCGTACCCGAATGGCAACCTGATCTCGCAAAACGATAATATCAAAGCTATCCGGATACTGGTAACTTTCTCCGCTAACCGGAATTTCATCGCCGATGGTATAAGTCCGGTTGACTGGCTGATACTTCAAGACATTCAAGCTGCTGGTATCATAGTAGAATTCTTCAAAGATATCGCCTCTTGCAGTCAAATCATTCAGACGGAAAGATGCCTTTTCTGTGCCGTTTGTCACCTTTTCTGCAACTGCTTCTACTACGCCGCATGCAGAAGTCATATTGGTTACACGGTCAATCAGAATCAGTTCGCCCAGTGTCTTATGCTTTGCAAACAAATCTACAACAACGCCTTCTGTCAGCAACAGTTCGCAGACGGCAATCTCATTCTTATGTAAAGAATCCTTTGTAACGTGTTCGCCTGTATTGACATCAATGGCATACTGAACGTGTGTCAGGATGCCCGGAATGGTCTTTGTCCCCAGCTTTACCAGATAGTCTTTTCCGATTGCCAGATCTTCGTCATCCATCCACAGGAGCGAAACGGTCAGTTTCTTATAAACGCTAATATTTGTATCTTTCACCAGTACACAGCCACGGGAAACATCCACTTCCCGGTCTAAAGTAATGGTAACCGGCTGTCCCTGCTTTGCAGAAGTTGCTTCCTTGTCCGTCAAGAGGATACCCTTAACGGTTGCAGTTTCGTTGCTCGGCAAGGTCGTAATGGCATCTCCTACAGAAATGCTGCCGGATTCAATCTGTCCTTGAAATCCACGGAATGTATGGTCTGGACGGCAAACACGCTGTACCGGCATATAAAATCCTTCTTCAGTATCCGATGCAATGTCAACGGTTTCCAGATATTCCAGCAACGGCTTTCCAGTATACCATGGAATATTTTCAGAATGGGTGGTAACATTGTCGCCCTCTGTTGCAGAAAGCGGAATAATCGTGATGTTTTCCAGTCCCAGTTCCTGCTTCAGAGCATCAATCTGTGCAACGATTTCGTTGAAACGAGATTCGCTGTATTTTACCAAGTCCATCTTGTTTACTGCAAAAACAAAATACCGAATCCCCATCAGTTTGCAGATTCTTGCGTGTCGTCTGGTCTGTACCAAAACGCCCTGAGAAGCGTCGATCAAAATGACTGCTAAATCCGCAAACGATGCACCAACTGCCATGTTTCTGGTATATTCTTCATGACCTGGAGTATCTGCAACAATAAAGCTGCGGTTATCGGTTGTAAAATACCGATATGCAACGTCAATCGTAATGCCCTGTTCCCGTTCTGCCATCAAGCCATCCAACAGCAGCGAATAGTCAATTTTACCGCTCCGGCTGCCGACCTTGCTGTCCAGTTCCAGAGCCTTTTCCTGATCTGCGTACAGCAGTTTTGCATCATAGAGAATATGTCCGATCAGCGTGGACTTTCCATCGTCTACACTGCCGCAAGTGATAAATTTCAATAAGCCTTTCATTAAAAATATCCCTCCCGCTTTCTACGTTCCATGCTGCCGGCTGCTTCATTGTCAATGACTCTGGAGGTTCGTTCGGAAGATACAGAGCTTAACGTTTCTTCAATGATCTCATCCAGTGTGGTTGCAGTCGACTCAATGCCACCTGTCAGCGGATAGCAGCCCAATGTCCGGAACCGTACCGACTTCATCTGCGGAACTTCGCCGTCTTTCAACGGGAATCGGTCATCGTCTACCATAATCAAATTTCCGTCCCGTTCTACGACCGGACGTTCTGCTGCAAAGTACAGCGGTACAATTTCGATTTTTTCTCGCTGGATATACTGCCAAATATCCTTTTCTGTCCAGTTGGAAATCGGGAATACCCGGATGCTTTCGCCCTTCTTAATCTTGGTATTATAGAGCTTCCACATTTCCGGACGCTGATTTTTCGGATCCCATGCCTGTGCTTCGTTCCGGAAAGAGAAAATCCGTTCCTTTGCACGGGACTTTTCTTCATCTCGTCTGCCGCCGCCAAATGCTGCGGTAAATCCATATTTGGCAAGAGCCTGCTTCAATGCCTGCGTCTTCATAATATCGGTATAAGCAGAGCCGTGGTCAAACGGATTGATTCCCTGTTTAACGCCGTCCTGATTGATGTATTCCAGCATTTCAATGCCCTTTTCCTTGGCAATCCGGTCACGAAATGCAATCATTTCCTTGAACTTCCAAGTGGTGTTGACATGTAAAAACGGGAACGGCGGCTTTTCCGGATAGAATGCCTTCATGGCAAGATGCAGCATGACAGAACTGTCCTTACCGATGGAATACAGCATAACTGGCTTCTCACATTCTGCGGCAACCTCTCGGATAATATAAATCGCTTCCGCCTCTAATTCATCCAGATGCGAAAATTCGCTCATGTGACTTCCCTCCTATTTAATATTGATTCGATTCCTTTTGATTTACACGGATCTCTGTGGTCGTACCGTCTGTGCGTTCCACGATCCAGCGTAAAATATCGCCTTCTTTTTCAGTATGTACCAAACTGCCCATACCGCCCATATCTGCCCCCAGATAAAACCGAATGGCATGGACGGGGCATTCTTTCAAGCAAGACGTACATCCCCAACAATCCTTAGGGTATTTGATAAATGCTTTCCGGTCTGTATTCAGGTGAATCAGTGTACCCGGACAAACGTCATGACATTTCCCGCATCCAATGCAGGCATTTTGATTAATGGCAATGCTCATAGGTTTGTCCTCCTTCCACCAAATCCCGGAAAATGATTTTCAATTCGCCGTTTTCCAATTTGGAATTGACATATTTTCTCCAATGCACATCGTCTTTTTCCGGATAATCCAGATTTTCTGCGAAACTGTGCCAACGGGTTTCCTGCCGAGCTTTTAAGTGTGCAATGACACTGCGACAGACAACCAGCCGTTCCCGCAGTTCATAGATGTACATCAGTTCCTGAAAATCATCTGCGTGCAGTTGTTCAGAAAGCTGCATCAGCTGTACAATCTTTTCATCTGCAATCTTCAATTGCTTTTCATTGAACCGATAATTTGTTTTAATACCGCCTGCATAGGCATCCATCACCGTCTGCATCGCTTCTTCCAGCTGTTCTGTTGTAAAGCGAGAACCACTTTGGCTCAAGAACCGCTGTACTTCTTCTGCGTGTTCGGTCACGGAAGATTCTGCAATTGGAGCAGCCGTATGCTGTTTCAAAAATTCCAGTGCAGAGAATGCTGCGATTTCGCCCTCTGCCAACGCACCGGTTACATATTTCTGTGGGCATCCGCCGGCGACATCTCCAGCTGCAAACAAACCGGTAACGGTTGTTGCCCGATGGGTATCCACCCAGTAACCGCTTGCAGTATGTCCGCCAACAATATACGGCTCTGTTCCTTCAATTTCCACATTCTGCTGAGAGGGATTCTTTCCGCTCTCAATCCACTTCAACGTCTGAGAAGGTGCCATATTCAGATAGGCTTTCAGCAAGGATTCATCCTGCTCCGGTGTAATGCCTTCTGTTCGCAGATAGCATGGGCCTCTGCCTTCCACATTCTCATTTACTGTTCCATAAACCCGTTCGGAAGTTGTCAGGCCATACTTGGTTTCATAAACTTCTCCATGCGCATTGATTTGCTTTGCGCCGACACCCTGTGCCAGTGTTCCGGTCGGTGCAATGGTATCCTTACAACGCAGGGCAATAAACCGCATTTCAAAAGTGGTCATTTCTGCTCCTGCCCGAATGCCCATTGCATAACCTGCTCCGGTATTAAACGGTGGATACCACATCTTGTGACGAGAAAATCCCGGATTGTTTGGCTTATATAAGCCAGCTGCTCCACCAGTCGCAATCAAAACTGCATTGGCTTCGATGACATAAAACGTATCATTTTCAATGCCAATTCCAAATGCACCGCAAATGCGATTATCCTTGACCGCAAAATCAACAATATTCACCCGATTTAAAACCGTGGTATTTGGCAGAGCAGAAACTGCATCTGCCAAAATCGGCTTAATATTTTCCCCGTTGATTTTTAAGTTTCGGTTGCCACGGGTGACATAGTTTCCGTCCGCATCTTTCAGCAGAACTAACCCCAAATCTTCCAGCTTTGCGGTTACGGCATTCAGCCGCTCCGACATCGTCAGCAATAAATCTTCCCGTACAATTCCGTCTGCATCTTTCTTTGCATAGTCCACATAATCTTGCGGAACTCTGCCCTTTGTGATATAGGCATTTAATGCATTCACACCAGCTGCAAGGCAGCCGCTGCGTTTAATATGTGCTTTCTCACAAATCAAAACAGAAACGGCATCGTTTTGTTCCGCAATGGTCAATGCTGCATAGCAGCCGGCTGTACCACCGCCAATAATCAGGACATCCGTTTGCAATCGTTCTGTTTTCACGGTATCACCCATTTCCTTTTCTGAAATACTGTTCAATCGACTGCACACAGTTTGCACCGTCTGCAACCGCTGTTACAACCTGCCGCAGCGGTGTTGTCCGCACATCTCCAGCGGCAAACACACCCGGTGTTGAAGTAACGCCGGTTTCGTCTGCGAGGATATAGCCGCTTTCATCCAACTTACACAGATTTCCAAGAAACTCTGTATTCGGAATCGATCCGATTGCAACAAAGACACCATCCACCGGCAGCGTTTTCGATGCTCCATTTTGCAGCAGTTCCAAATGATCTACTCGCTTTTCTCCCAGAACAGCAGTCGGTACGGCATCCAATACCAGTTCGATTGCTGCATTCTGCTGGACTGCGGTTTGCAATGCCTGATTTGCACGGAATTCCTGCCGACGATGTACCAAATATACTTTCTTCGCAATTCTGGAAAGATACATGGCATCGCCCAATGCAGTATCTCCGCCGCCAATCACTGCAACGGTTTTATCCTTATAGAATGCTCCGTCACACGTTGCACAATAGGAAATGCCTTGCAATGTTCCGCCCGGCACATCCAATCTGCGGTAAGATGTTCCGGAAGCACAGAGAATTGTACGGCTTTGCAGCAGCTCACCCTCTTTGCAGAAAACCGTAAAGCCCTCTGCGGTTCGTTCGATATGGTCTACTTCCATATTTTCAAACTTTGCACCCAGCTGCTCTGCGTGTTCCCGAAATTTTTCGCCCAGCGTATAGCCATCAATGCCCGGAAGTCCCGGATAATTATCCACTTGTTCGCTAACAGCGATCTGTCCGCTCCCCAGATAATCTTTTTCCAGTACTACTGCTGCCAACTGTGCCCGACTGGCATAGATGGCAGCGGTTAAACCAGCAGGCCCACTGCCGATGATAATGATGTCATACATAATTGTTTACTCCTCAATAACCAGCGGTTCCTTCTCCGCATCATCGCCCTCAATATGGAACGAATTGAGTACTGGCTGCTCCAGTTCCATCAGAGAAAGAATCATATAACTTGCGGTTTTGTCGTATGCCAGCCGCTTATCTTCCTGTGACGGACGGGATGGCGATTCCGGATGAGAATGCCAGTTGCCCAGTGGAACCAGACCGTTTGCACGCATATCCTTGATGGCTGCGAGCTGTTCCTTCGGATCTAACGAGAAATGTTCGTTGGAATGGTCGATGTTGGTGAGCAGGTACACCTTTTGAATGTGCTTGTCTGCCCCATCCTTGACACCTGCAATCAAACCGCATGCTTCATTCGGCAGTTCTTTCTTTGCGTGTGCCAGAATCTTTTCAAAATCTGCTTGTTTCAGTGTAATCATAATCCTACCCCATCACATTCAGCCTGTTCGTAGTCAATTAACTTGGTGATTGTCGGGTGCTTTCCGCAAACCGGGCAATTATCCGTGTTATGCGGCAGCTTTACTTTCCGGAAGTCCATGGTCAGTGCATCGTAAGTCAGCAGTGAGCCAGTCAGCAAATCGCCAACGCCAACAATGTACTTGATGGCTTCCATTGCCTGTAAGCTACCAATGACACCGCCCATTGCACCAACAACGCCAGCCTGCTTGCAGGTCGGAACAGCATCCTTCGGAGGCGGATTCTTGAAAACGCAACGATAGCAAGGACCTTCTCCCGGTACATAAGTCATCAGCTGACCCTTAAACCGAATGATTCCGGCATGAGAGAACGGCTTCTTTGCCATGACGCAAGCGTCATTGATCAAGAACTTTGCTGGGAAGTTGTCTGTTCCATCAATGATGAAATCATAGTCCTGAATCAGTTCCATGATGTTTTCACTGGTAACGAATGTGTGGTATGTAATGACCTTAACATCCGGATTCATTGCTTCCATGGTTTCCTTTGCGGATTCTACCTTCGGCTTTCCAACATCCTTGGTTGCATGGATGATTTGCCGCTGCAAGTTGGACAGATCGACTTCATCTGCATCAGCAATGCCGATCGTACCAACGCCAGCAGCTGCCAGATACATCGCAACCGGTGCCCCCAGTCCGCCAGCACCGATGATCAGAACCTTCGCGTTCAGGAGCTTCTTCTGTCCCTTTACGCCAATTTCTTTTAAGATAATATGACGGGAATATCGCTCTAACTGTTCATTCGTAAATGCCATTACTGACCGCCTCCCATGAAATACAGAAATTCAACATTGTCGCCGTCTTTCAAAACGGTGGTTTCAAATGTTCCGCTTTCTACAAAGTCATCATTGATGGTCACGGTAACATACTGCGGGGTTTCTACCTTTTCCTGTTCAATCAGCTGTGCAACGGTCAGACCGTCTGCAACTTCCTTTGTAACGCCTGCAACTGTAATTTTCATGATAACATAACTCCTTATGAATTTATTTTTTCAGAGAATCAATGACTTCTGTCAATTCTGCTTTTTTTACCAAGCCTCTCAGGCGGGCAACTTCTGCACCGTTCTGGAAAAAGACGAGGGTCGGGGCTGCCTGTACAGCATATTGTTCTGCCAGTTCTGCATCAAAGTTGATGTTGACTTTTACCACTTTCAACCCGTCCGGGTCAGCAGCTGCCACTTCTGAGAGCAGCGGTGCGATCCGCTTGCACGGAACGCAACTGTCAGAGTAAAAATCCACCAGAACCAATCCCTCTGCCTGCAATACTTCCGCTGCAAAGGTTTCCGCATTTACACGAACTGCCATTTAATCACCAACCTTCTTGACGATCAGGTTATAAGTACCGTCTTCGTTGTCGATCAACTTCAGAATCTTGTGTCCTTCTTCTTTGATGCTTCTCGGTACGTTCTGTACCGGTTCGCCGTCGTTCATCTTAATGGAAAGCACCTGACCGTCGTCCAGTTCTTCCAGTGCAACTTTTGCCTTTACAAATGTAACGGGGCAAACGACATCGGTGATATCCACGGTATCGTCAATTACAAAATCAGCCATTTTTTACTACCTCCTGAATCAAATTTTCAAAGGATTCTCTGCCGACCCGATCCAGAGTGAACTTAAATCGTTCGCCCGGTTTTGCGTGGTCTGCAAAGAATTGAATGGTTGCATCGCAAACTTTCAACAATGTTTCCTTATCCGGCAGGAATGGAATAATTGCTTCACCCTTGCTGATGCTGTTGCCGAACAACCCGCCAAAGGAAACGATATAACCGTGTACCGTATCCCAAGCTTCGGTCGGACATGCTTTATAACAACGTCCGCAGAAGTTACACTTGCTTTCATCTACGGAAATCTTTCCATCTTTTAAGGTAATTGCATTGCTCCGGCATGCCTTTACGCAGACACCGCACTGAATGCAATCTTCTTCTCGCCAGCTGACTTGAATGCCGCCCTTGATGCCAAGGTCATTTTCTTCGGACTTCAAGCAGTTGTTCTGGCAGCCAGTAATCCCAAACTTGAACTTATGTGGTAACTCTCTTGCAAAATACCGGTCGTCCAGTTCCTTTGCCAGTGCATAAGTATCAATACAGCCACTCGGGCAAATGGCTTCGCCCTGACAAGCGGTAATGGTTCGAACTCTCGGGCCACAAACGCCCGGTTCTACGCCGCCCTCACCCAATGCTTTCTTTACTTCTTCAATCTGTTCCAACTTGACGAACGGAATTTCTACGCTCTGACGGGAAGTCAGATGAACGTGTCCGTCGCCAAATTTTTCAGCGACTTCTGCGATTTTTGCAAGCTGTGTTGCTGTTAAATTTCCACCTACAACACGCAAACGCAGGGAAAAATGATTTTTTTGTTTTTGCCGCATGAATCCGCCTTTTTTTAAGGTTGCGTAATCCACTGCCATAATTTTTTCACTCCTTGCTTTGATCTATCGCCTGTGCAAAATCAGCAATCAAGTCGTTAATATCTTCAATTCCGACGCTAATCCGAATGCTGTCGTCATAAACGCCTGCACTCGCTTTCTGCTGTTCGGAACTATGTGTATAAATCGTACTTGCTGGATGGATGACCAGCGTCCGTACATCCCCGATATTGGTTGCATTGACAGCATATTTCAGAGCATTGATGAGTTTGAATGCCTTTTCTTTGCTGCCTGCCCGTAAGGTCAAAATTGCACCGCCTTTTCCGCCGAACTGTGTCTGTACCAAATCATGGTACGGACTGCTCTTCAATGCCGGATAATTGACGGTTACATCATCCCGACTTTCCAGATATTCTGCCAGCTGCTTGGCGTTGCTACAGATGCGTTCCATCCGCAAGCCCAGCGTTTCCAGCCCAACCGTATTCATGAATGCATTCATCGGAGCTAAACAGCTGCCAAAGTTTCTCCAGATACCATTCCGCAATTTTGCCAGATAAGCAAACTTGCCATATTTCTTATATTCTGCAAAGCCGTGATACCGTTCTGGATTCCAGTGGAAGTTCCCACTGTCAATGATGACACCGCTAATCGAGTTGCCGCCACCGTTGATATACTTGGAAGAAGAGTGTACAATGACATCTGCACCAAAATCAAAGGTATGCAGCAGATACGGCGTTGCAGTCGTACTGTCGATGATCAGCGGAACACCATGTTCATGAACCAAAGCGGATACTTTCTTCAAATCCACAACATCCAGTTTCGGGTTCCCAATCAATTCTGTAAAGACAACTTTTGTCTTTTCGTTGAGCAGCGGTGCAACGGCTTCCGCAGTCACACTCTCTACAAAATGCGTTGTAATGCCGAACGCTTTCAGGTCGCCGAACAAATCAATCGTTCCGCCAAATAAGCCCGAACCGGCAATGACTTCATCGCCTGCTTCCAGAATGTTCAGCAATGCCATTGTGACAGCTGCCATCCCAGAAGAACAAGCCAC
Organism: uncultured Ruminococcus sp.; assembly: GCA_902464115.1. Classification (GTDB taxonomy): domain Bacteria; phylum Bacillota; class Clostridia; order Oscillospirales; family Ruminococcaceae; genus Ruminococcus_C. The sequence continues at coordinate 535 of CABQIF010000071.1, read as the reverse complement.
TGCTCCAATGCCCTTTTCCATAGAAGCAACTCTTCGTTCAAAGGCATCTACGGTCGGATTGCTGATTCTGGTATATGCAAATCCGGCTGCTTTATTATTAAACACTTTTTCCAGCTGCTCTGCGGATGACTGTGCAAAGGCACTGACCTGATAAATCGGGGGAATGGTTGCACCATTCTGTGTGTCACTGTCAAATTGCTGATGCAGCAATGCGGTATTAAATTCCATTGTACCACGCTCCAACTGGTCTTTCTTTTATTTTTTGTATATTTTTTACAATTTTTGACTAAATATAATACATCGGGTCTTCTGTATCGGAAAGAAAGGTTCGATATTGTTCCATCATGTCAGAAATGGTAACGCTGTCACAAAATTTCCGAAGATAAGTGGTCATCGGATTCCAAAGCTGGTGGTTCACGATTGTTTTCAAGGGTGTTTCGGATTCTTCCTGAAAATGAACATCTGCCAATACCGTTACATCCAAGGCATCAATCACCGTTCGCAATGTGATTTCTTTCGCCGGACGGGTCAGTAC
>CABQIF010000070.1 GCA_902464115.1 uncultured Ruminococcus sp. | reverse complement strand
TGTTGCCTCGTTTTGCATATTCCACGAGGTAAATTGCAGAACAGACACCAACTGGCACTGCCATAATCAAGGTCAATACGACCATTTCCAATGTGTTAATAATGGAAGGCATCATGGAATTATTCGAGGTGGTATATTTCCATGCGAACATCTCCGGACGGATTGCCGGAATGCCTTTCACTAAAATGTAGAGAATCAAGCTAAATAGGATAAAAACCGTAATCACTGCCGCCAATAATGTTGCAATCAGCAGAAACAGCGATAATGGTTGATGACGATATTCCGCCAACTTCTGCTGGAAGGAACGCTGGTTGATTCCCACTTTTGGAGCTGCCATGTCAATCCCTTCCTTTCTTTACCAACGAGAAGCAAACATTGATGACCAGAATGAACACAAACAATACCACGCCGGTTGCAATCAAGGCTTCCCGGTGCAAGTCGGTTGCATAGCCCATTTCCAAGACAATATTTGCGGTCATTGTCCGGACACCGGACATCAAACTTTTCGGCAATACTGCCTGATTTCCGGCAATCATAACGACCGCCATGGTTTCCCCGATCGCACGACCGATACCCAGAATGACACCTGCCATAATGCCGGATTTTGCTGCTGGCAGCATTGCAAAATAAACGCTTCGTTCATGCGTTGCACCCAATGCCAGCGAGCCTTCATAATAGCTGTTCGGGACTGCCCGAATCTGTGCTTCGGAAACTTCAATGATGGTTGGCAGAATCATAAAGCCCAGCAGGATTCCGGCAGTCAGCACATTCTTACCGGAAACGCCTGTTAAATTCTGCATAATGGGCACCATGACCACCAAGCCAAAGAAGCCATACACAATGGAAGGAATACCTGCCAGCAGGGAAACCGCTGGCTTCAAGATTTTATACAGCTTTTCAGGACAGAATCTTGCCAGAAAAACAGAGGTCAGCAGCCCAATCGGTACGCCAACAATCATGGCAATGGCAGTTGCATAAATACTGCCGATGATCATCGGGAAAATCCCGAAAATCTCTTGATTCGGATTCCAAGTTGTTCCGCCCAAGAATTTCAATGGACCAATTTTTGCAATTGCCGGAATCCCGTTTGCAAACAAGAAGATGCAAATCAGTGCAACAGCAGCAATGGAAACACACGCAGCCAAAATAAATACAAACCGCATGATGTTTTCCTTTACATTTTTCATATATTTCGTTCCTCCTAAAAGACAGCCGGAAGAAAACCGTTTCGATGCCGTCTTATTGTGCTGTCACCTGTGACCATTCTGTCAGTTCGCCCTTATAAATCTGTCCAACCTGATCCAATGTCAGATTCGTAACAGTGTTTTCGCTGTTGACAATGACTGCAATCCCATCGACTGCAATGACTGTGGAAACAACACCCTGCGAGGTTTCTGAATCTTTCAGTTCTCTGGATGCCATACCAATATCACAAGTGCCATCAATTGCAGAGGAAACGCCAGTGGAAGAATCGCTCTGGTTGACTTCTACCTTGTTGCCGCTGACTGCTTCATACTTTTCTGCCAGTACCTGCATAACCGGTGTTACAGAAGAAGAACCTGCAACGGAAATGGTTTTCCCAGTCGTACCGTTGGATTCATATGCACCCGTTGCATCTGTTTTAATGAAATCTTCCTGTTCGACAATATCCTGTCCTTCATCGCTCAAAATATAGTTGATGAAATCCTGTGCCGCATCGCTGACACCATCGCTCTTGGTAACGATGTTAAATGGACGGGAAACCACATAGCTGCCGTTGGAAACATTTGCTGGTGTTGCATCCACACCGTTAATCTGAACAGCTTTAATTTTGTCATTCTTGCCCAGAGAACCCATAGACATATAGCCAATTGCGGAAGCATTGCCCTCTACGGTCTGCATCATAACAGCAGTGCTGTTGGTGATTTCTGCGGAAGAAACAGTGGCATCATTTCCATCTGCATCTTCTACTCCACACAGTTCTACAAATGCACCCCGTGTACCAGAGCCATCTTCTCTGGAAACAACGCTGATCGCACCCGTTGCACCTCCGGCAGAATTGCCGCAGCCTGTCAGAGCAGCTCCCAGCACTGCCATTCCTGCCAACATTCCAACGGTCTTTTTCCAGTTCATTTTCATCATGATTCATACACTCCATTTCATTTTCTGCAAACGTGTTTTTCAAATTTCTGTTCTTTTCTTTCGGAACACTCTCATTATAGCAATCCCCTGTAAATTGTATCACCACGGGAATGTTAAATCGAGGTTAAACATCAAAAACAGCTGATCAGAATAGATTAACATTGTTTGTTAAGTTTTTACGATTGCCGTTTTTGCAGCTGTTTTTGCTTGAAATTGCTTGAAAATCGAGCGTTTTTCATAGGATAACCGGAAAATGACAGCCGTATACAAATCGTTTTTGTAAAATGCCAGATTTTACATTCTCACACTTGAAAATCCAAACAAGCTATGCTATAATAAGGGCATCCAAATGATTTACAGGAGGTTTTTACAATGTCATTTTTAGAACTTGCAAAAAAACGCTGTTCCTGCCGGAACTTTAATGACCAGCAAGTGCCAGAAGAAACCTTGCAGTACATCCTTGAAGCTGGCAGAGTTGCCCCGACCGGTGTCAACAAACAACCGCAACATATTCTGGTGATTCGTTCCAAAGAGGGACTTGCCAAAATGGAAAAGGTTACGAAGTTCTACAACGCACAAACCGTTCTGGTCATCTGCACCGAACCGGATGCTGCCTGGGTCAGACAGGGCGATGACTTCAACATTGCGGATATTGATGCAACCATCGTAACCAGTCATATGATTCTGGCAGCAACCGAAAAAGACGTTGCTTCTCTTTGGATTTGTCGGTTCTGGCCGGAAATTGCACGGGAAGAATTCCACATTCCGGACAATTACAGACCCGTCAACATCTTAGCACTGGGCTACACCGATGATGCGTGGAAATCTCCGGAACGGCATGACACCGAAGAACTGCGGAAACCACTGTCAGAAACGGTTACATACGAAACCTTTTAATGTTATTTTTCCGAATCCAATAAAAAAGCAGGAGCGGTTCAAGATTACGAACAACTCCTGCTTTTCTGTTTTCTATATTGAAATATTTCAATGGGTACATACAACAGCACCCAGATGATGACAATTAAAATGGGAAATCCAATCCAATAAAGTGATGCTCCGAACCAATCCGCAAACCAGACCAGCGGAGAACCTTTTGACGGCTGCGAGAGAAAGAAAAAGTTTGTCCCCCACAGTCGGTTCAGCCATGCGACCACCACGCTACACCCTGCCAATGTCAGAAACGATAACGGCAGTCGTTTCCAATTTGGTTGCAGCGTTCCGTCCGCCAACAGCAACACAGGCAGCAATAGCAGCAGCGTATGAAACAAAAAACTATGGATACAGAAAAAGTTCCACAGTGGCAGCCGATTCCAGTTCGGGAAAAACAGTGCCAGCAATGTTCCGGGCAAAGACAAGCTATACAGCAACTCTCCGAAATAGGCACACGGTTTCCAGATTTCCAACAGACAGAACAAAATCGAAATGCCGCAGAGGTCAAACGGCAGATATTGTTTCCCGAATTGATGCGTGGTCAGCAGTACGACTTGTTTCAAGATCTCCAGCAAACAAAGCGTCATGACAATGCCCCACCGCCAAGCATTCTGATGCACACTCTTGCGATACCGCCAGACACTGCACGCCAACACTCCACCAATCAGCAGCAGAATGGCAACATGCTGTCCATGAAACAAGGCAAACCCATTGCCTGCCGGCATTTGTTCTTGTGCCGTAAAAAAAGACATCTCGTTCCCATCCCCCACTTTCTACAAAAACTGCCCTGCCGCAAAAATCGGCAAGGCAGTTTCTCATTTTTTCAAAAAAGTTGCTTACTTTGTACCAAACATCCGGTCGCCAGCATCGCCCAGACCCGGAACAATATAACCATCTTCGTTCAAGCCTTCATCCATGCCAGCACAGAAAATGTCAACATCCGGATGTGCTGCTTCCAGAGCATTCTTGCCTTCCGGACTGCACAGGATACATAAGAACTTGATGTTCTTTACGCCCATATCCTTCAGGTCTTTAATGGCTGCAATTGCAGAGCTGCCAGTTGCCAGCATCGCATCAATTACAACCACTTCCCGTTCCTGAATGTCGTCTGGCATCTTAGAATAATACTTTACAGCATCATGTGTGCCCGGTTCGCAGAAAATACCGATGTGTCCAATTTTTGCAGCCGGAATCAAAGAGGTTACGCCCTCGATCAGTCCCAGACCAGCCCGCAGAATCGGTACAAATGCCAGCTTCTTACCAGAAATGATCTTGGTTTCCGACCAGCCCTGTGGGGTTTCCAGCTTTACCGTCTTGAGCGGCAGATCCCGCATTGCTTCATAGCAGATCAGCATTGCAGTTTCTTCTGTCAGTTCCCGAAATTCCTTTACGCCAGTGCCCTTATTCCGCATCAGAGAAAGTTTGTGCTGCACCAGCGGATGTGTTACAATGTGTAATGCCATAACGTAAGTTCCTCCTGTAGTTAAAAGTTGTTTTCTAAGTCTTTAATCATCGCAACCCGCTTTTCATGCCGACCGCCTTCAAACGGTGTATGTAAAAACAAGTCTACGAGTTCCAATGCGACACCGCTGCCGAGCGTTCTTGCTCCCATGCAAATAATATTGGCATCATTGTGCAGCCGTGTATACTTTGCAGAAAAATGGTCTGCACACAGTGCTGCCCGTACACCACGGATCTTATTGGCAGCGATAGACATGCCAATGCCCGTTCCGCAAATCAAAATACCCTTATCCTCTGGATTTGCAGCAACGTTCTTGCCGACTGCTGCCGCAATTTCCGGATAATCTGCACGGCTGCCGTCACAGCCCATATCTTCTACTGTATATCCCTGTTCCTGCAACATGGCGAGAACTTCCAACTTCATCGGATACCCAGCATGATCACAACCAATCCAAATTTTCATGATCGTACACCTCTTTTTCCTTCCTGTAAAAATATATGGATATTTTCGCAGTGAATATTCTTAGTATAGCACAAATACACAAAAAATGCAAGCGACATCCGATGAAATTTTATGTAACAAGCGGAAAATTTCGTTCACAATGCTGGTTTATGCTTGTTTCTGCTGCATTTGGCGGTCTTTTTCTGCTTTTACCAGCTGCAAATAGTTTGCTTCGAGCTGTTCTGGGGTCTGCGGTGCGTGATGGCAAGCCGCCAGACACAAGCCCGTTGCATTTTGCAGCCGAACCGATGCCGGTGCAAGCTGTACCTGCTCCGTTTTAAATGAAACGGCTGCATCCCCTGTCATCAATACCGGAACTTTCTGCTGTTCGAGAATTTGCTGCCATTCTGTCTGTTCATACAGTCCATCCGGAACAAGATTTTGCAATGTTCCATTTCGATTTTGATACAGCCCTGCATAGACAAGGTTCTGCCGTGCTTTCATCACAGCACTGCACAGCCCGTTTGCAGTTGCTGCCTGATAGGCGAGAGCCTCCAGCGTAGAAATGCCGAAGCAAGGCAATTGCAGAGCGAATGTCATCGCCTTTACGGCTGCAACGCCAATTCGTAAACCCGTATAAGAACCTGGCCCAACTGCAACGGCAATGCCGTCCAAATCTGCTGCCGTCAGTCCGCAGTCCTGCAAGGTGCGTTCTACCAGCGGCAGAATCACCTGTGAATGTGTTTTTTTGGTATATAAGCTTTGCTGAGAAAGAAAGAGATCCTGTTCGGTATCATACAGTGCAACTGCTGCCACACTGCCCGAAGTGTCCATGCCCAAGTACCGCAAAACGTGTGCCTCCTTCTATGGTAATCTGCCGGTCGGTTTCGGAAAGCGGTTCAATCGTCACTGCAATCCGATTTTCCGGCAGACAATCTGCAATATTTTCTGCCCATTCAATGGCAAATACATTTTCCTCCAACGGATAATCATAGAACCCTGTGGTTTCCAGCGATTCTGCCCCGATAATCCGATACATATCGAAATGATAGAGGGACAGTGCTCCTGTTCCATGATACTCGTTGACAATCGCAAACGTCGGGGAAGCGACTTCATCCGGCAACCCCATGCCTTTTGCTAAGCCACGGGTAAACGTGGTTTTTCCAGCACCCAGACCGCCAAAATAGGCGATGCAGTCGCCGGCTTGCAGCAGCGAACCCATCTGTTCCGCCAACTGCATGGTTTCTGCCGCAGAGTGTGTTTGGATTACGATTTTTTGCATGGCTGTTCCATCTCCTCTGCTGATGCAAGCAATGGTTTTCCATCCCGGTCGAGCAGCGGTGTAAAACCGCCGCTATAACCGTTCATTCGATACAAGTACTGCACACCCGTTTCCCGGTCTACCCAGATTTCCAGATAGCTGCTGCCCAGTGTGCTGCCCTGCTTGTAAAGTTTCACAAAACGATTGGATTCCATCACATGAATCCTCCTTTCGTTTAGAACAAGCCGGTAATATTTCCGTTGTTGTCGCAGTCGATCCGCAATGCTGCCGGAGCTTTCGGCAGACCTGGCATCGTCATAATATTACCCGTCAGAACAACCACAAATCCAGCACCAGCAGACAAGGTAACATCCCGAACGGTAATCTTAAAGTTGGTCGGATGGCCAAGCTGGCTTGCATCGTCAGACAAAGAATACTGGGTCTTTGCAACACAAATCGGCAGCTTATCATAGCCCAACGCTACGATCTGAGCCAATGCCTTCTTTGCTGGGGCGGTAAAGATCACACCGTCAGCCCGATAAATTTCCTTTGCGATGCAGTTCACCTTTTCTTCAATGGAAAGGTCAGTGTCATACAGGACATGGAACTGCGACGGCTTTTCTGCAATGGTCTTGCAAACGGTTTCCGCCAGTGCCTTACCGCCTTCGCCGCCCTTTGCAAAGACTTCTGCCAGTTCACAGGATGCACCCAGCGATGCACAGAATTCCTTGACAAACTGCAATTCTGCTTCGGTATCGGTATGGAAACGATTGATTGCAACGACAACCGGAACACCATACTTTTGCATGTTCTCAATGTGTACCTGCAAGTTGACAATACCCTTCTTCAGAGCATCCAGATTTTCTGTGGTCAATTCTGTCTTTGGAACGCCGCCGTTATACTTCAATGCCCGAACGGTTGCAACCAATACAACACAATCCGGCTTCAGACCGCCATACCGGCACTTGATATCAAAGAACTTTTCTGCACCCAGATCCGAACCAAATCCGGCTTCTGTTACACAGTAATCACCCAGCTTCAATGCAAGCTTGGTTGCACGCAGAGAGTTACAGCCATGTGCAATATTCGCAAATGGGCCACCATGAATGAGAGCCGGAGTATGTGCCAGTGTCTGCACGAGATTTGGTTTCAGGGCATCCTTCAGCAGAGCGGTCATTGCACCTTCTGCACCCAAATCCTTTGCATAGACCGGATTGCCGTCCAAATCATAAGCAACTAAAATTTTTCCCAGTCGCTGCTTCATGTCTGCCAGATCCGAAGCCAGACAGAGAATTGCCATGACTTCTGAAGCAACTGTAATTTGAAAACTGTCTGAACGTGGAATACCGTCGATTTTTCCACCCAGACCAATGACAATGTTCCGCAAAGCACGGTCATTCATATCCAGAACCCGCTTGAACATCACTCTCCGCTGGTCAATCCGCAGAACATTGCCCTGCTGCATATGGTTGTCCAGCATCGCACAAAGCAGGTTATTGGCTGCGGTGATGGCGTGCATATCGCCTGTAAAGTGCAAGTTGATGTCCTCCATCGGAACAACCTGCGAATAGCCGCCGCCAGCAGCACCGCCCTTGATACCGAAAACAGGGCCTAAAGACGGTTCTCTCAGTGCAACAACCGACTTCTTTCCGATGCAACGCAGAGCATCTGCCAGACCAACGCTGACGGTTGTCTTGCCTTCGCCGGCTGGAGTCGGGTTGATGGCAGTGACCAGAATCAACTTACCATCCGGCTTATCTTCCAACTTCTGAAACAAAGCTTCGGAAAGCTTTGCCTTATAGTGTCCGTAGTACTCTAAATCCTCTTCTTCAATGGAAAGTCCATCAGCAACTTCCCGAATTTTTTGCAGTTCTGCCTGCTGTGCAATTTCAATATCTGATAACATCACATTTCCTCCTTTGTTCTTTCCAAAAAGAAAAAATACATTTTTATTATACCCCATCTTCGACAAAAAAGCAAGCACTCTCGGCAGGTTTGGGGATTTCGTGCAAAACAGAATGGATTCCGGAACAACATTGTACAGCATAGCAAAATTGCCAGAAACCAGCATACTTTTTGCCTATGGTGCATATATTATTTTTTGTATACCAGACCTTTTTTGACCGGTTGGAGGATGTCATGAAAATACAAGTTGTCGGTTCGTTTTTTCTGATTGCCTGCCTGCTGACAGGCTGTGCAGATTCTGAAAAGCTGGAATCTGCTCCGCCAAATGCTCTTTTCTGCAAGAATATCACCGAAAATGTGCAGACCATTCAACACTTACACCTCCCTGCAACGCCGGAAAATCCTGTTTCAACAGCATCCACCGCTTTCCCCTGTGGAATGTGGTTCACTGCCATGGATTACGCAGAAATTTTAACCGGAAGATCCGAAGCAGAATTTCGGGCTGCCGTGCAGGAACGCTTTCAACAAGTACAGGCACTGGGCATTCAAACTGTTTTTCTACAAGTGCGAGCATTTGCAGATGCCTATTACACTTCTACTTATTATATGCCGGGGCTTTCCGTGTCGGCAGACTGTTCTTTTGACCCGCTGCAAATCATGCTGACTGAAGCCCATCAGCTGGGGCTTTCTGTACATGCTTGGGTGAATCCGCTCCGCTGCCAGACCGATGCACAGATGGAGCAGATGCCGGAACAATACCCAATCTCACAATGGTATGCCGATGAAACCAAGCGTGGAACTTGGCTGGTAAAAAGCGGTGACCGCTGGTGGTTGAATCCTGCCTATCCAGAAGTTCGACAGTTGATTGCTGATGGTGTTACAGAACTCGTTACGCAATATGAAATTGATGGCGTACAGATCGACGATTATTTCTACCCGACTACAGATGACTCCTTTGATGCGGCAGCTTTTGCGGAAAGCGGTGCAACTGACCGTTCTGCATGGCGAAAAGAACAATGCAACCGGATGGTGCAAGCCATGTATAACGCTGTCAAGCAGGCAAATCCAAAGGTGTTATTTGGAATCAGTCCGCAGGGAACGCTGAGTGGCAACGAGAAACAAAGTGCAGATGTACAGACGTGGGGACAAACTGCCGGTTATTGTGACTACCTGCTGCCACAGCTATATTTTGGCTTCCAGAACAGCACTGCTCCCTTTGCGGAAACCGCTGCTTTCTGGGCGGAGCAAGTCACCTGTCCGGATGTGTCGCTTTGGATTGGCATTTGTACTTATAAAATCGGGCAGCAGGATACTTGGGCAGGCGATGGAATCACAGAGTGGCAGACGGATTCACAAGTTGTATCCAAAGAACTGGAGTTGCTGTGCAACATGGATGGCATTGATGGGGCTGCGATTTATGACTATGCTTCGACTTTTCAGCCGGAATCTTCTGTTTCAGACATTTTGTCCTCGGAACGGGATGCGATTCAGGTGCTCTTGCAAACACCTGCAAACTAAAAGCAGGCAGGGAAATTTTCCCCACCTGCTTCCGGTTCTTGTAAAAAAATCAATTATTCTGCAACTGCCTGCTTCAGGGCTTCTACTCGGTCGCACTTTTCCCAAGCAACGCCCAAGTCTTCCCGACCCATATGACCATAAGCAGCCAGCTTCCGGTACTGCGGCTTCCGCAGCTGCAACATTTCGATGATGCCGTCCGGTGTCAAAGAGAATACTTTCTGTACCGCTGCCGACAGTTTTTCTTCATCTACCTTTCCTGTTCCGAAAGTATCCACCAGAACAGAAACCGGATGTGCAACGCCGATTGCATAAGCAAGCTGTACTTCGCAGCGGTCTGCCAAATCAGCAGCTACAATATTCTTTGCAATATACCGTGCTGCATAAGCTGCGGAACGGTCGACCTTCGTCGGATCTTTGCCGCTGAATGCACCGCCACCATGACGAGCAGAACCACCGTAAGTATCAACGATAATCTTTCTACCAGTCAGACCGCTGTCACCCTGTGGGCCGCCAACAACAAACCGACCAGTCGGGTTGATATAATACTTGGTGTTTTCATCCAACATTTCCGCCGGCAATACTGGAGTAATGACATAGTGCATCAAATCCGAACGAATCTGTTCCAGTGTTACAGTCGGAGCGTGCTGGGTAGAGAGTACCACTGCATCAATCCGCTTTGGCTTGCCGTCTACATATTCTACGGTTACCTGTGCCTTGCCATCTGGGCGGAGATACTGCAAAACCTTTTCTTTCCGTACATCGGTCAACTTCATGCAGAGCTTATGTGCGAGAGAAATTGCCAGCGGCATCAGTTCCTTTGTTTCCTTGCACGCATAACCGAACATCATGCCCTGGTCACCAGCACCGGTTTCCTGATGTTCGCCGCCCCGGCTTTCATAGGCATCGTTGACACCCATTGCAATATCCGGAGACTGCTTGTCCATTGCCTGCAAAACAGAGCAAGTGTAGCCATCGAAGCCAAATTTTGCACGGTCATAACCGATGTCTACAATTACATCTCTTGCGATCTGCGGAATATCCACTTTTGCAGTGGTGGAAATTTCGCCCATGCAGAGCACCATACCCGTTGTCACAACGGTTTCGCAGGCAACTCTTGCTTTGCTATCCTGTTCCAGGATGGCATCCAGAACAGCATCCGAAATCTGGTCACAGATTTTATCCGGATGTCCTTCGGTTACGGACTCAGAGGTAAACAAAAAACGATTCATGAGATTCCTTCTTCCTTTCAAGTGTAAAAAAATAGATAAATAAAAAACGCACCTCGTTCTACCGAAGTGCGTTGATTTCGTGCTTTTATGCGAAATCCTCATCTCTCGGTACTTAAACCGCAGGAATTGGCACCTTTTTCACATTGCTGCAATTAGGTTGCCGGGCTTCACAGGACCTGTTCCTCCGCCACTCTCGATAAGGTTTGTTATAATTATAACACACTTCGCCAGGAATGTCAAGTATCTTTTTCAAAAAAAGAAATTTTCGCAAAAATCGAACCAAAAACAAAAGAACCGCACAGTTTTCACCATGCGGTTCTCTTTTTATGCAGTTAAGCCTGCAATTGTTTCACTGAAAAGCGATGAAAATCTTAGTCTACAACCGGCAGATCTTCAACAATGCTCAGCAGGAATTCCATCAGGGATGTTGTATCTTCATCACCAACGCTGTTTGCACTTTCTGTTGTCTGGTTGCAGTTTGCATTTCGCAGAGCCTGATCGCTCAGCTGTACAACGCCAGCCAGATACTTGTTCAGCATTACAGCGTCCAGAATATCTACAACGCCATCGAGGTTTACGTCACCGATGTT
>CABQIF010000069.1 GCA_902464115.1 uncultured Ruminococcus sp. | reverse complement strand
ATGTTTCATTGGATAAAGATGGCAACTGGCAACAGGATATTACAGACCAGCTTTCTAATATCACGCTGAGCGATTATAAGCGGTTTGAGGCAGTGGAAACCGGTGTGGATACAACTGGAATGGTTGTCAGCTGTGTATTCAACCTGAACCAGAATACCGGTGAGATCATCGTGACCAATAAGAGCAATGTTCCGACGGTTGCCGCTGTATCGGTTCAGAAAGACTGGAGCGATGGCGAAAATCTGCACGATGCAGATACAGTATCGGTAGATTTGTATCAGTCTACAACTGCTCTGCCGAGTGGTACGGAGCTGAGCAAAGCTTGGCTGACTACAAACGCAATAAAGCTGGCTGACAAGACTGTAACGCTGAACAAGGATAATGACTGGAGTTATACTTGGACAGAATTGCCGCTGAAAAATGATGGCGATCAACCATATTATTACTATGTATGGGAAAATTCGGCAGAAAGCAAGATTGCAAATGCAGACAAGTATACGGTATCTTACACGAAATCCAGCAACAGCACGGCTTACAAGACCAACTACACCATTACCAATACCAGAACAGCGATCACTGTAAAGAAACAGTGGTATGATGAAACGGGTGCATTGATCACCAATCTGTATGATGAAGATGGAAATCTGGTCGCAGATAACATGAAAAATCTGCCGGAAATCACGCTGAAGGTGTATAAGAAAACGGATGCTGTTCCAACTGATCAAATTGGTGTCGTTGCTTTTGGGGATTCTATTACAGATGGCTATGAATGGCAATATTCTAAAACTGAGAAGTGTTATCCATCTAAGCTGACGAATCTGCTTACAACCGCTGGTTTCGCATTAAAAAATGGTGCAGTTGCAAATAAGGGCAGTAGTGGAGAGCAAATCGGTGATGTTGGGAATGGATTCCGCAAACGAGTAACAAGCGATATTCCATCAGATACGCAAATCGTATGCTTATTGGGCGGCACGAACGATATTCATCAAGGCGGTAGCTCTGTAAAGGGCGATCCGCAAGGAGTTTTTAATCGTCTGCAAGCACTGATTGGCGAAATCAAGACACAAGCACCAAATGCAACGATTTTTGTAGGCAGCATTCCGCATTTCGATTTCTATAAAAATGGAACATTAACAGAAGGCGGAAAATGGTGGAACTGGCTTGCTAATTATGATGCTAATGACGGAGCAATTCCAAATGGCTATATCGACCAGTATAATGCGAAAATCAAGACATATGCGGAAGCAACAGACGGCGTTTATTTTGTAGATGTGTGCAGTGTTGTAACAGATGATGATATTCGTGCGGATGGTTGTCATCCAAATGAAAGCGGTTACACGAAAATTGCAACCGCCTACGCCAACGCAATTCAGAGCTACTACACAAGCAAAGAACCTGTTCAGGAAAATGGTCAGGATTTAACGATTACGCTGAGCAATGCCAACAACTGGACTGCTGCGATCGACGTTCCGGCTGGTAATGCTACCTATTGCGTGGAAGAAGTGGTTCCATCTGGCTGGGATGTTACCTATGAGGACAACGCTCAGAAGGCAAACAGCACGACAGCCATTCTGGTCAAGAACCAGCAACAGCCGACAGACATCACCCTCAACGTGGAAAAAACGTGGGTGAGAGATGATGCGTCTAAGCGACCAGACAACATTTCGCTGACCTTGCTGCGAAGCAATGGCAAGAAACAGGATGGTTTGGATGCTGCAAACGAAAGTGAATGGTTCTGGGAAGAACTGAATACTGCAACCCCGACTCCGACCAAATCCAACGACAAGTGGACATTCACCTATACCAGCTTGCCGGCGAAGGATGTCTATGGGAATGCATATCACTATAAGGTAGAGGAATCAGCCCTTGCCGGTTATACGGTTTCTTATGGAACTGGAGAAGAAAACGGCGTTACCGCTACGGCTGGCAATTCTGCAACCTTGCACGTCACCAATACCCGTGCAATCACACTGGCGATTGAAAAGCAGTGGTCGGATTCTGCGACCAATGATCACTTAAAAGATCCGGTTCGGGTTCGGATTTATCGTTCTACAAATCCGAATGATGTTCCAAATGCAAATCTGACCTTGCAAGTTACACCGGAAACGGTTTCTGTCGGTGTCGGCGGAACAGCAACGGTGACGGCAAACAAGACGATTACCGTAAAGGAAAATACGAATGCATCAGTTGCAACTGTTGTTGTCAGCGAGGACGGAAAGGCCCTGACCATTTCTGGTGAAACAGTAGGAACAACAGCCATCACAGTGACAGACGGAACGATGGAAAAGAAGATCACGGTTACTGTTGTGACCGAACCGACTTTGAATCTGTCCATCAGTCCGACAAGTATTGAAGTGAATGAAACTGCGACCCTGACACCAACCATGAGCGATGGAAGCACTTGTGACAATGTGACTTATGAAATCACGGATGGAACGGATGTTGTTTCGATTTCGGGCGATACGGTTACGGGCTTGAAAGCCGGAACGGCTACCATTGTTGCAGAGCGAAACGGCAAAACATCAAATCCTGTTACTATTACCGTTACAGAACCACCGCTGAGTTTGGATAAAGACAATGTGACTGTTTCTGTTGGCGGTACGGCTACGATTCAGGCAAACCGGACTGTGACAATTTTACAAAATCCAAATGCCAGCATTGCAACGGTTTCTGTAAGTGGAAAGGATATTACTGTAACAGGTGTTGCAGAGGGTTCAACTTCGTTTACTGTAAAGGATTCGGATGGAACAGAGAAGACGGTTTCGGTTACAGTAGAAAGCAGTGTGGAATTCAAACTGTATAAGGATAGTGTTGATGTTACAAAAAAGGGACGAACTTACAATGATAGATTCAAAATAAAGAACGGAACAACTGTAACATTTAAAACAAGTATTCCATTTACCAGTGTTCAAACTACAAATGATTGGTGTTTAGCTGTAAAGAAAATCAATGATAAAGAATTTACAGTTGGAGTAGGTGGCTGTAACAGCTCAAATGATTATGAGTATGTAGGATTTAATATCGAATATACAGATGCATCTGGAACAAATATTAAAACAAGATACTATGTTGCAATTATAGATGCTGATCCTCCGATTACACTGACAGCTTCTTCCAGATTTGTGAAGACAGAAAAAACAATACAAATAAAATCGGATGTTGATGGTGTAGTCTATTCGTCTTCTAATGAGCAAGTAGCGACTGTAGACCCTAATACAGGTCTTGTAACTGGTATTGCAGTAGGTTCTGTGACGATCACCGCTAAGAAAGACGGTTATACAGATGGAACGATAAACTTAACTGTTACGGATATTGATATTGTTGGAAGAGCATTAACAGCAAATGAAGTCTATACATTTAACATTCCAGCAGCATATCAAGAGAATATCAAAAAGTTGGAAGTTTCTTTCTCAGACTTTTCTGAGTCTAACCCTGGAGAAGGAATTAATATTTATTTTAATGAATCTAATAATCTGAATTCAACTCCAAATAGTTGGGTCAATTTTAATAGTGGCAAATTGGCACAACTCTATATATTCAATGATAGCAGTAACTATTTTTCAAAAGTAAATGGTCAGTTTGGTACTATAAATGGAGATACCGCTATTTGGGAAAAAACAACAGCATCTAAAAATGAAAAAGTTATTTTCCAGACAAAAGGCAGTCTCATAAGCTGTACAATTACACAAATTTGTATTGTAGATGAAGATGGGAATCGTCATGTAATTACCAACTTTGATGACACCTCCCCCCAATCCCTCTCAGCCCCACGCAAATCCATTGCGGCGGCGGCAGTCGTAGAATCGGCACAGCTGCTCTCTGACGACGAAACCAGCGGCGTTCAGACGCAGGCTCTCGAAAATACCATCGACGCAAGCCAGGTTTCCGATGCCGACTGGGCAAACGGTCTGCTGCTCGAAATCGACGCAACAGACGGCTGGAAAGGCTCTGTATCGAATCTTCCGGTTACCGATAGCAACGGCAACCCCTACTACTATTGGGCGGTAGAAGAGCCGGTGAACGGCTATTCCGCAAGCTATCTCTATCAGGACGGCGACGAAACGCAGGATACTGCAATCCGGGCTGACAAGCTGACAGACGGCACAGACATCATCATCCTGAACACCAAGCAGGATACTTCCTACACCCTCCCCAGCACCGGCGGAATCGGTGTGACCCGCTATTATCTCATCGGCTTGCTGCTGATGGGTGGCAGTGGACTGGTAATTTGTTATCAATTTCGGCGGAAACGTCGTAGAAATTGTGCAAAATAAATAAAAATAAGGTTTTGCTGTTGATTATTTTGCAAAAATATTTCAGAACTCCTTGACAAACGCAGGAAGTCGTGTTACAATAACATCAAGGAGTTCTGAACAAACAGAGAACCGCTATACGGGACGGCGAAAACGCCACCGTAACAAAAATTTAAAATATGTCCGATTCAAAATCGGACATAGAAAAGAAGGAGCGTTTATTATGAAAAACACAAAAAGAGCAAGAAGAGCCGCATCGTTCGTCGCAGCCGTAGTGATGGCAGCTTGTGCAGCCGTTCCGATGAGTAGTTCGTTCTCTGCAAGTGCAGTGGGGAATAACTCCATTACCATTAGTGATTTCAATACAACTGGAAATAATGATAATGGTACACATACTTATGAAGCATATCAGGTTTTCGCTGGTCAGTATGCAGATGGTGTATTGAGTAATATTACTTGGGGTTCTGGCGTAAATGGTGATGCAATTGTAACCGATTTAGCTAATGCAACGGGCACTTTAGCCGCATTTAAGGGCTTAGATTCAGCAAAGGCAATAGCTGAAAAATTGGCTGAAGCTACAGATGATGATGCAGTAGCAAAAGCTTTTGCAGCACTTGTTGGTAATCATTTGAAAACTGGTTCTGCGAGTGGCACTTCTTCCAGTGGCAAAATCGAGAACTTGGACGATGGTTACTATTTGGTTCAGGATGCTTCTGATTCACCAAGTGATACTATGGGAACAAACAATAACGGTGCAAAGACACGGTTTATTTTGAAGGTTGCTGGTGGCGGCGATGTTAAAGTAACAGCAAAAAGCTCTGCTCCTTCTGTTATTAAAAAGGTAAAGGAAGACGATAAAACTGTTGATGGTACTGTCACAGTTGGTTCTTACACTGCAGATAAACAGTACAACGATGTTGCAGACTATTGCATTGGCGAAAATGTTCCATTTGAACTGATTAGTACAATGCCGAGTACTTATGATGATTACACTTCTTATTTTTATCAGTTTACGGATACTCTGGCAACGAACTTTACACTAAACAAAGGTAGTATTAGTGTTAATGTTGTAAATGCAGGTACCAAAACACCATTGACTGCTACTGATTATACTGTAAGTACACAGGACGATACAGGAAAGTTTACCATTACGATTAACGATACCAAGAAGATTACTGCTATTACAAAGGATAGCACAATCGTGGTAGATTATACTGCTCAGCTGAACAGTGGTGCTGTTATTGGCTTGGATGGTCAGGAAAATAAGGTTGATTTGACCTATTCCAACAATCCAAACTATACCGGAAAGGGTGAAGAGACACCTGAGGGAGATAAGGGCAAGACACCAGAAGATAAGGTTATCGTATTCACCTATGAACTGGATGTAACCAAGTATTTGGGCGACGAAAAAACAAAGGCAGATGCTGAAGACGGAACAAAGGCAGGATTTAAGCTTGGTAATGCAGATGGTTCTAAGTGGGCAACTGTTGACAGTAATTTAAGAATTACTGGTTGGGTTGATGATGTTACAACTGCTACTGAAGTAACAACTGATGCAACTGGTATTTTCAAGTTCATTGGTTTGGATGATGGTACATATACCTTAAGAGAAACAACGACTCCGACTGGTTACAATACCATGGCTGATTTGGCTTTGACCATTGGTGCAACAACTGCAAATAATCAGACTTGGGCTGGAACAGCAAGCGACGCTTTGACAGCAATTAAGCTGACTATGAATAACAAAGATACTAATGGTAGCGTTTCTGACGGTAAGGTAGAAGGTTCTATCATCAACCAGAAGGGTTCTTCTCTCCCGTCCACCGGTGGTATCGGTACAACGATGTTCTACGTTGGCGGCGGTGTGCTGGTTGCAGGGGCTGGCGTGCTCCTCATCACCAAGAAGCGGGCAAAGAAAGACGCTGAATAAACCACGATCCGGAACGTCCGGTTTTCAAAAATCCTAATTTTACCGTCTGCCGGCAGGAGTGTTTCCCCTGCCGGCAGGCATTAGGGAGTGCCTCATGAGAAAGAAAAAAACAGGTGTGATTTCGACCATTTTTTTGATTTTGATTTTGCTGGTGGGGCTCTCCGTAATGCTGTATCCAACCATCAGCGACTGGTGGAATTCCAAAGTACAAACCCGTGCCATTGCAAGCTATAGCCAAGCGGTCGAGGAACTGGACGATGGCGAAGCGGAACTGCTGCTTCAGCAGGCAAAGGACTACAACAAAGACCTTTACAACCTGCCCGCCCCGTTCACCAACTGCGACCAGCTTTCTGCGTATGATTCGCTCTTGAATATCTCCGGAACGGGAATCATGGGCTATATTACCATTCCTGTCATCCATGTGGAACTGCCGATTTACCACGGCACGAGCGAAGAAGTGCTGAATATTGCAGCCGGACATTTAAAGGGGTCGTCCCTGCCGGTCGGCGGAGCAAATACCCATTCTGTCATTTCCGCCCATCGTGGCTTACCCTCGGCGAAGCTGTTCACCGATATTGATCAGCTGGTTGTCGGAGATACATTTACGATTACAGTTTTGGATCAGGTTCTGACCTATCAGGTCGAACAGATCCGGATCATCCTGCCGGAGGAGATCGAAAATCTCTATATTGAGCCGGAACAGGATTTGGTCACGCTGATGACTTGTACACCTTACGGAGTCAATACGCATCGGTTATTGATTCGTTCCAGGCGAATTGATACAAAATACCAATCTCACGCTACGGTTGCTGCTGATGCGGTACAGTTAGATCCCATGCTGGTTGTGCCGTGTTTATCTGCACCGCTGTTGTTGGGATTATTTGTTTTCTGGGGCGTGAGCGGAAAGCGGAATAAGCGGCATTTCCCACACGAAGATCCGCTGTCCCTGTTTTCCGAAGAACCGCCGAAAAAGAAGAAAAAGTAGGGAGGAACTGCGAATGATACAGCGAAGATGGTTTGCTCGTTTGCGTTATGGTGCAGCGGCATTGTTATTTTTTCTCTGTTTTTGGCTGACACCCATGCAGACAGAAGCTGCTACAGACGGAATGCTGACGATTATCTGTAAAGACGGCGATACCATTCTTCCAAATCTGACGTGGAAGCTCTATCGGGTCGGCAATTATAATGCTAACGGTGAATTGCTGTTAGAGGGCGATTTTGCAGATTACCCCGTCAACGGAAAGCTGATGACCACTGCTGAAGTGCAGGATGCAGCGGATACGCTGGCAAATTTAACGGTAGTGGATGCGATTGCACCGCTTTCAACTTGGAAAACAGACCAGAGCGGAGCAGTGACATTTGGCTCGCTGGAAACCGGAGCGTATCTGATCACCGGAAAGCCGGTTGTCGTTGGAAATCAGCGATATATTCCAGCACCAGCCCTGTTGAATCTGACAGAGGAATCCGGCAGCAATACGTTTCGATGGAATGTCTATCCGAAGTTTACGGTGAAGCCGTTTTCAACTTCTTCCACAGTCAAATATAGCGTGGAAAAAGTTTGGTTGCATGATGAAGGCATGATTATGGATCGACCGGAAGATTTGGTGATTCAGCTGTATTGCGATGATGTCATGCGAGAAGAAGTTACCCTGAACGAAGCAAATTCGTGGTCGTATTCTTGGGAAGGGAACGAGCTGGAAGAATGGCATGTCAAGGAAGTTTTCGTCCCAAAGAATTATTTGGTGGTCTATAAGCAGAACGATACACAGTTTTTGATTTTCAATTCTCACAATCAGACGGGCTCTCAGGAACTGACAACCGCACCCATTACAACCACCACAACGACTGAAACCACAACCGTCACAACGGAAACCGTACTTTCTAAAACAGAAACGACAACATCAGAAACGATGACCTCTGTTGGAAGTTCGATTTCTGGCGGTACAGCAATTGTTTCTACGACAGAAACCGGAACAGCAACCACAACATCCGGCAGTGATATAACAACTACTGGAAGCAGTGGCTCTACAACCAGTGGTTCTGGTACGGGAACAACCGTTACTACTACAAAGCCCACTTTGCCGGCAACGGGACAGCTTTGGTGGCCAGTTCCATGCTTGGCAGCAGGCGGATTGGTGTTGCTGGGCGTTGGCTGGCGAATGGATAAAAAAGAGGACTAATGCATGAAACGATGGAAAGCAGGACATTTTGTAATGCTGGCGGGGGCAGTGCTGCTGATAGCGGCACTGTCCCTTGTTCTTTGGAATTGGCATGAAAGCAATCAGGGCGGAGAATCTGCCAAAAAAATACGGGATGCCCTTCATTCTGCCCTAGAAGAAGAGGAGCAAACTGGCAATGGTTTTCCGATTGCCACAACGGTTGTTTCTGTTCCAGAAAGACAAACCACAACACAAGTGGCAGGGGGAACGGGTTCTGGTCAGGATTCCGAATCAGAAATCATTTCCGGCATGGAAACATCCCGTCCGCAGATTGCGGATGCATGGGATGCCTATCAGACCACAACTGGAACAAATTCTGCCAAAGAACAGGAAACATGGGCAGAAATTGACAGCAATTGGTATATCGGGATTCTGACGATTCCAACCTTACAGGTGGAAGTTCCGATTTTTTCGGAATATGTATTTGAACAGCTGCCCTATACCCCATGTCGTTATGCTGGCAGCTATCTGACCGATAATATGATTGTCGCAGCCCATAACTATGATTCTCATTTTGGACGAATCCGAAAGCTGGATAGCGGCGACCGGATTGATTTCACGGATGTAACCGGAATGGTCTATCATTATCAGGTGATACAGACGGAAATATTGCCGGATACCGCTGTGGAAGAGATGGAGCAGGGAGACTGGGACTTGACGCTGTTCACCTGTACGCTCAGCGGAACGCAGCGTGTAACGGTTCGCTGTGAGCGAATTTCCTGACGGATTTTCAGCGAATCAAGATGCTTTTTGATGCCATTCTATCTGTGGATGAGAATGGCATTTTTTATTTTCTAAACTGTTAATTTTTCCGGTTGCATTGTGTTTTCATTGAAAATATGGTATAATACTTCTTTACAAACGGAGAAATGGGGGCATTGTTTTCGGGGAAATTGAAAGGAGCATGATGATGCAATCAACCTGGTTAGACAAATTAGAACGAAAATTCAGAAAATTTTCCATTCCCAACCTGATGAACTTGATTTTGGTCGGAATGGCAGTGGTATTCCTGTCAGATATTTTTTTGAGTGTCCAGTATGGAACAACCCTTTCCAGCTATCTTTATTTTAGCCGCAGTGCGATTTTTCACGGGGAAGTTTGGAGAATTTTGTCGTTTCTCTTTATTCCCATCAATTCCAGTCCGATTTGGATTCTCTTTTCCATGTATTTTTACTGGCTGATTGGGTCTGGCTTGGAACGGGAATGGGGAAGTTTCCGGTTCAACGTCTTTTATCTTTGCGGAGCAATTGGAACGATTATTTCCGGCTTGATTACGGGCTATGTGGGCAACACTTATTTGAATTTTTCGTTGTTTCTGGCATTTGCCCTGCTGTATCCA
Organism: uncultured Ruminococcus sp.; assembly: GCA_902464115.1. Lineage (GTDB taxonomy): Bacteria > Bacillota > Clostridia > Oscillospirales > Ruminococcaceae > Ruminococcus_C. Next base: position 1,755 of record CABQIF010000069.1, on the reverse strand, counting down.
GATTTTCAGGTGATGCTGTTTTTTGTATTGCCAGTGAAAATGAAATGGCTGGCATGGCTGGATGTGGCATTTCTGGTATTGGAATTTCTGCGGAGCAGCTGGTCGGGAAAGCTGGCAATTCTCTTTGCTTTTGCCAATATTCTATTGTTCTTCGGGAAAGATTTCTGGCAGTTTTTCCAAAATCAGATTCGGCGGTATCAATATCGAAAAAAGATGAAGTAAATTCAGCGAAAAGTGGCGAATCGCAGTGAAACAGTGGCAACAAAACGTATTTGGGATCGTTTTATTTATTGCAGCCATTTTTTTGATTTTAGCGAATTTTGAAGAATCATCCTATGCATTTTCGTTTTTGTTTGAATTGATTCAGCCGGTCATTGTAGCGGGTGTTCTGGCATTCTTTTTACATATTCCGATGAATGGCTTCCGGAATTTCCTGCAAAAACATGCCAAACGTCCCCATAAGGAACGGTTCTGGAATACCATTAGTCTGGTGTTAACGTTGCTGTCAGTTTGTATTGTATTGGCAGCGGTTTGTATGCTGATGATTCCGGCGTTGATTCAATCCATCATGGATATTTACAACAAAGTGCAGCATAACTTGCCGATTTGGCTGAATCAGCTGGCAGCGTATGGCATTGATACGGCGATGTTGGAAGAATGGCTGAAAAATGCAGAACAAGGGCAGCTGCTGCAAAAGCTGATTGTCGGCGTTGGAAACTGGGTACCAACCATTTTCTCTGCCGCAGCAAATACCGCAAGTGTTGTGGTGGATGCTGTGGTCGGCTTTATTCTTGCAATTTATCTTTTAATGGAACGGCATACCATCGGCAGACAGCTCAACAAGTTACTGGAAGCCAACTTACAGCATACCACTTGTCAGAAAATTCGGGATACGGGAAATTTGATTTGTCAGATTTTCCGGAGCTTTCTGTGTGGGCAGTGCCTGGAAGCGGTCATTCTGGGAACATTGATGTTCATCGCCTTTGCAATCTGCGGAATTTCCTATGCAGGGCTGATTGGCGTTTTGACGGCAGTTTGTTCGTTTATTCCCTTTGTGGGGGCGTTTTTGGCGTGCTGTACCGGAGCACTGCTGAACCTGATGATTGACCCGTGGAAAGCATTGCTTTGTATTTTGGTTTATCTGGTGGTGCAGTTTATTGAAGGGCACTTTATTTATCCGAAAGTGGTCGGCAACTCGGTCGGCTTGTCCTCGTTCTGGGTTCTGGTTGCCGTTTTGGTGGGGCAGAATTTGTTCGGAGTGTTCGGAATGATTTTGTTTATTCCGTTGACTTCTGTCATCTATACACTTCTGAAAAATGATACCAATCGAAAGCTAAGGAAAAAGGCAGAACTGGCACAGGAAACAGTCGGAACGGATTCTGAACCACATCAAACAGAATAGCATTTGAAACCGCTTTTCCCATATTGGGAGAGGCGGTTTTCTGTTGAGCAGGTGCGAAGCACAAATAAAAAGTTTTTCGGTGCAGCAGTTTTTCAAAAATGCTGCCGAGGCGTGGGCGAGTAGCCCACATTTGCGGAGCAAATAAAACTGTACAATGAGATGCAACAAAAATCGAAGAGGGAATTGCGATTCCCAAGGCAAGCTGGGGATGTGCCCCAGCCTTGCCGAATCGGATTGGAGAGGTTTTCCTAAGACGAGCCGCAGGCGAATAAAAAGTTTTTCGGTGCAGCAGTTTTTTAAAAATGCTGCCGAGGTGTGGGCGAGCAGCCCACATTTGCGGAGCAAATGAAACT
>CABQIF010000068.1 GCA_902464115.1 uncultured Ruminococcus sp. | reverse complement strand
ATATTTAAGTATTCAAAAATATTTAAAATTCCAAGTGAATGGTTCGACAAATATGGCTTCTGCTGGCTTGCTCTTTTAAGGAGGGAAACGGCATTCCAACAGAAGCCCGAAGTAAACTTTCAAACTGCGATTTGCAATTGTTATCTTGGAACGGCCACCCTGCCGCAACTTGCAGCATCTTTACAAAATAACAGAAACAGGAACTGCAAGCTGCGAAAACAGGATGGGATGTTAGAAGAAAAAGGGGGAAATCATTATTCTTTCACTGCACCTTGTGCCATGCCGCTGTAAATCTGTTTCTGACAGCAGATGAACAGAATCAGCATCGGAATGACGGTAATCAGAACGCCGGCACAGATGTAGTTATATTGGCTTCCCATCGGCCCTGTAAAGGTGAACAGGGAGGTGGAAACCACTGGAAAGGCTTTTTTATCCTGCAAGTACAGGTTTGCCATGTAGTATTCGTTGTAGGTGCTAACACCCTTCAGGATGGCACTGGTGACGATTGCCGGCTTCAGCAGCGGCAGCAGAATCTTAAAGAATACACCAACATAGGTGCAGCCGTCCAAAATTGCTGCTTCATCCAGTGTCTTTGGCAAATTGTCGAAATACTGCAAGAAGATGTAAATCGAGATGACATCTGTTCCCAGCATCAGGATGATGTAACCGTAAAGCGTATTGACTAAGCCGAGGGTATACATAATCTGGTAAATCGTAACCTGTGTGGCAATCCCCGGAATCAGGGTGGAAATCATAAACAAGTTGCGAATCAGCTTGTTGCCACGGAACTGAAACCGGTTCAGAACATATGCCAGCATTGCCGAGAACAGGGTGCTGCCCAGCAGAACGAAGAGCAGAACCAAAAAGCTGTTCAGGAACGCTTTGCCCATGTTTGCCTGTTTCCATGCGGTAATAAAGTTGTCGAAATACAGCCAGCTTTCCGGCAGGGTCATGACGTTGGTGTTGTTGTATTCCGCTTTGGTTTTAAAGGCAGTGATGACACAGCTGACCAGCGGAACTAATGCACAGAATGCGGCAAAAATCAGGAGGACATACTTGCAAATGGTGAAGAAAATTTTACCGAGGCTGTATTTTCCCAGCCGAACAGGATTACTTGCTGCTCTCATTTTTGCACCCTCCGTTTCCGTCTTCTTGGCGTGTCGCTATCCATTCGCCGTTCGACAATTTTCTGCACTGCCGTTACCAGCAGAATCAATGCCAGCAGAACCACTGCCATTGCAGATGCCAGACCGACCTTCTGGTTGGTATGGGCAATCTTGTTCATCAATACAAAATAGGTGGATGTTCCGAAGCCGCCGTCTGTGATAACATAAGGCATTTCAAAGGCGGACAGTGCACCGGAAACCGCTAAAATCAGGTTCAAGGTTACAATCGTTTTGATGGATGGCAGAATGATATACCGGAACCGCTGCCATGCGTTTGCTCCGTCAATCGCTGCCGCTTCATATTGGGTCGTATCAACACTGGCAATCGCTCCGATGAACAGTACCATATTTTGTCCCATGTACCGCCAAATGGAGGTTGCTGCCAGAACCCAGTTGTTAATGCTTTTATCTTTCAGCCAGAATGGCAGGCTGTCCGCATCCATGCCGACCCAAGTCAGCAGGGTGTCCAGTACAAATCCGTGGGTAAAGAAGAACTTAAAGATAAAGCCCACGGCAATCCCGCCAATCAAGCTTGGGAAATACAATGCACCACGGAAGAATTTTCCGCCTTTTGTCGGGAAACTCAAAATGCTGGCAAACAGCAGTGCGATGGCGATTTGTACAAACGAGCCAACCAAATAGAAGATGCTCAGCTTTAAGGCATTCAGACAATCTTCTCTGGTGAATACAGAGATATAATTTTGAAGTCCTACCCAGGTTCGCTTCCCGATGTATTTCATATCGTAAAAGCTGAACTGTACCATTTTAAAGAATGGCAGGTAGGTAAACGTGAACAACAGCAGCAACGGCACACATAAGAACAAAATCGAAACGATCACTTTTTGTGTCTGCATCTTGTGCAGTTTGTTCCGAAGTGATGTGCTGCCTGTTTTTCCAGAACCAGCCATTTGAATTCCCCTCTCTGTGCATTATTGCGGTGTTACACCGTTGGATTCCTGTGCGGAAGTCCATGCTTCGTTCCAGCTGTCCGCAATTTCATCCATGGTTTCGCTGTGGTCAATGGCACTTTCGATGATTCTTGCAACGTGGGTAGGGTCTGAATTTAAGGACAATTCCGAACCGTTGTTGATGTTTGCATACAAGTCTTCTTCGCCGTTCGGTGTCGGGTTATCCATGACTAAAGTAACGTCTGCAAATGCACGCAAACAATCCGGATAGGTTTCACCCTTTACAATCGGGATACCGCCCTGGTCATACGCATAGCCGGACTTTTCTGTCAGCCACTTGATGAAAGCAGCGGATGCTTTCTTTTCATCGTCGGTGGAGTTTACATTGATGCCGTATGCATAGTCTGCACTGGCACTTGCATACTGCTTGCCGTCAACGGTGATCGGAAAAGGCATATAACCAATATCATCGGCATTGTCGCCAGCTTCCTGCATCTGAATGATTGCCCAGCTGCCCAGAACCATGCAGCCGATTTTCCCATTGTTGATTTGGCTCTTGCAGCCTTCCCAGTCGGTCGTGGTCGGATCGTCTTCGGTCAAGCCCTCAGAAACCGCTTCATACAGAGTATTATAAACAGCGTACGGGCCTGTTTCATCGGAACGCTTCGAGAATGGATTTGCCTGATGCACAATCGTGTTGTTCATGAAATCGGCATCGCCAGTTGCAGTTCCGCCAATGTAAGAATCCCATGCGGTCAGTGTCCAGCCAGCTGCATAGTTGGTATACAGCGGAATGGCATCAGTCTTTTCTTTAATGAGCTTCAAGTCTGCTAAAAATGTACTTGGTGTCGTTGGCAGTTCCGAAATGCCAGCTTCTTCAAAGACACTCTTATTATAAACGATGCCCATTGCATTGCCCATGGAGGCAATGCCGTAAACCTTACCATCAAACATCTTGTCGCCGAGGAATTCGTAAGAATCCTTCATATCATCGTAATTGCAGATTGGTTCAAAATAAGTACCAAATTCACTCTTGTTGACAGTGGTCGGAATCATGCAGATGTCGCCCCAGTCACCGCTGGTCAACCGTGTGGTCATATCGTCTGCATAGTTGGTAATGCCCTCAAAGCTGATGGTGACATTCGGATACAGCTTTTGAAATTCCTGTGCATATTCTTCAAAGGTGGTGTCTACCAAGTCTGTCCGGTGGGTGATGACTTTCAGGTCTGCCTTCAGGTCAGAATCTCCTGTTTCCAAGTCGATGCTCTTGTAATCCAAGGTGACATCTTTGTTTGCGGTGTCGGAGCTGCCGCCGTTGCTGCTTCCACAGCCTGTCATACCTGCTGCCATAACAGCTGCCAATGTGATGGCGATGAGTTGTTTTTTCATAATGTGTTCCTCCAAATTTTTCGTTTTTATGTAACATTCGGATGTTCGGGAATTTTGTTTGTCCGTCCCGATTAGGTTTCTTTAGCTTTATTATAACACATTTTTTAGTTTTGTCAATAGGCTAAATTAGTTTTACACGCAATTTCAACGAAACGCATAAATTGATTGCCATTTATTTATGCAGAATGCACAATTATAGTGATTTTCTTTTTCAGTTTTTACTAATTTTTTCTGAGAATTTGGGATAGATATAGAAAAAAGGGACAATTAGTCGCTCTCAATTGCCCCTTTGCTGTTTAGTTTTCCGTTTCTGTTTTACCTAAACAATCAACCTAATTTATTTTCCGAACGCTGTTTCTTGGAATAAAGTGTCCGCTGATAATCCGCTGCTCGCAGGGGCGGCTTGGCTGTTCGAGCCGCTGTTGCAGCTGTTCAATGCTTGCCATCGCCATTTTATCCAAATCCACTGCATACGTCGTCAGTTTTGGCGTGGTCATCTCCGACAAAATATAATTATCGAAGCCGACAATGGAAATATCTTCCGGTATCCGGTATCCCCGTGCCTGAAGTGCCTGCATGAGATAATAAGCAGACGTATCGCAGTTGCAGGCAAACGCAGTCGGCATATGATGCAGCTGTTCCAGAGCAATATGAATGGTTTCGTCCTCCTCCCGGTCAGACAAGACCATTTCCGGTGTTACAGAAATTCCTGCTTCCTGCATCGCCCGGCAGAACCCGAAATAGCGGTCAGTGATGCTGTAAGTCGACCCGATTCGCCCCAGAAAGACAATATCCCGATGCCCCATTTGCAGCAGATGACGAGTCACAAAATACATTCCATAATAACCATCTGAAATCACGGTATCCTGTTCACAATCCGCATCGAACATATCCAGACACACAAACGGAATCTTTGCAGCGGTCAGCATATTGCGGTAGGCTTTGCTGAACTTTCCCATTAAGACAAGCCCGTTAATCAGCTCTGTCTGCATGAATTTCGGCAGCTGTAACGCCTCCTCTTCTTCTTTGGATACAAACTCTAAAATCCCAATATTTCCGCCTGCATTGAGGTGAAACAGCATCCGCTCGTATAAACTCCAGTAAAACGACTGCCCCTGTTCAATGTATCGGCTGCGGGTCAAAATCCCGAATTTCATGCTTTTGGAAGCGGTTTCCTGCCGAGATTTATTCTTTGCCTGATAGCCCATCTGTTCTGCGACTCGCCGCACTTCTGCCCGTAATTCTTCGCTAACGCCATCTTTTCCGGAAAGTGCCTTGGAAACCGTAAAGGTACTAACGCCCATTTTTTCCGCAATGTCCACCATTCGTACACGTTTTTGCATTTTTCCAACAAATTCCTTTCTTCATAAATTTGCACCTAATTGCAGCTAATTTCTGCTTTGGTTTTTATTATAGCATACCCATTTTGAAATTGCAACCAGTTTTTTCAAAATTCACGCAAATTTCTATTGACTTTATCATAAATTAGGGTTATAATTAGGCTAAAAAGGAGGTTTTTATGATACACACAACACCAGTCAATCCCAACGCAACCCCAGAGGCAACGGCTCTACTGCAATATCTGCACGACATCGCCGGAACAAATATCCTCGCTGGGCAACACACCCAGACCAACCCGATGGAAGAGGTTGCTTATATTGAAACCGTAACGGGAAAGTCCCCGAAACTTTGCGGATTTGAGTTGCTCGCCTATTCGCCCAACATCCGCATGGAAGATGCCTCGGAAGCCTGCCGCATCGAAGTGGAAGAAAACCGCAACACCATGGATACGGCTCTTCGCTGGGCAAACGAAACGGGCGGCATTGTCACGCTGACGTTTCACTGGTTTTCTCCGCTCGGTGGACACGACAAGAGCTTTTATACCGAACACACGAATTTTGATGCAGAACGGGTTCTGCACCACGGCACGCCGGAACGGGCAGCGTTCTTTCATGATCTAGATGCGATTGCAGTACAGCTGCAACGATTTCAGGACGCAAAGATTCCAGTTCTGTGGCGACCATTCCACGAAGCAGAAGGTACTTGGTTCTGGTGGGGGGCAAAGGGTGCAGAGGTTGCAAAGCAGCTGTACCTGCTCATGTATGAATACTATGTGCACCATTATCATTTCAACCATTTGCTCTGGGTCTGGAACAGTCGGCTGCCGGAGGGGTATCCGGGAGATGATTTTGTGGATGTTGTTTCCGTGGATGTCTACTTGCCACACTATGAAGCAACAGACTATGCAGCTGATTATCAAGCATTGATCGCTGCCTCCAGTGCCAACAAAGTTGCAGCGTTGGCAGAGGTTGGATTTTTACCAGATGCAGCGTTATTGGCAAAAAGCAAGATTCCGTGGGCATATTTTATGACATGGTCGAAAGAATTCTGCATGGGGGAAACATACAACACCAAACAGCGGCTGAAAGACGTATACAACCATGAACGGGTTCTCTCACAGAAACCAGTTCTGACAAAGTGAAGATGCAGAAAAAGAGGATTCCTGTTGTGGGAATCCTCTTTTGTGTTCTTGATTCTTGGAAAACCGATTGCGTGTGGTTCAGCAAATTCGCTTCGCTCTTTGCCTTTGTGCTGTTCGCCAGTGGTTGTGTTGTCCGAATTGGTTATGAATCTTTCTTAGATTGTAGTTTACAAGAATTTTTTATGTTTCCAGAATGGCGAACAGCATTTTCCGATTTCTCTTAGATTCTTGTTACTGCAAATTGTCCACTCTTTGCAGGGGGCAGCTTGCCCCCTATTTAAAGGATGCCCTGCCCCTTTGTCCCTTCGGGACATTTCCCCACACTGTGGGGAATCACCCCCGCCGAGCTGAGCCAGCTCGACCGCAGTTCGCCTTCGGCGGTTATGCGTCTGCTAAATGAATGGCTTGTTTCAGCCAAATCAAATCAATGATATTGATTGTGCCATCTTCTACAGTTTCTGCACGTTTGACCTGCTCTTCTGTCAAGGTAACCGTTCGCAGCAAATACCGATGAAACAGCACGGTGTCCGCTAAATTCCGTCTGCCGTCCAAGTTCAAATCGCCCTTTAAAATCGTTTCTTCGTTCTTGGAAATAACTAATTTTTTCAGCAAAATTTGTTCTGAAGCATTGTACATACAATAAATCGTTCCATTTCGTGCAGACAAAACTGGCTGATTGACAATTTCATGGGCAATGGTATTTCCGACCGTTTCCCATGATGCAGTTTCCTGATTCAACTGATACAAATCAAATGCATTTGGATTCTGAGAATTTACAGCCACATACAAATTCCCACCGGATAAAACTGGTATCATCTGGAACACATTTTCTTTTAATTGCTCTGGCACTGCATAGGCGGTTGCTGTTCCATCTTTGCTCACGCTAAAAATCGGATTTTTCCCGCCAGAAGGCAATACCCAGAACTTCCCATTTTCCTCTGCTATCACAGAAACCATACCGCATTCCTGCTCAGACAAAGTAATAATATTCCAAGTTGCCCCGTTGTAAATCGCTGCTTTTGGAACGCTGTTTGCAGTCAAATCCCGATAGCCAATGACAACCGTTCCATCTGCGGCAGCAATCTCCATATTGCAAGCGTTTCCAGAGAGATCCGTTCCAATTTTCGTCGCTTGTCCGGTATTCGGATTGTAACAATACGCCTGCAACACATATGGGAATGAACCGGTCGTGCAGGTAAAATAAAGCTGTTCGCCATCTGTTGCAAGGTCTTGATATTGTGCCAGTTCTGTTCCCACATAGCATTCTTCCCAGAGCTGCCCATTTTCATTCCACTTGCAGAGATGCGAGATATAATCATAATCCTGATAGAGCACATATGCCGTTCCATCACAAATGACCAGCTTTGGATTGTACATACTGCCGGAAAACGGCTTGCTGACTGCAGTCAGCGTTTCGTCCTCTTCCACCCGATACAGGGTTGCAGAATAGGCAGTAGTTGAAAGCAGATACATCGTTCCATCTGCGGCAGTTGCCAGATCATACGCCATGGTATCCGCAGAGAATGAACTATTGTTGCTGGTTTCCCAGAGTTTCTGACCGGAAAGGTCTGCAAACGATACTGAGAATGTCAATGTTCCATTGTCCTGAATCTGAATGTTGTCCAGTGCAATGCCGCTGTTTGTTCCGTCTGCATAAACCAATGCCCCATCGGAAAACTTCTTTTGCAGGTCGGTTGTTCCAATGTGGTTCGGAGCACCTTCCCCACCATAGCAGGATTTTGTCAAGTCGCCTGCTCCGCCGTTCAACGTGGTTTCACCCGGACGGAAAATATAGATCTGATCGGTATCGCCCCGATAGTTTCCGACCACGCTGGTATTTACCCGATAGACCACCATGCCATCGCCATAAATTTTTCCATCCAGTTCATCTGAATATTTCGCTCCCTGCTTTCGATATTCCACCGCAAAAAATTCCGTGTCGGAAAGCGGTGTTTTTAATAAGTAGAGCCGACTGCCCTCAGAGGCAGATGCTGGAGCAAGCGTGTATGTCCCCGCTGTTGTAATCGTTTCTGCTCCCATCCAGCCAGAAACAGAATACCGCTGATAAGCAAGCGGATACTGCAAGAAAATAGAAGTCGTTGCCATAATATCCCACTGCCCGACCGGATCACCGGAAACATCGCTGCGGTGATACAGATCCGGATAGCCCATGCTGTGCAAAAATTCATGGCAGACCGTTCCAATGCCATTGAATAGTGTAGAACCAATCACAGAATAGCCGCTGTGCAGATTGACTTGTCCCACGGTAAGCCCGTTCACCTGCAAACCGCCATCCAGATAAAAGGCTTTTGACCACAGCGGATCGGCGGCAGATGTAACTTTTCCATCTACTACGCAGACAATGTTGTCAATATAGCCATCGTTGTTCCCATCCAGCGGAATATCTGCCGGAATTGAAATATTCTGAATCATTTCAATTGCATATTGATTATAGTCAGTATAAGATTCCCGACTCTGACTCAGCACATACGGCTCAATGACACCATCTTTCAACTGCGGAAAATAAGAATCCACGTGCATTTGTCCATAAGAAATGGTATCAATGTATTTCGTCAGGGAACGATATGTAGTGGTATCATTACACATCGAAAGCACCGTATTGGTTGCATCTCCACTCATAAAGTTTTTTTCTGTCAACGGGTCGAACTGGGCAAATAAAACGATATTATTCACCTGTCGGACGGTTGTTTCTGCCTTTGCCGGAAGTGCCAGAGTCGGCAGGCAAAAAACAACCAGCAGGATGCTGGTAAAAAATGCGGTCATTCGTCTGAGGGAAACACGTTCTTTCATGTTGTGTCATACGCCTACTTTCTATTTTTATAAATTTTGGAAACGAAATTGCAAACCATCCAAAAATGATGGATGATTTCACGGTTGATTTTGTTTATTATACCATAGTTTCTGGCAAATTGCAAGTAATTTTTCTGTAATTTTTTTCTTCTTCATGCAACTTGAATAAAAGCAGCGGTGTGATTTTGTACAGATTGAAAAAATGGAGGGAAAACCAGATTTGCAATAGAAAGCGTGTTGCGTCTGCTTGATTTTTTCAGCGGCTTGTATTATAATAGGAATATCTTCTTTTCTACCCATCTGCAATCCGATTCGGGGCATGCGATCTCGCCCCATTTTTCCACGCAATCATCAATACAACCATACTTTAGGAGGCAATCTGAAATGTACGAAGAACTGTTAAAGACCCTACGGGACTTTACCCCCTTTTCCATCATTGTCAGTGCCGTGGTCATCTTTGTGGTATTTCTCTGTGTCTTTGTCATCTTTTCCTTTGCAAAGCGAGAAAAACGCATTGAACAGCTGCGGTGGAACAAAGTCAGCAATCACATGATGCTGCGAGATGTCCAGACAAATGAATGGATTCCCTTAGAAGCCGATGAAATCTTAGTCGGGCGGCACGGCTCGGCGGATATTCGCCTGCCGGATATGAGTATTTCCCGTTATCATGCGGTGCTCTATGTTTCCAACGGGGTCTGGCGTGTCGTGGACTTGCATTCCAAATCCGGCACATTCGTCAACGGCACAAAAATCGACCATCAAGCCATTCTAAAACCCATGGACGAAATCCGATTCGGCACGCAAGCCGTAATCCTACAGCAAAGGAGAGATGCAAATGTATCATAATGGCTTACGCTACGGACGCATTGCAGCACTGGTTCTGTTCACGCATATTGTCATGCTGTTGGCGGTGCTGTTTCGGGGAAACTATGAAACCATTCAAGATTTAGCCCCGTTGACCATTGCAGTTCTGGGGCTGGATGTGGTCTATATCATCGTCCTGCGGTTCTTTTATAAGCAAATGACCTATACTACCGACTTTCTACTGCTCCTGATTCTCAACATCAGCGTGATTTTTCAATCCTGTTTCGGGGGCATTGGATTTGCTGCCAAGCACTATATCACCTGTATCATGGCATTGATCTGCTGTCAGATCATGTTCCTGCTCACCCGAAACCACATCCGCTTGATGGCAATCAAAAAGTATCTGTATATCGTGCTGGGCGTGATCATGCTGGCAATCCTGCTTCTGACGGGTAGCCGGAGCATGTGGATTCAGATTGGTTCACTCAGTTTGCAGCCCTCTGAATTTATGAAGCCCGTATTTGTTCTGCTCTGTGCCACCTCCATCATGGAACAGCACGAAAAGACCAAAGTGCTTTTCTTTTATGTTTCCAAAGAGGCTTTATTTTTAACAGGCTCATTCCTTGCCATCTTTGTGCTGCAATGGTGGTGTCGGGACTTGGGCAGTTTGCCAACCTTTGCCGCAGCCTATGGCTGTGCAGTCATCTGCCGGATCTGCTACCCAAAGGCAAAATTCTCGAAAACGACCTTGATTTTCCTGTGTGCAGTTGGCGTGCTGGTGGTCATTGCCGCTGCGAAATTTGCACCGGGCTATGTACAAGACCGTCTTTCTGTGGACATCTGGAATGACATGTACGGAAACGGCTATCAGCAATGCCGTGCACTGATGGCAATTGCAGAGGGCGGCTTATTCGGAAAAGGTCCTGGATACGGCAACCTCATTGAAATCGCTGCTGCAGATACGGACATTGTATTCTCCACCATCTGTGAAGAATGGGGCTTTTTGGTTGCCCTGCTAGTCATCTTTTTCATTGCAAGCCTGCTGATGCTGCCGATGATTAACAAGCCGAGAAGCTACTACCACACAACCATGATTTTAGGCGTTGCAGCGGTCTTTGTCGTACAGATGGGCTTAAACATCTTTGGCTCTTGCAACCTGATTCCATTCACAGGCGTTACGATTCCCTTTATTTCACAGGGTGGTACTTCTATGATTACCTGCGGACTGCTCGCCGGTATGCTCAAAGCCGGGCAATCGCCAACTTTCCGAAAACCAAATGTTGTTTCGGAAAATACGCTTTCGTTCAAGCTGCCGTTCCGCAAGGGAAAAGAAGCAGACGAACTGCTGTCAAAAAATACACCTGCTCCGAACGCAAACAAACCGCAATCTCCGCAGCGTTCTACTACTCGAACACCGCAGCAGCCTGCCAACCAGAACCGAACCGCTCCGATGCAGGGCAGTGCTCCTCGGCAGCAGGCTCGACCGACGCAGCCAAACCCATACGGGCAGCCAGTGAATCAAACTCGCACCATTCCGACCAATGGCACACCTCGGCAACAAGCACGACCCACACAGCCGAACCCATACGGGCAGCCAATCAGTCAAACCCGTACCATTCCAACCAATGGCACACCTCGGCAGCAGGCTCGACCGACACAGCCGAACCCATACGGGCAGCCTGTAAGCAGAACTACTCCGCCAAACCGCTCCAACAACCCGTATGCACGCCCGAATACCATCCAGCATTCCGGCAGCAATCAGAATGAACAAACCAGAATGTACCGAAACAGCAGAGAACAAGGAGGGTCACACAATGAAAAGTATTAAACGTGGAGAACGGCTCACCATCCTGCTGATTGTCCTCTTTCTGTTGGGCATGGTGCTTTTGGTCGCAAGAATTGTATCACAGGCAACCTTCTATATGTCCCATTCTCACAACGTGAAACTCGGCTATATCTACGACCGAAACGGAGCAGTCCTGTTCGATGAAAACGCAACTGCGGAAAAATATGGAGCAGATTATTTTCTGGATGTCGGCAACCTCATCGGCGACAACAGCGGACGCATGACAAACACACTCGTTTCCGAAAATCTGAACGACCTGCAAAATTACAATCTGCTCTTTGGTGCAGTCCAGAAC
>CABQIF010000067.1 GCA_902464115.1 uncultured Ruminococcus sp. | reverse complement strand
AAAAATATTTTGAAAAAATCCGAAAAGAGCTTTGTCCGGAATTTGATTTTGGAATGATTTTGATTTTGCATCATCGCAACATCATTGCACAGTATCCATACCATTCCTATCAAAAAGAGATTGAAACCTTTCATCAGACGTTGCGAAAAGAAATTCATGTGCTGCCGAAACGCAGTACCTATTCTTTTGGCAGTATCAAATTTATCTCCGAAGCGAGATTGGCAGAATTACAGGACAAGAACGAGAGCAACTTGAGCAATCAAGAAAAAATCGAACTGCTTTCGATGGAAAATGCAGAACTGAAACGTCAGCTTCATGAGGAACAAAACCGAACTATGGATGCCAGTATTTCCGAAGAAACGAATCGGTTGAATCAGAAGAAAATCCGGCAACTGGAAGAAAAAACAGAGGAACTTTCCAAAAAGTTGCAAGATATGACAGAACGCTATCAGCAGATTCAAACATCTTATGGAAAAGCGTCTGAAGTGATTGCATTTTATCAATCGAAATCGGTGGTAGCGGCAACATTTCCAACAGAAATGGAAAATGTTTGCGACTGGCTGGAGGAGCAATTTTCTGAATATTTGCTGGTTTCTTCCAAGGCAAGAAATCTTATGAAGAAATATTCTGGAGAACTGGACGTGGCATTGCTCTGTGATGGATTGCTATATCTTTCCGGTTATGCTCGATATAAGCGAAAAGAAATTGATGCAGAAGTATTGGAACGATACGCAGAAATGAACCACTGGTTTGTAGAACCTTGTGGGGCGGAATGTCTGAAATTTTTTGCAGAAGCCTATTCCTGTATGGTTGGCACAAAGAAGTATTTGCTGGATTATCACATTAAATATGGGATTAAGTCTGAACAGTTGATACGAATCTATTTTTGCTGGGACGATAAGCTGAAAAAAATCATTATTGGCAGCATGCCGGAACATCTGCCCGTGATGAAACAAAAAACATAATTAACTATTAGTATTTAATTAAAAATAACAGGCACGTTTTTGTCCGATAGACAAGGGACAAAAGTGTGCCTGTTTTCTGCTTACCTGTCATTAACAGAGTGACAATCTTGTTTCCAGATAGCCAGTTTTATTTACGAAAACCGCACAATTCGCCCCATTTATTTCGTAGAGTTTCACAGAGTGGTGATAGTGTTCTTTACGGAGGAACGATATAATAAATAACGGAAATTGCAAAGAGAATTTCTAAAACAATGTGAAAAAGGAGTTTTTCAGATGAAAACAAGAAAATTAGGAGCAGCAATGCTGGCACTTGCAATGTTGTGCAGTGCCGTTACAGGATGTGGTTCTTCCACTGGAACAGATTCTTCTTCTACCGCAGAGAGCAGTGCTTCTTCCAGTGAATCTGCTGCAAAAAGTGCAGACAGCAGTTCCGATACCATTACATTGGTTTGGTATCCGAACGAATCCGCAGAGGATTATCAGGCTGCCAGAGATGAAGTCGGCAAGCTGATTGAACAGGCAACCGGAAAGAAAGTGGAACAGAAGTTGACCACAGACTATGCGATTGCCATTGAATCCCTTTCCAACGGAACGGCACAGATTGGATGTAGTATGGGTGGCGAGGGATACTGTCAGGCAAAGAAAGCCAACGATGCAGTAAATCCGCTGTTTGTATTGTCTGGAGAGTCCGGAACATTGGATGATGCGTTGTATTACAGTTTCTTTGCAGTTAGAGAAGCAGACGCTGAAAACTATAAGAGTGGGGATTCTTATTCCATCGACAACATCAAGGGCAAAAAGATGTCGTTTGTATCCAACAGTTCGACTTCTGGTTTTAAAGTGCCGACCAACACCATCATCCAGCATTTTGCTTCGGATAATTTGATTGTAGATGACCTGCTGGAAGGCGGCAGTGATGCATTTTTCTCAGAAGTATTGTTTGGCGGTTCGCATCAGGGTTCTGCTTTCAACCTGCTTTCTGGAAAGTCGGATGTTTCTGCATTCTGCGATTTGGAATTAGCACCCTATACAACCTGCACAGACGGAACACCAGCTGAAACCGGTAGCGTCTACACCATCAATGCAGATGCAAGTGCACCGTTTGATACCGTTCAGGGGGAGAAATACACCGTTATTCAGTCCACACCGGTTTTGAATGGACCATTTGCCTATAACGGGGATACCTTGAGTGCAGAGGATGTGAAGGCAATTCAAGATTTGTTTACATCGGACACCGTCAGCAACGATTCCTTGATTTTCTATACGGATGGCAGCGGTGAGCAAGGCCTTTATGAGAAAAAGTCGGATAAAATGTGCTTTGTGACGGTAGATGATGCATGGTATGACCCGATCCGCAACATGGAATCCTGAGCCGTCGGGAAAAGGAGTAACATTTCATGCCAATTTTAGAATTTCAGCACGTCAGTAAGGTTTATCACAATTCCACAAAGGCATTGGATGACCTGAGCTTTTCGGTAGAAGAAGGGGAGTTTCTTTCCATTATTGGCCCATCTGGTGCCGGAAAATCAACGATCCTTCGCTGTATTAACCGGCTGATTGATGCAACAGAGGGAAAAATTATCTATGACGGTGCAGATGTCATGCAGGTTGGGAAAGGGCAGCTGCGGAAGATTCGTACCAAAACCGGAATGATTTTTCAGCATTACAATCTTGTAGACCGTCTGAGTGTCATGGAAAATGTCCTGCATGGCAGACTGGGGCAAAAATCTACTTTTACCGGAATGATTGGGCATTATACTGAAGCGGAAAAAGAAAAGGCATTTTCCATTTTAAGTGAATTGGGATTGGCAGAGCAGGCATATAAACGCTGCGATGCTCTTTCCGGCGGACAAAAGCAGCGAGTTGGCATTGCCCGTGCGATTATGCAAGAACCAAAGCTGATTCTCTGTGATGAACCGATTGCCTCTCTTGACCCGAAGGCCTCGAAAACCATTATGGATCATTTGGCACAGATTAACCAGACCAGAAAAATCACTTGCATTGTCAATCTCCATCAAGTCGATGTAGCCATGAAATATTCCAACCGGATTTTGGGCATTGCTGCCGGAAAAGTAGTCTTTAACGGAACACCGGCAGAGTTAACGCAGGAAAAAATCCATGCCATTTACCAATCCAACGACAAAGATTTGATGCTGGATGTGCAAGGAGAAGCCATATGAACGCACAGATTCAAGCTGTATTTCGCAGACGGAAAATGACTTACACGCTGCTGATTTTGGTGGTATTGGGTATCTACTTTTTTTCGTCTACCATTACGAAATTTCATTTTACGGAAGGACTTCTGTCATTTCCGAAAGCATTTGTCTGGATTGGAGAAAATCTGATTCCCGATGAACTGGCAATTCGCCGATTTCCGAAGATTTTAGATAAGTTAATCGAAACGGTTCTACTTTCTGTCGCAGTTACTGTTCTTGCAGCTATATTTGCCTTTTTTGTCAGCCTGTTTGGCTCAAAAGCAACGGATTTTCCACGCCCTGTCAATCAACTGGTGCGAATGATCGCTGCATTTTTCCGGAATGTGCCGGATGTTGTCTGGGCAATGCTGCTGATGTTCTCCTTCGGGCAGAATATCCTGACCGGATTCTTTGCCCTGTTCTTCACAACATTTGGCATGTTGACCCGTGCATTTATTGAAACGATTGAAGAAGCCAGTTCAGATTGTATCGAAGCATTGCGAGCATCGGGTGCAAACTTTGCACAAACCGTCTTTCAGGGCATTATTCCGTCTGTCATTCCGGGAATTGTCACGTGGGTGTTGTATATTATTGAAACCAATATCCGAAGCTCCACGCTGATTGGAATTTTGACGGCAACCGGAATTGGATATTTATTTGATATGTATTATAAGCGATTGGATTTCAGTTCTGCCAGCTTGGTGGTACTCCTGATTATTGCCACCGTCATCATCATTGAATTGATTTCCAATCAGATAAGAAAGGTGATTTTATAATGGAAAATTCCGCAGTGCTGCCACAGCGTGTCGTACAGACACATGTCAGGCGAAACAAAAACGGAACGATTAAAGTCGGTGCAATCAACAAAAGCAGTGTCGTATTAAAGATTTTGGTAGGTGCGTTGCTGCTGTTGACAGTGTATGCATTCTGGTCGTTTGACTACAAGCAAATCCAACTGGGTGAAGAGATTGCAGCAACCCTGCACAACATGAAAACCGTATTTCTGCAGCCGCAGCTTTCCACGGATACCATGCAGAATGTGTTGTATCAGTTGCTGGTGACATTCTGCCTTGGCGTGTTATCTACGATCTTTGGTGCAATTTTAGCATTTTTCTGTGCATTGCTCTGTGCGAAGAATTTAGCACCATCTGCTCTTGCAAACACCATTAAAAGCTTAGTGGCACTGGTTCGTGCAGTTCCAACAGTATTGTGGGTGTTGATTTTTGCCGTATCTGCTGGATTGGGCAGCGTGGCTGCTGTCATCGGCTTGACATTTCATAGCTTTGCCTATCTGACAAAAGTTTATGCAGAGTCCATAGAAGAAGTAGATGCAGGAACATTGGAAGCTCTGCGTGCCAGCGGTGCAGGATTTTGGCAGATTGTATTTCAGGCAATTTTACCATCATCCATCAGCCGAATGGTGGCGTGGACGTTTATGCGGTTTGAAATCAATTTTACCAATGCAGTTGCAATGGGTGCAGCAGCCGGAGCAGGCGGAATTGGATTCCAACTGTTTATGGCAGGAAGTTTCTATTTCAATTTGCACGAAATGGGATTTTTGACTTATGTCGTTGTCATTGCCGTGGTGATTCTGGAATTTTGTTCCACAAAAATCAAGGCAAGTGTCAAATAATGGAGGATATAACATGGAAAAGAAGCGATTGTTTCAGATCCTTTCCAGAGCAGAACGCAGCGATGTGGTGCGTCTGGGCGAGGAACTGCAGCAACAATACCCTGTCACAATTGTAAAGAAACCGGAAAAATCCCTGACGATGATTCAGATGCGAGAGCCTGTCAAAAATAGTCTGTTTTACATCGGGGAAACCATGGTGACAGAGGCTGTAGTAACTTTGGCTGATACTGTTGGAACAGCAGTCGCGATGGGCGATGATTTTGAAAAGACGCTGTATATGGCAATCATTGACGCAGCTATGAACAAAGGTGTCTTTGTCCATCAGGACTTGTTATTGCAATGGGAACAGGCACAATGGCGAAAGCTGGAACAGGAAAATGCCATGTTCCAGAAAACAAAGGTGGATTTCCATTCTATGGATGAGGAGGCAGCACAATGAAAACACTCCATCAGTTTGACGAAGTATTTGACACACAGGCAGTGTTCCGAAAGCTGCTCGAAGCGATGTCCAACCCAACCAGAACGGTTTCTGTTGCAGAACAGATGGAAAAATTATTCGGAAACCATCGTGCATTTCTAGCACTGGGAATGACTTTATTGGACAATGAAGTGACGTTTTCCGCCTGCGGGGATGCAGATTTCCGGAATGATTTCAAACTGGTTACGCTTTCGCAGGAAAAAGTAATTTCAGAGGCAGATTATTTGTTCGTGACCGATGCGAAAAAACTGCCGGAAGTGCTGGCACAGGCAAAGTGTGGAACACTGATTGACCCGCACAAAAGTGCAACGCTGCTCATTCAGGACAACGGAGAAAAAACAGAAACGATGGCTCTTTATGGTCCAGGAATTGACGGAGAAACAACATTTTCTTGTTCCAGTCTTGTCCGTCAGGCACTGGAATTGCGTGACCAGCAGGAATATGAATACCCGATGGGCATTGACCTGATTTTTGTGACAGATGACGGGGCAGTTACCTGTATTCCAAGATTGGTGAGAAGGAGGAATGCATAATGGCATATGTAGCAGTTTCCGGCGGAGAAGAAGCGATTGCCGCCAGCATTCAGCTGTTGGACTACTACCGCAGCGGAACAGAAAAAGATTTGGAACTAGAAGCGATTGTAGAAAAGTTTGGGCTTCTGGTGGATAAAGTCATGAGCGAAGCCGGTTTCTATGCAAAAAGCTATGCAGCATTGGCACTCAAGCAGTGTGAAGGTTCTACCGAAGAGGCAGTTTTCCTGCTCCGTGCCTATCGTTCCACTTTAAAACGCAGCCACTATACGAATGTTGTACATACGGATGAGATGCGAGTGATTCGCCGCATTTCCGCTGCATTTAAGGATATTCCAGGTGGGCAGCTGCTGGGTGCAACATATGACTATACCCACCGTCTGATTCATTTTGAACGAGAAAATGAAAGTGCAGCCGAACTGCATCAGTTGTTCCAGAAAATTCTGGGCGAACAGATTCCCGTTCCGCAAAAGCCATACAGTCGGGTTTCCGATATGCTGAAAGACGAAGGACTGATTGACCGCTTCCCAGAGGACAACACCGAACCCTATGATGTGACAGAAAACCTCTTGGAATTTCCAGCTCCTCGCAGTGCACGGCTTCAGACGATGACCCGTGCAGATACTGGATTTCTTTCCGGTTTGGCATATTCTGTTTTGCGTGGATTTGGGCAGGTGCATCCAACTGTTGGCGAACTCCGCAGCGGCTACGTTGCCTTGGAAGTTGCCTATCCG
Source organism: uncultured Ruminococcus sp. (assembly GCA_902464115.1). GTDB lineage: Bacteria > Bacillota > Clostridia > Oscillospirales > Ruminococcaceae > Ruminococcus_C. Next base: position 5,202 of record CABQIF010000067.1, on the reverse strand, counting down.
GGGATGGAATCGGAATCCATCTATCTGGGAGAAATCCTGCTGACAGAAGTCGAAACCTTCCATGCTGCCAGTGAAAAAGACCAGTTAAAGCTTGCCAGCGGATATGGTGCAGTTTTCGGCAGAAATGAAAATAAAGCGATTGCAATGGCAGTGATTGACCGAGAAATGGAACAGGGCGGTGACTATGCTGCACAGGACCAGGAATTTGTACTGATGCATGGGGATTGTCTGGAGATGAACGGCTTTATTTCTCATTTGAAGCTGCCGCATTATGTCACCTTCCAGTCAAAATTGGATGCAGTGAGAAAAACACGGAGGAAACAGGAACATGGAGCGGACTGAACATTATAATTATGCATTTCTGGACGAAGGTTCTAAGCGAGAAATCCGGCGTTGTATCTTGAAAGCGGTTGCAATTCCGGGCTATCAAGTGCCGTTTGGTTCGAGAGAATTGCCGATTGGACGAGGTTGGGGAACTGGTGGCATCCAGCTGACACTTTCCCTGATTGGGCCATCCGATATGTTGAAAGTCATTGACCAGGGCAGCGATGATAGCGTGAATGCAGTCAATATCAAGAAGTTTGTGGGACTTTGTACGAATGTTCCAACGACAACGGACACCCATGCGGCAACGCTGATTCAATCTCGTCACCGTGTTCCGGAAGTTCCGTTGCGAAATGACCAGATTTTGGTCTTGCAAGTTCCGATTCCAGAACCATTGCGAATTGTAGAGCCGAAAGAAGAAGTTACGAAAAAGATGCATGCAGAAAAAGATTATGCACCGATTTGGCTGCAACTGTACGAAAGCATTGTCAAATACGGAAAAGTGACGATCGCAACGGAATATCCTTGTACGGTAGAAGACCGCTATATTATGAATCCAAGCCCGATTCCGAAGTTTGACAATCCGAAGCTGCATCAGTCAGAATGTCTGTATTTATTCGGAGCAGGACGGGAAAAGAAAATCTATGCGATTCCGCCACATACCAATGTAGTTTCTCTGGCGTTTGATGATGTACCGTTTGAACGGGAAAATTTCCGTGGAAAGAAGTGCCGGCTTTGCGGCAGCACCAACACGTATCTGGATGAAATGTTTGATGCAGAAACCGGAGAAAAATTCTATCAATGTTCTGATACGGCATATTGCAAGGAGGTACGTTCCTGTGAATCTTGAAGAAAAACCTGTGCTGCAAGTGCAGCATTTAACAGTACGATATGGTGATGGATGCCCATATTGTCAGACCCATCTGGAGAAGAACCGCTGCACTGTTTGTGGAACGGTCTGGGCTGCAAATGATGTTTCTGTAGAAGTTTACCCCGGCGAAGTGTTGGGAATTGTCGGAGAAAGCGGTTCTGGAAAGTCTACTTTGATGCAGAGCCTATATTTTGATGTTGTTCCGACTTCCGGTAATGCTTATTTGCAGGATTATAAAAATGGCGAAGAAAGCATTTGGCTTGCCAGTGCAGCAGAACAGCGACACATTAAAAACTGTCTGATGGGTATGGTCTATCAGAATCCTGTCCGTGGTTTACGGATGCAGTATTCCGCAGCGTCGAATATTGCGGAAAAGCTGATTGCCGCTGGAAATCGACAAGCTGGACAGATGACCGAACGGGCAAAAGAACTCTTGCAGGCAGTGGAAATTCTGACCTCCCGAATGGGCGAAGCACCGAAGAATTTCTCTGGCGGTATGCAGCAGCGTGTACAAATTTCAAAGGCATTGGCAAACAATCCATCCATTCTCCTGCTGGATGAAGTCACCACTGGTTTGGATTTGTCTGTACAGGCGAAAGTATTGGATTTGATTCGGCGGATTAAAGCGAAATACGGCATTTCCATTTTATTGGTTTCGCATGACTTGGCAGTCATTCGGATGCTGGCAGACCGAACGGTTGTAATGTTGGATGGAAAAATTATTGAAAGTGGATTGACGGATCAGATCTTAGAAGACCCCCAGCACGCCTATACACAGCAGCTGGTACATTCTTTGTTATAATGAGGAGGAACTGCATGCCATGATTGCAATAGAAAACGGAAAAATTGTGACACCGGATGGAATCATAGAGGGAAAAACACTTTGGTTAGATCAAGACCGAATTGCTGCAATTGGAGCGTTTGACGGCGTTCCGGAAAAGGTCATTGATGCACACGGCAGATATATTTTGCCGGGAATGATTGATGTACATTCGGATAAAATCGAGCAGTTTGTATTTCCTCGTCCGACTGCAAAATTCTCTTTTGAACTGGCATTGAAAGAATGTGAAAAGGAACTGCTGCAACTGGGCATTACCACGATTTATCATTCTTTTTCACTTTACAGTGATGAGCTGTTGGGAAAAAGTCCGCTGCGGACAAAGGAAAGCGTTCTGGAAATGGCAGAACTGATTGCAGACATTCAGAATCGTAGCCATTTGATTCATCATCGCTTTCATTTGCGGTTGGAAATTGATAATGTAGATGCTTTTGACATTGCAAAAGATATGATTGACCGAAAGCTGATTCAGGAGATTTCTTTCATGGATCACACGCCGGGACAGGGACAGTATCGAGATTTAGAGGTTTATCGGGAAACCATAGACAATTATCACGGCATGGAAAATGAAGGAAAGACCTTTGAAGAGGTGCTCGAACACCATCAGCACAAAGCCATGTTGTCACTGGAACAGTTGCAGGAACTGGCAGATTTGGCACATCAGAATCATATTACCGTTGCTTCTCATGATGATGATACCTTAGAAAAGCTGCAATTGAATCAGAAATTGGGTGTCGATATCAGTGAATTTCCCATCACGCAAGAAGTAGCACAGGCTGCCCACAATATGGGATTTTATACGATTGCCGGAGCACCAAATATTCTGCTGGGCGGTTCGCATTCGGGCAATATGTCTGCTGCACAAGCCATTCAGAATGGCAGCGTGGATATTCTCTGTTCCGACTATTTTCCGCAGGCATTGCTGCACAGTCTGTTTGTGATGCGGGACAAATACGGGCAGACCTTGCCGGAAATGGTCAATAAGGTTTCCTTGAATCCGGCAAAGGCAATGGGGATTGATCACGATTATGGTTCGATTGAACCGGGTAAAAAAGCAGATTTGGTGATTGCAGACATTCTGGACGGCTATCCAGTAGTGACACATGTTCTGGTGGATGGTCAGACAACGTCCAGAGTAGAATACAGGGGGCATTCCATATGAGTATCTTGGAAATCAAAGGACTGGGTAAAAATTTTTACCTGCATCATGCGAATCGGGAGATTCACTCCTGTGAAAACATCAATTTCAGCCTGGAAGAAGGACAGTTCATCGGAATTGTAGGGCGTTCTGGTGCTGGGAAATCCACGATTTTGAAATGTATTCACCGTACTTATCTGCCAACAGAAGGCGATATTCTCTATGATAGCCTTGCCTATGGGAAAATCAGTCTAGCACACGCAGCAGAACGGGAAATCCTGTATTTACGCAGTCATGAAATTGGCTATGTTTCGCAGTTTCTTAGCGTGATGCCACGGACAACCGCAAAGGAACATGTCATGCAAGCCCTGCTGGAAACGGGCTGTGACGGCGAACAGGCAATGGAAAAAGCAGAAGAGATGCTGACCTATTTCCAGTTGCCGGAAAATTTGTGGGATATTTACCCGAATACATTTTCTGGTGGGGAACGGCTGCGGTTAAATCTGGCACATACCATGGTAAAGCGTCCACGGCTGATGCTGTTAGACGAACCGACCGCCTCACTGGATAATAAGTCAAAGGTCTTGGTAAAAGATATGCTGCAAAAACTCAAGCAAGAGGGAACAAGTATGATTGGAATTTTCCACGACTTAGAATTTATGGATGGCTTGTGTGACCGCGTCTTTAATATTTCGGAGGGGACGTTTCAATGATGCGAATGGATTGTCATATGCATTCTACGGTTTCGGATGGCAGTTTCACCATTCCGCAGCTGATTGAACGGGCAAAACGGAACGGATTGGATGCCATTGTCCTAACTGACCACGATACCTTATCGCAGCGGAATCAGATTCCAGAAACGGAAGGTCTGCAAGTTTTTGCAGGCATTGAGATTTCTGCCTATGATTACAAGAATGATTTTCGAGTACATATGCTGGGCTATCGGATTCAACGTCCAGAGGTAACAGAACAGATGGTACATCCGACATTAGAGGCACGGCATGCCAATTCGATGAAACAGATTGCAATTTTGAATCAGCATGGCTATGAGATTGATGTTGATAAGCTACATCGTGCCGATGGGAAGTACATCTATAAGCAGCATATCATGGATGATTTAGTGCAGCGTGGAAAAGCACCGGATATGTTTGGTACATTTTATCAGACGACATTTAAACATGGTGGAATCTGTGACTTTGATATTCATTACCCTTCGCCGCTGGAGGCATTGCGTGCGATAAAAGACGCTGGAGGGCTGGCAGTGCTGGCACATAGTGGACAACAGCAGAATTTTTGCATCATTCCGGAACTGGTTGAAGCAGGATTGGACGGGCTGGAGCTGCAGCATCATGCAAACAAGGAAAAAGACTGTGCAATCATTCGTCAGTATGCAGAACAATATCACCTGTTTCTGACTGGTGGCAGCGATTTTCATGGCAGATATGAGGGCGTTTCTGTGGATGTTGGTGATTATATCGCAGAACCGAGCGGTGTTCGTACCCTTTTGGGAGGGATTTGCGAATGATTCGTTTGGCTGTTTCGGCAGACCAGCCGGAAATTTATTCGTTGATTTGTGCATTAGAAGAAACCACGTTTCCGCAGGAAATGTTTGCGTGGGAATTTTACACCATGCTTTCGAGTGCATCGCATTTGCTGCTGGTTGCAGAAGAAGAAGGGCAGATTGTTGGTTTGCTGCATCTGCGGATGGAATTTCAATTGCATCACTGCGGAACAGTCGCAGAAATTATGGAGTTGATTGTGAGCAGTGAAGTGCGTTCCAAAGGCATTGGAGCAGCTTTATTGAAAGTTGCCAGAGAGCAGGCGATACAGCATCACTGTATACAATTTGAAGTGACCAGCAATCAGAAACGAAAACAGGCACATCGGTTTTATCAGCGAGAGGGGCTTGAGCAGACACATGTGAAGTTGACAGAAGAGCTTTCAACTTAAATGTATATATTATTTATAAGAATTTCTCCATTGCAAACAGGGGCTGTCAAATATTTATGACAGTCCCTGTTTCTATATGAT
>CABQIF010000066.1 GCA_902464115.1 uncultured Ruminococcus sp. | reverse complement strand
ATGATGTGCAGTATTGGTATGACGGTTCCGGCGGAACAAAGCGAGATACAGAAGTAACGATCGCCAATGCAGTTCTTCTGAATGGCTATGCAGAGGGTGACACGATCCGGGAGGGCGAAATGTTTGCACAAACAACCAATACGAATGTCAATTTTCATATTGAGATTGACACGGACGGTTACGGTTGGGACTACATTGACCCAAGACTGGTACTCTACTAAGGAGCATGAAAATGACAAGAAAAGAAACCGCTTTGGATGCTCTCAACAAGAAAATTCCGAAGCTTGAAGAAAAGATCAATCAGGACAAGCAGCTTCTTGAGGAACTGAAAGCCAAGCGAGAAATGCTTGAAGTGGAAGCACTCAAAAAGTTTTTGCATGACAACGGCATGACCACGGAGGAGATTATTGCGAAGCTGACTGCTGCTTCTTCCGTGGTGCATGAACAAAAGATCGTGATGGAGGATAGAAAAAATGTGGAACACTAAAAAATCAGTTGCGGCAGTATTTTCTGCAATGGCTTTAACTTTGGCAAGTGTGGGAAATGCCATTCCTGTATTTGCAGAAGAAACAGCGGCAATTACAGAAATGGCAGACGATTCTTCTGCAGCAAACATGAAACTTGGTGAAGAAGATATGCAGAAGTTAGTTGATGAGATTCAGCACAACAAGGCAGCAATGGAAAACAGCGATGATGAAACTGATAACGCAGGATATGACTATTATGCAGATGAGAATTATGACACAGACGGCAACGCTACGCTCATCAAGCACGAGAAGATCATCTATGACAGCGAAGAAATGCAGTTTATTGCTGTCACCACCAAAGACGGCAATGTGTTCTATATCCTGATCAACTATTCTGCGGAGGGTGATGAGAACAATGTATTCTTTCTGAACAAGGTAGACGATTTCGATCTGTATTCTCTGCTCTACGCAGGCAACGAGGGCGAAGAAGAAAAAGACCCTGCGGAACAGGCAAAGAAATATGCCGATGCAGCCACCAATGGCGGTGTGACGGCTGATGTTTTTGACCGTTCGGAAGAAACCACTGGCGAAACGGAACGTGCAGAAGAAAAATCTACCACCAAACAGCCGTCATCTATGAACAGCAATGCACTCATTCTTGTAGGGGTCGGCGTACTGGCAGTGATCGGCGGTGCCGTCCTTGTGTTGAAAAAGGGCAAATTCGGCAAGAAGAAAAATACCGGTGCTGAGGACTTTGAGGAAGATTATGACGATGACTATGGCAGTGTGACAGATGAGGATGAGGAATCATGAGGGTACTGAGCCTTTTTGACGGAATCTCCTGCGGAATGGTGGCACTCAGACGCATAGGGATTTCTGTAGAAGCCTATGATGCCTTTGAAATTGACAAGTATGCCATAACGGTTTCAAGCAGAAATCACCCTGAGATTGTTCATCACGGAAATGTGTTTGACGGTGATTTCAAAAAATTCAAGGGATATGACTTGCTGCTTGGCGGTTCTCCCTGTACATACTGGTCGATTGCAAAACAAGGCAGAGAAACTTCCTGTGACGGCGAAGGGTTCAAACTTTTCAGTGAATATGTGAGAGCCTTACAGGAATCGGAGTGCCGGTATTTTCTCTATGAGAATAATCATTCCATTCACCGGAATATCAAAAATGAGATTTCCAAAACACTTGGTGTTGAGCCAATTGTCATCAATTCTTCCTTGGTGTCAGGACAGCACCGAAAGCGTTGTTACTGGACGAATATTCCCCATGTTACACAGCCTTTGGACAAAGGCATTCTGCTGCAGGATGTACTGGAAAACGGTGTATCCTGGCAGGAAAAAAGCTACTGTGTCACAGCCAGCTATCAGGGTGCTGCTTTTCATAACACTTTGGAACGAAAGCAGCGTACTATGGTGGCTGTCCCTGTGGCAACGGTAAACGGCAAATCCCATACCATTCCTGCAACTTACTACAAGGCTGGGACAAACCTTTTTCCGGTTTACAAAGCAGAGAAAAGCCGTCAGAAGATCGCCGTTCCCATTCGCATTGGTCAGATTGGCAACGGTGGACAAGGACAGCGGATTTATTCTGTCTGCGGGAAATCGGTCACAATGACGGCAAACGGCGGCGGAATGGGTGCGAAAACCGGACTTTACAAGATAGACTTGCCGGACGGTGATTATGTGATCCGTAAATTGACACCTGTGGAAGCAGAACGTTTACAGACGTTGCCCGACAACTACACCGCAGGAATCAGCAATACACAGCGGTACAAATGTATCGGCAATGGCTGGACAGTAGACGTGATTGCACATATCTTGGGAGGATTGAAAAATGTCTAAGGCGTTTGAAGCTTCTCTGGATACCCAAAATTTTGCCATTATTGACGGTTATGCAAAGGCGGTCAGCGTTCTCTCCCGTTCCCATACGCCGCTTTGTAGTATCAGCGGAGGCAGTGACAGTGATATTGTCCTTGATGTGATACAGAATGTCGATGAAAAAAAGAAAGTCCGCTACTTCTGGATTGATACCGGACTGGAATACCGTGCCACCAAGGAACACCTGGACGATCTGGAAAAGAAGTATGGTATCGAAATCGAACGTATCAAGGCTTGCAAGCCGATTCCAGTCTGCTGTAAGGAATACGGTCAGCCGTTTCTATCCAAGTATGTCAGCGAACAGATCATGCGGTTACAGCAGCATGGATTCCAATGGGAAGACAAGCCGTTACCGGAATTGTTGGAGAAATACCCGAACTGCAAGATCGCCCTGCAATGGTGGTGCAATGCCTATTACTCCCCGGAAAATGAAATCGTCAAAATGAGCCGCTTCTCTATTGGAAGAAACAGGTGGCTGAAAGAGTTTATGATGGCAAATCCGCCGGATTTCAAAATCTCTAACAAATGCTGTGAGTATGCCAAGAAAAAGCCTGCAAAGCTTCTGATTCAAAAATACGATGCAGACCTTGAAATTATCGGTGTGCGAAAGGCAGAGGGCGGAATTCGTTCTGCCAGCTACAAGACGTGTTTTTCCGAAAGCAAATCCAAAGGCTGCAATTCTTATCGTCCTGTATTCTGGTACACGGACAGCGATAAAAAAGCATATGAGGAGTTCTATGGAATACATCACTCCCGATGCTATACCGAATATGGACTGAAACGCACAGGCTGTGTCGGCTGTCCATACAATCCCAGAGTGACAGAAGAACTGGAGATCATCCGAAAGCATGAACCAAAGCTGTACACCGCAGCACAGAATATATTCGGAGATTCTTATGCATATACCCACAAATACCGAGCGTTTCAGAAAATGATGAAACAGAAAGCAAAGGAGAATATGAATGCTTAAATTTCTATTAGGTCTTATTATCGGCAGCAGCATCGGCATTTTCACAATGGCAGTGATTCAGATCAACAGAGGTGAACGAAATGCCGATTAGTACGATGTTATCCGGCGAACTGATCTCTATCGGCACGAGTTTCTTTGTGGTGCTTGGCAGCGGTCATTATGATCTGAATCAGAATGTGCAGAAACAGGATATTGCCATTCCTGCAACAACGCAGATTACATCTGCAATGCCGGTGGATTCCGTTCCAAAATCAACTACCACAAGTACAAAACTGGCAGCAACGTCAGCCTATGCAGAAAACGAACAGACAGACGCTGTTACACTGACGGCAGCGGCAATTTCCGTATCCTGTATCAAGCTGGAATGGAACGGTGATGCGGATACGGAATACACAGTTACTGCAATCCAAAATTTGAATGATGACTATGTAGACAACATCTATTTTGAATTTAAATCCAATACCCTTTGCTATGTGACAGGACTTCGTGAAAATTCGGAATATACATTTGAGCTTTCTGATGAGAATGGAGAAGTTCTTGCATCTACAGTTCAGAAAACCGAAGCGGTAGAAGTGATCGAGGAATTTGATTACATAGATGGATGGACAAATTGTTTCGCCTATGAAAAAGCAAGCGGTCTGACCAGAGATCCGTCCTATTCGGCAATTCAGGGTGCTGTCCCCGATCCTGTTACCAACACAGGCATCATGCGTGATGAATATGGCGATTACTGCTGTGCCATGGGAACTTTCTTCGGCTACTGCGGTGACCGATTTTTCATCACGCTGGAAAACGGTACACAGTTTACCGTAAAGATCTGTGACAGCAAGGGCGACCGTTGGTATCACCCGTTCGGCGGTGATGGTAAGTGTATCGTGGAGTTTATCCATGCCGACGAATATTTGCCGGACTGCGTTTCTTTTACAGGAAACTACGGCTCATACAACTGGTATGGTTTGAATTTTGACAATATTCAGAGTATCAAAAAGATCAATTATGGTACTTCAATCAAATATTGAAAGGGTGAATTTACATGAACAGGATTTGCAAAATAATCGGTGCAGTTGCAGCGGCAGGAGCCGCCATAATTGCAGGAACAATTTTTTACCGAAAAGGTTATGGAAAGGGATACAACAAGGCACTTCGTGACAGCGATGATATGGGAGATGATTTCGTATGAGTATTCTGGTAATCGGCGAAAAGCCTTCGGTCAGCCGAGAACTCGCAAAGGTTCTCGGTGCAAACACCAAGAAAAACGGCTGCTTAGAGGGAAACGGCTATGTTGTCAGCTGGTGTTTTGGTCATCTGGTCGGATTGCAGTTTCCAGATGAGTATTCTGAAAATTGGGAGGCAAAATGGAGTTTTGCACAGCTCCCCATGATTCCGGAAGAATGGAAATTTAAGATTTCTGAAAGTTCCAAGGACCAGTTCAAAGTATTGAAGCAGCTTATGAATGACAGAAACATCACGGAGATTATCTGTGCAACCGATGCTGACCGTGAGGGCGAATGTATTTTTCGATATGTATACAATCTTGTAAAGTGTCAAAAGCCTGTGAAAAGGCTTTGGATCTCCTCACTGGAAGAATCGGCAATCAGGGACGGTTTCTATAAGCTGAAAAGCAGTTCTGCGTATGACAATCTCTATCAGGCAGGCTTCTGCCGTGCAAAGGCGGACTGGCTGGTCGGCATGAATGGTTCAAGGCTGTTTTCGGTGCGATATAACGCCCACCTGAATACAGGCAGAGTGCAGACACCGACACTTGCCATGATCGTGAAATGTGATGCGGATATTGCAAATTTCGTCAAACAAAAGTATTTCACGGTAGATCTGGATATGGATTTCAAGGCAGTCGGTACAAGGATTGACGATGAAAATACAGCTGATAGACTGGTTTCTTCCTGCAATGGCAAAACGGTAACGGTAACCGATGTGAAGAAAGAGGTCAGAAGCATATCCGCTCCGAAACTTTTTGACCTGACCTCCTTACAGCGTGAAGCCAACAAAAAGTTTGGTTACACGGCACAGCAGACCCTCGACTATATGCAGTCCCTCTATAAGAAAAAGCTGGTCACCTACCCCCGTACCGATTCTCAGTACTTATCCGATGATATGGAACAGACTGCCTATGCTCTCATTCCGGCAATCAGCGAACATTTTGGATTTGGAAGTGTTGCAGAACCGAATCTCAGGGCAGTCATCAATAACCGCAAAGTCACAGGACATCATGCAATTATTCCAACGGAAAGCGGCGTGAAATATGACATTTCGGCACTTGCAGCGGGTGAACAGAATATCCTGAAACTCGTTGCACTCCGTCTGCTTTGTGCTTCAGCTTCTGCATATCAGTATGGTGCTGTAAAAGTAACACTTAGCTGCGAAAATACGGAATTTACCGCATCAGGCAAAACCGTCTTGGAATCCGGCTGGAAAGCGTTAGACGGCAAAATCGGAGAAGCGGAAAAACCTGACGAAAAGAGTCTGCCTGATTTGGAAAGGGGCATGACTTTTACGGCAAAGGCAGCAAAATCAGAGCATTTTACATCTCCGCCAAAATCATTTACCGAAGATACGCTTCTCTCTGCCATGGAACACGCAGGTGCAGAAGATTTTGACGAAAATGCGGAGAAAAAAGGACTTGGCACACCTGCAACAAGAGCCAATACCATTGAAAATCTTGTCAAGCACGGATATATTCAGCGTGACGGCAAAAAAATCATTTCTACTCACAAGGGCAGAAATCTGATCCGTGTCATGCCCGATGAAGTCAAATCTGCACGTTTGACTGCCGACTGGGAAAACAAGCTGCTTGAAGTGGAACATGGCAGTCTTTCTGCGGACAGCTTCATGAATGAAATCAATCGCTTTGTGACGGAACTTGTAAGTAAATACGGTTCTGTTGATGATTCCGTGTCTTTTGGTGAAAATCAGCCGAGCATCGGAAATTGTCCAAAGTGCGGCAAGCCGGTTATCAAAGGCAAGTATGGCTGGTACTGTTCCGCACGATGCGGAATGAATCTTTCAAAAGTGTATGGCGTAGAACTTTCTGAGGGACAGTTGAAGTCTCTGCTTTCCGGTAAGGAAACAAGCTACATCAAAAACGGCAGAAAGACCATTGTTGTGCCAAAGGTGGCAGAAAATGCGTTTCAGGGCAAGACATATTACAACTGGTCGACAAGAAAAGAATGATTTGCATTTTCCAGACAGCGTCTGGAAAATCTGACCTGTCAGAAAGGAACGAATTTTGGATATAGAAACATTAAGAAAAGCGGCAGATGTTCTCGGCGTTCTCACCGATCACCTCCGCACAATGCCGGAAGAAATACAGGAAGATATTTGCCAGGCAATGAAACAGTATGAAGCCTGTGATGAACTTTCGACACATAAGCAGTATGAAGAAATCGAAAAGCTGTGGCGAAAAGGAACACTCATTCTCGGTATGCACGAAATTGCGGAAAATACAGGCATGGAAATCAGCAGTCTGATGCAGCTTTCTGAAAATGAAAAACTGAATCTCATGTATGAATATGCGATCGGTACGGATAAGAACGAACTTGCCAGAATGGTCAATGAGCGATGAAGCCGTATACAGAGGAAATGCTGCTCTTTTTGTCTGAACCGGACAGTAAGTACTATGCACGGCTGTTGCTTCCTGAAATTGCTGTGGTTTTGGGTGTAACGGTCGCACAATTGGAAAACAAGCCGATTGACATTCAGATCATGCTTGCACAAACCTATATCAACTGTTGGCACAGCGATAATTGCAGCATAAAGAAAGCACTGGAACAGTATTTGTATGTAGATGGCAAAGAACCTGAAACAGAGAATCAGGAAAATATAAAGCAGAAAAATCGTGAAATGGAGCGAACAAGATGAATCATGTAAATATATTTCTTTGAGGGGTGACATAAATGCCGATACAAGATAACGAAGTTACAAAACGGCCGGAGCTTGAAGCAGATGCACACAAGAGTGAAACGCTGCTGCCGATTTTTCATATGGCTTACGGCAGCCATATGGACACGCTGGATCATCTTCAGGAACAGAAAGCTGAAACACAGGATCAGATCAGCAAGAGCGAAAACAGAATTGCGGTGCTCGAAGAAAAAGCTGCAAGACTTGAAGCGACAAATGCGATGCTGCAGGACTTAATGGACAGCGGTAAACTTCCCGGTGCTGTATCTGCGATCATCAGAGCAAATGAAACAAAAATCAATGCAATCCATGAAAACCGTATTCCGAAGATTGAAAACAGCATCAAAAAGGCAGAAAACAAAATTTCCAAACTGGATGACCGTATCGCTGTTTTCAGGCTGAAAGCCGAAAAACTCAGAAGTTTCAGCAACGTCATTCAGTCGTTCATGATACCAAATCCGCAGAAACGCAGAGAACTGTTCAAGGAATCCATGGAAAATTTGCGGAACAGCAGCAAAGGTCTGCTGTGTATCAGCATGAATGCAGAAAAGAGCAAGCTTTCCAAACTGTTTGAACAGTATGAAAAAAGTGATTCCATGGCAGAAAAATTCAAGCTTGGTCAAAAAATCGAAGCAGTAAAATCAAGTATCTCTGCTGTAGAAGCGAAAATCCATAAGCTTGAAAATGCTCCTGAAATGGAAAATGCAAACGATCATATTGTTGACAAAGCCATTGCACAAACAGAAGCCGAAATCGAAAATACGGACTTTTTGTCAAATGGCGATTTGTCTGATTTTGACAAACCGATTGAAACGATAACGCTTGATTCTGCTGAATATCTTCGTAATGCGGAAATGTCCATGGAAGATGACTTCAATATGATCGATGGCATCATCAACAACGGCAAAAAAGAGGAACGTCCCGATGTGCCGTTATTTCTGGAAGAAATCGATTTTAGCACTTGTGATGATGCCACACTGCAAGCCTTCCGAGAATCTGCAAAGGCTAATATGGAATGTGCAAAGGAGATCTCACAGGCACTCTCTCAGAATTACGATTATGAGCGATATACCCTGAATTCCGAACAGGCACTTCGTGATGTGCGTGAAAAATTTTCTGACGATCGTATCGCCTTTGTGCTTGCAAATGTTCTACAAGGGACATCAGACGGCAGAATTTCTAAGGAAGTCAAAGATTTTGCTAAAGATACACTTCAGGACGTACCGGAACTCTATACGAAAAGAAAGCTATTTCTCAGTTCCCATGCCGGACTGATTAACCTGTTTGCGAAAACGGTCATGCAGGCACAGCCGGAAAAACAGGTGGAGAAACAAGCAGAGAAGCCAACACCGGAAAAGAAAGAACCGCAGAGATCCCGTTCGGGAGTACGAAAAATCAATCCCAACTATTACAGGCAGATTCCACCGGAGGACAGAGTGATTACTAACGAACCGGCGAAGGTGGGTGCAATCATAATGACAGAGTTGGAAAAGCAGAAGATTCCTTTTTCGGCGGTGGAAACGGAGAAAGGTGTTACCATTACCGTTTCCAAGAAAAATGAGGGTGCTTTCCACGCTGCAGAGGAAAAAGCGAAGGATACACACGTTCGTCTTGTAAATCCCGAAGTGTTCCGACAGATTCCAAGAGAGGACAGAGCAATCCATCCAATGTCGGAAAAAGATGCACAGGAAACCATGCAAAAGCTTGAAAAGGACGGCATTCCCTACTCTGCAAGATTAGATGGTGACAAATCTGCTGTAACCGTAAGAAAATCAGAAGCACCGGCTTATTTCAGCCGAAAAAAGATGAAAAAGCTTGCACAGGAAGTGAAGGCAGAAAGTCCGAAACAAGGGGAATCTAAAAGCAAAGGGCAGGAACTCTGATGCGAGTCACACCGGAACAGATCGAACGCGCCAATCTTGTCAATCTCCCTGATTTCCTGAGAAGTCAGGGATTCTCCTTAAAACAGGTTGGCAGAGAGTATATTCTGCAAGAACATGACAGTCTGCATATCAAAAATAACGAAGCTGGTGAAGTTGGAAAGTGGTTTCGCTTCTCGGAAAACAGGGGCGGCAGCAACATTCAGTTTGTGCAGGAATTTATGGGACTGGACTTTGTTTCTGCGGTGGAGTTACTCAGCAATGAAAAGGCAATTCCGTTTCACTCCCATATTGCATCAAAAGCTGAACCGCCCAAAAATCGTGAGATCACACTGCACGAGAGCAAAGATTTATCCAGAACCATGCACTATCTGCATGATGCTCGTGGATTAACTATCGCATCTCTTGAGAAATTGACTGCTGAGGGAAGATTATCACAGGAAGAAAAAACAGGCAATGCAGTATTCAAAATCTTCGACGAGAATGGCTTACTGGTCGGTGCGGAAAAGGTCGGTACATCAAGTATGCGTTTCAAATCGTTTGATAAAGGTGCAGCAGACGGTTATGGCTTTGAAATAGTCAGCAGCAAACCTGCCAATACCTATTTTTTTGAGAGTGCGATCGATGCGGTTTCATTTGCTGATCTATACCCCGAACACAGGGATTACAGGTTGGTTTCCATGGCAGGTGTAAAGCCCTCTGTTGTCACGGAAACGATGAAACGATATGCAATATCACCTGAAAATATCTATCTCTGCACCGATAACGATAAGGCAGGAAACGAGTTTGCCGAAAAACTGATTGCTCAGTATCCTGCTATGAAAAGAGTAATACCAAATGGAGCAAAAGATTGGAATGACATATTACAAGGGAGAATAAACAAAATGAAGCGATACGGTAATCCTTATTGGCAGGAAGCAACGGATAACAGAGATAAAACCGTTGCAGTCATGCGTGAAGATACATTTCAGCAGATACAGCAGGCACTTGATAAATCGGGGCTGAATTACTGTGCATACAGCGATGGCAGCAACACGATGATTGCGGTAAACAGTTCTGAAATTGACCATTTCAAGAATGTTACAGGTCTTGATGAATCCCTTTGCAGATTGCAGAAGTCGGGCAAAGAACATATTCCGCAGGATAAAAATATTATCGGCAATACAGACTACAAATATATTCCTCAGAAATCCTATATCAGCGAGGACAGAGAAACCATTCTCAAAATGGCAGAACTGGCAAATAAAGTGAACATTTCGTTTTCAGCAAGAATCTATCCCAGCGGCAAAGGGGTAATGACTGTATCTCAGGCTGATATTTCTCAGATAAGTGCGATTCAGGATGCTGTAAAGGTTATGAGAAAACCAATGATTCAGAATAGCCGACAGGCTTCACAAGAAATCATCGGCAACAGACCATACAGAGAAATCCGAAACCGACAGTTTATGATTTCGCCCTTGACACCTGACAAGTATCATAAGATTGAACCGAAGCTTTACGAGCGTGGTGCAGAATTTTCAGGACTAATTCGTGACGGCAAGGTTATGTTTACCACAGAAAAAGAGAATGCACCGCATTTTCAGGCAATTCTCCGTCAAACGATCTGTGAAAATCAGATTCTTGAAAACTTGCAGAATATGGGGCTTGATAATCAGCAGATACAGGCTCTTTCTTCCTCTATTGAAATTGCAGCACGGAACAACATGGCAAATGTCATTGAAAACTATGTTTCTAAGGATTATGACATTACACAACTTGGTACAATGAATGATCTGCTGATTGGCTATCTCGACCAGAGCGATACCAGTCAATTTCTTGATAACGGCAGACAACTTGATTTGCTTCTATCTGCAAAACAGGAGTTTGACTTGCAAATTGCACAGCGTGAGGAACTGGTATCTGCTGAAGAAATTGACCTTCCGGAGCCGGATTCTGTATCGCTTCGCTTTGGCGATAAAGATCAAGATTGGTTTACGGAAAGTGATCTGCTTGCCGATTTTGTCGATGAAAATCCTGAAATGTCATTTGCCCTTGCCAATGCAGTACTTGGCTATCTTGATGAAAAGCAGCATACAGAACGTGATATTGCTGACTTGAAGGCAGGCTGGTACAAGAAAACGGATTTTACGGTTACCACCATGATTGACGGACAGGAATTCCGTCATTCCGGACGTTTTGACATTGGGGACGGTGTAGGAACAGGCGGCGGAACGTTGATCGACCATATTGAACAGTTTGCGAAGAATGCATTAGAACAGGAGTTTTCTTATAATGAAAACGATCGTGAATCACTGAATTATCTTCTTGACCGTGTTGTGCCTTTCTTAGCAGAAAATGCTGCACTTACAGCAGAAGAACAACACATTTTAAGTGATTTCAAGATACAGCACCCGATTCGTACAGCTGCTGATGTGGAAATTATTGCATCGGTTCCGGCTGAAAAAGAAGTTGAACCGCCTGCCATTGCAGATTTCAGAGCAAAAACAGAAGAACATTTCAAGTTCTATAACTTCAAACCAGTTGAGATTGAAAATATGGTCAAGGGTTTTGCACAGAGAATCTTTGAGGAAAACGGTATCACTGCGGAGATTCATGATGCAGCTGTTAGCGGTTCTCGCTCTCGTGGGCTTGAAAATGCGGATTCAGATATTGATGTTGTTCTTGAAGTGGATTCTGACTTAAAGGAAGATGCTCTTTTCAATATCATTCATGAAGAAGCACTTACACTGGAAGGATATACAATTGACATCAATCCCATCAAAGCGGATGAAACAGGTACACTGGAAACTTATTTATACCAACCTCTACATCAAATCAAGCACGTATTACTGTCTAAACACTGAAAATT
>CABQIF010000065.1 GCA_902464115.1 uncultured Ruminococcus sp. | reverse complement strand
TAATCCGTAATTGGATTGTCGAGCAGTACCAAGGCAAAAAATAAGGCTGTAAGTGCCACGGCTACCAAACTGTCGCACTTACAACCGCTTGTCGCCCCTTTATGGGGGTGTGGATTGAAATGAAAAGGCTGGGATTTGCTACAAAATTCCTCGTCGCCCCCGTGTGGGGCGTGGATTGAACAGCGGAGGTCGTCGGAGGTCGTTTACATACCTTATACATAGAAGAAAAATTTTTACTTTTTTTCTCCGTGTGTTAAGTATGTATTTGACTTCCGTAGACCTCCGCTTTTTTTGGTGCCGGTCGGTGATTCCAAAAGTCGCCTACAGGGCAAGGATGAAACGACTATAAAAACTGCATTGCTTTTTGTGCCTGTGCGTGTTGCAGTGCCCGAGGTATCTTATAACAAAGTCCCCCTTTTTCAAAAAACGTTCCGGTCTGTTTAAATGTAAAGGGAACATTTGCAGCACGACACTGTGCCGCAAGGGACGTGACCCATTCCCAGCGGCAAAGCCTTGCTTGCTCGCCGGATTCTCCACCGACCGTGACACGGGAAATTTGTGGCTGTAGATAGGGCTGTAACTGTATGGGCGTTAAAAGCGGCTCGCAGATGATTTCTTTCCTTGCAATCGGCAGTTGCAGGAGAATGGGCAGCCGTTTATCTGCGGCTTGTTGGTTTTCCGTGGTGCAGCAGATGGTTACATTGGGGTAGCCCGTTCCCCAGTCGGGCGGAAAGCAGGCAGCCGCACGCACAATACGTTTGGTGATGATAAAAAATTGCAAGTCCGAGCGATAGCGTATCATTGCCCAGATATCCGGTCGCCAGTCGTCGGCTTCCGGCAAGAAAAATTCGGAACTCAGACAGGTGTAGACGGGTTCATCAGTCGGCTGTAATTTTAGTGTGCCGCCGCGTGTTCGTTGCATCGGGAGAGCAAAGGCGGCTGTTTTCTGCACGGTGGTGCTGTTGTGTCCATGTGTTGCATCGATGCGATAGACATAGCAATTTTGGCAGCCGGCACTATATTTTGTGCAGCCGTGCCAAGGATTCCAGATGGGAATAAAAACACCTCCTCTCTTGTCTGTTCTATGGGTGCAGGTCGGTGAAGGTCGTTTTCGTACCTTCTATATAGAGAAAAATTTTACTTTTTTTCTCGCGTGCGTAAAGTATGTATTTGACTTTCACCGACCTGCACCTCCCAGTTTTCGGGCTTTTGTCGCCCTACGGGGCGTGGATTGAAACGAAAGCATGTAGGTCTATGTAGGTCGTTTACATACCTCTCTACAGAGAAAAAATTTTACTTTTTTTCTCTCCGTGTGTTAAGTATGGATATGAGGTACATCGACCTACATTCCCCAGTTTTTCGGGCTTTTTTGCACTTTTTTGATGTAGGTCAATGTAGGTCGATGTAGGTCAAAACAAACTTATTCCAAAAAGTCTAAATTTTTTACTTTTTTTCTCCGTGTGTTAAGTATGTATTTGACCGGCTTACACCGGCACACTTGTCGCCCTACGGTGCGTGGATGGAATCGAAAGATTGACGCTCTAAGACAGTCGTTTACAAAACCTTATATAGAGAGAAAATTTTTTACTTTTTTTCTCCCTGCGTAAGGACTGTATTTGAGTGTCACCGAGTGGCACTTTGTCGCCATTGAAATAAGGATGCCCTATTATGGAAGCACAATCTGGGAGAGTACTGCTCCGATTTTCTCGCGGATACAAAGCTCTGCCTGTTCGTCAATTTGTGTGGCATCCCGATTCAACACAACCAGATGCTCCCCGTTAAAATACCGGAGCAGGTTGCACGCTGGATACACGGTCAGGGATGTCCCCCCGATAATGAGGACATCTGCCGCAGCAATTGCCTGAACTGCCTGATCCACGGTCTGTTCCGGCAAGGATTCCTCATAGAGAACCACGTCCGGTTTCACCAGTCCGCCGCAGTGTGGACAGTGGGGAACGCCTTCTGTTTGCAAAATCCATTCCGCATCATAGCAGGCGTGACAGCGTTCGCAGTAATTTCGGTGGACACTGCCGTGCAATTCATAGACGGTCTTGCTGCCAGCCATTTGATGCAGCCCATCAATGTTTTGTGTGACAACGGCGGACAGAATGCCTTTTTGCTCCATTTCAGCAAGCTTTTTGTGGGCAGCGTTGGGCTTTGCGGACAAGCAAATCATCTTATCCCGATAAAAGCGATAAAATGCCTCGGTGTGCCGGACAAAATACGAGTGGCTGAGAATGGTTTCCGGCGGCACGTCATACTTTTGGTGATACAGTCCATCTTGGCTGCGGAAGTCCGGAATGCCGCTCTCCGTGGAAACCCCTGCACCACCAAAGAATACAAGGCGGTGGGCATGGTTGATGATGGTTTGTAAGGTTGCAACGTCTGATATCATTGTGAAAAACCTCCTGTTCTTTTATTTGTCGCCTGTACAGGGCGAGGATTGAAAAAAATAAATGCGTTTGTCAATGAAATGCAAAGTGCTACAAGAGTGCCGTGCATTCGCACTCTTGTCACTTTGTCATTGACCTGTCAACAATCAAACAGTATATATATATATATACTGTTTGACAGCAGTTTTGACACTTTTTGGTGACGGCCGATGATGCCAAAGTCGCCTCTTACACGGGCGTGGATTGAAACCGAAAGTGTGCCGGTCGGTGACGGTCATTTACAAACCTTTCTATGTGAGAGAAATTTTACTTTTTTCTCCGTGTGTTAAGTATGTATTTGACTGGCACCGACCGGCACTTCCCAGTTTTTCGGGATTTTTTGCACTTTTTGGTGACAGTCGATGCTTCTAAAGTCGCCCTACCGGGGCATGGATGAAACACCATCAGCGAGAATCTTAACGTAAAATGTCCGGTTGCGAACGCCGTCAAATTCGCAGAAATAAATGCCTTGCCATGTGCCCAGCAGAAGCTCTCCCTGCTCCACGATGATGGTGGCACTGCTGCCCATGGCAGAGGCCTTTGCGTGTGCAGCGGAGTTGCCCTCAGCGTGGCGAAACGCCTTGCGGTCAGGGAAGGCCTCTGCATAGGCAAGCAGCAAATCTCGCTGTACGTCTGGGTCAGCGTTTTCATTGATGGTAATACCTGCGGTCGTGTGGGGGCAGTACACCACACAAATGCCGCTCTGGACACCGCTTTCTGCGACCGCTCCCTTGACTTGAGCCGTTATCGAAACAAAGCCCGTGACAGGCGTGGTGAGATGGTACGTATAGAGCATGGGAAACCCTCCTTCTCAGTATGCTTTTTTTAATTATAGCACCTTTTTTCGGATTTGAAAAGGATTTTTCGAGAAAGAAACAAAAAACCGATAAAGAGCAAATTTTCTTTATCGGTTTCTTTTTTATGCTGTTGTTGTTTGTGGGACAGCGGTGGCGGAAGCATCCCAGTTTCGGAGTTTTTCTCTGTGGTGTGGATTGAAATCGCCGCCATTTGGCGGAACAAAAGGTGGAAGTCGTAGGAGGTCAAATACATACCTTTCTATGTGGAGAAAATTTTTTACTTTTTTTCTCGCGTGCGTAAAGTAGGGAAATGACTTCCTACGACCTCCACCTCCCAGTTTTCGGGCTTTTTTGCTTTTTTGGTGGAAGTCGGGTGGATGGAGGTCGCCGGCTTACAGTCCGGCTTCCCAACCCCAATTGTAAAGCTCCAGCCGTTGCAAGTCATACGGCGTCAGCTGATACACACAGTGATTCAACCAGTTTGCAAAGAGCAGGTTTGCACAGCAACCCCAGGTATAGAGGGGCGGTTGGCTCGGGTCGTCGTTCGGGAAATAGTGGGCGGGGACGGCAATCGGCAGTCCCTTTTCCTTGTCCCGAAAATACTCCTCCGCCAGCGTCATGCGGTCATACTCCAGATGACCCGTGACAAAATATTGTCTTCCGTTGGTGTTGGCGACAATGTGCACGCCAGCTTGTGGTGATTCGGTCAGGATTTTCAGTTTTGGCACTTGTTCAATGTCCGCACGCCGCACTTCTGAGTGGCGGGAGTGCGGAGCATAAAAGCGGTCGTCAAATCCTCGCAGCAGCTGCACATTTTTTTGCAGCACGCTGTGCGGAAAGACTCCGAACATCTTTTCCGGCAGGTCATACTTGGGAATCCCGAAGTGGTAGTTCAGCCCTGCCAGAGCCCCCCAGCAGATATGCATGGTGGAAAAGACATGGGTCTTTGTCCACTCCATGATTTGTTGCAGCTCTTCCCAGTAGTCGACATCGGCAAAAGAAAGGTGCTCGACCGGAGCACCTGTGATAATACAGCCGTCATAATATTCGTTTTGGATTTCTGCAAACGTATGGTAAAAGGCATCCAGATGCATTTTGTTGGTGTTCTTGCTGACGTGGCTGGAAACCTGTAAAAATTCCACATTGACTTGAATCGGCGTGTTGCTGAGCAGCCGCAGAAACTGACATTCCGTTTCAATTTTTTTCGGCATCAGATTCAGCAGGAGCACCCGCAACGGGCGGATGTCCTGATGAGAGGCACGGTCATTATCCATGACAAAGATATTTTCATTTGCCAGCGTCTGAAATGCCGGCAATTCTTTTGGAATACAAATTGGCATAAAATGCGAACTCCTTTCTGGTTCATTTCGGGTGCGTCTGGTTCTCGCACGGCGATTAGAGGTCGCCGCCGATGGCGTTGCGAATGGCACGCAGTTCTTCTGCGGTCAAGTCCCGATAAGTACCCGGCTTCAGCATACCCAGTTTCAAAGGTCCGATGCTGGTTCTCCGCAGGCGGGCAACTTCCAGCCCCAAAGCTTCGCACATCCGGCGAATCTGGCGGTTTCTGCCCTCCTGAATGGTCATCAGCAGCACCACACGGTTTGGTTCTTTGGTCTTCACAACGACATTTGCCGGCAGGGTCATTTTGCCGTCCAGTTCCACGCCGCTGGAAAGGGCAATCAATTGTTCCTCGGAAATATCCGGTCGAACGGTAACCCGATAGGTCTTGGAAATATGGCGGCTGGGGTGCATGATGTTATTGGCAAATTCGCCGTCATTTGTCAGCAGCAGCAGCCCTTCGGAATCCTTGTCCAGTCTGCCGACTGGATAGACCCGTTCTTCCACGCCGTCCAGCAAGTCCATGACACAGCGGCGGTCGAGTTCATCGGAAGTGGTGGTGACATAGCCTCTTGGCTTGTACAGCATGATATAACGCTTTACTTTTCTGCGAGGGATGCGAACGGCTTCGCCGTTGACGGTAATGAGGTCGGCACGGGTTGCCTGGTCGCCGAGTTTCACAGGATGTCCGTTCAGCTTGACTTTTCCGGCAGCGATCAATGCTTCCGCCTTGCGGCGGGAGCAGTAGCCGGCATCGGATAATAATTTTTGAATGCGTATTTTTTCCATGTTGAAAATCCTCCTGATTGGATGAGATGTAATTTTGATAAAATTATGAGAATCGCACTTGCAGCCAGCGTTGCAACCGTTGCCAAATGGATTTCTGAGGCTGTTCCTCTGGAGTTGCAGCTTGTTCCGGAACGGCGGTCTGTGTAGTCAAGGGCAGCTGGAACAAGATTTGCCCGTTCCGTTCTGCAATCAGAAAACCGCCATATTGATTCGCCGGAACAGGGGCAAAGAGAAACGGTTTCGTATGCACCGTGAGGGGCAAGTCTACCGCATCTTGCAGCGTTCCATAGGTGATGGAATCGGTTGCCTGTAGCGAAACGGTATCTGTCGTTCCGCCCACGACGGGAATCGAAATCGTTTCCGGCAGGGCAACGGTCTGCTTGTGCAGTTGTGGGAAAAGGGTTTCATATAATTGTGTGTGGGTCTGCCAGTCGTTCGGGTCGTTCAGCGTCACGCAAATCAAAGTCATGTCATCTCGCTGACAGGCAGACACCAGACAGCGGCCTGCTTCATCGGTAAAGCCTGTTTTCACGCCAATCACGCCCTCGCATTGTGTCAGCAGCTTGTTGGAGTTTTTGAGCCAGCGGTCGTAGGGGGGATTGCCGAAGGTAACTTTTGCAGTCGCCTGTCCGCAGATTTCCCGAAAGTCTGGATTTTGCAGGGCAGTCGCCGTTAAAATTGCCATGTCATAGGCAGTGGAATAATGCTGTTCGTCATGTAGTCCAGAGGGCGTGACAAAGTGGGTGTTCTGCATGCCCAGTTGTGCCGCCCGTTCATTCATGAGGTCTGCAAAGGCAGAGAGCGAGCCAGCTAACTTTACAGCTGTTGCCCCTGCTGCATCGTTGCCGGAGGGCAGCAGCATGCCATAACAGAGGGCACGCTTCGTGACAATATCGTCTTTCACCAGCCCCATAGAAGACCCCTCGACCTGAATGGCATTGTTGTCCACGGGAAACGGGGTATCTAAGTCGCCGCTCTCCAGACAGAGCAGCGTTGTCATGATTTTGGTGGTGCTTGCCATGGGAAGATGTTCGTCTGCATTTTGGGAGAAGAACACTTCTCGGGTGGTGGCTTCCATGACAATGCAAGCTTTTGCAGAAACGGCAGGCAGTTCCACAGCAGTGGCGGAACACTGCCAGACAGAACCGCAGATAATCGAAATAATCGAGAGAATCGACAACAGAAGACCGAACAGGCGTTTGCACACAGGGCATCTTCCTTTCTTGTGGGTTAAGACAAGATATGAGTGCCGCTGTGATTTTATGCCGCTGCGAACGGGTTATGCTTCCTCGTCCGTGTTTAAGTCGTCAGAAGATTTGTTCGGCTTCTTCTTGGATTTCACCAGACCGCTAACTTTGCTGATGACTTCCGGCAGGGTGCGAATGAGATTGTTTGCCGTATCGCCGTTTCCCTCGGTCATCTGGAGCAGGCGAACGTCTCCGTTCTGTACGACTAAGAAGCCCACGGGCTGAATGGAGATACCAGCTCTCGTTCCGCCGCCGAACAAGTCTTTCGGAACGCTTGCTAGCAAGGCAGATGTTCCAACGGGAATTGGATTATGCTTCTTCGTCCGTGTTTAAGTCGTCAGAAGATTTGTTCGGCTTCTTCTTGGACTTCACCAGACCGCTAACTTTGCTGATGACTTCCGGCAGGGTACGAATGAGATTATTTGCCGTATCGCCGTTTCCCTCGGTCATCTGGAGCAGGCGAACATCTCCGTTCTGTACGACTAGGAAGCCCACGGGCTGAATGGAGATACCAGCCCCCGTTCCGCCGCCGAACAGGTCTTTCGGAACTTTTGCCGGCAGGTCAGAACCGCCGGAGGCAAAGCCATAGGAAACTTTAGAGATGGGAATGATGGTGACATCCGTTCCAACGGTAATCGGGTCGCCAATGATGGTTTCCACATCGACCATGTCCCGAATTTTTTCCATGGTGACATCCATCAGGTTGGGAATGGTGGTTTTAGAGGATTTGGAATTGGATTCCGGCATGAGAAAAACCTCCTATCAATATGATTTAATACAATGAAAAAGAAACTTGTGGGAATAGGTTGTGCAAAAGGCATGGGAATATGCGGAAAGTGGTTCAGGACTGTTCCGAGGGTGTTTGTTTGCGTTCCAGCGTATTCCATAAAAACGAGAAGAGAAAGGCAAAGACCGCTGCCAGCACGCCAGCAAGCGAAAGCCGAACCGTGCCGCTGAGATAGTAGCGAGTCCGGTTCTGTCCGAAGCAGCAGCGAACATCTATTCCGTCATAGGCAACGGAACAGACCGTTCCCAGCACTGCCAGACAGGGATAGAGTGCGGTATTCAACTTGGCGTATTCTGCCGCACATTCTGCTGCATCCCAGTTGCCAACGCCAATATAAATAGAAACGTGTCGAAATCGAAGGCTTTTGGTGAGGCGGCGAAGCCCCTTCCGGATACTCGAAAGTGCATCGTGCAGCAAGTCGAACCATTCGGAAAGACTGCGGCTTTCGGTATCGCTCTGCTTCTTTTTATGAGAAGAGGATGATTTCTTTTTGGTTTGTTTCTTTTTGTGCTTGGCGGAGCGTCTGGCAGCGTGCTGTTTGCGGTCAGAGCGATAGAGGGGGATCCCCAGAAAAGAAAGCTGAATCACCGGCGGAGCGTTGTCCTGTAACGTCAGGTGCAGCACGGCAGGTGTAAACAGCAATCCTGCGAGCAGGAGAAGAATCCCTCCTGCAATCAACCATCCAGTCATCGGGCATGCTCCTTTCTGTGCAAGGCTTAGTCGGTCTGTTCGGGAACGGGGATTTCCGGCAGCGGCGGCAGGTCGTCCAGCGAGGACAGCCCGAAACACCGCAGGAATGCGGGCGTGGTGCGGTAGGCAATGGGTCTGCCGGGCAAGTCCAGCCGCTCGCCCTCTTCGAGTAGCCCTCGTTCCACCAGCGTGTTGACGAGGGTACTGCTGTCAATGCCTCGCACATGGGCAATGAACCGTTTGGTCACAGGCTGATGATAGGCGGCAATCGTGAGCACTTCCAATGCAGCTGGCGTGAGGGGCAAGGTGCGTTTCTGTTCCAACGCCGCTTGAATATACGGAGCATAGCGTTCCACAGTGCAGAGCTGAGCGGTTTTCTCCAGCAGCAGCACTTGCAGAGCGTGTCCGGATTTCTGATAAGCAGTGTTCAAGTCGTTTAACAGCTGGGGCAGTTCCCGTTCGGGAATGCCGCTTGCCGCCGCCAGACGGGAAAGGGGAATGGGGTCGCCGCTGGCAAATAAAATGGCTTCTAAAATCGCACAAGCTGGTGCAAGCATGAGAAAAGCCTCCTATCTGAACATTTTTAAACCAGGATTTCTTGTGGTGCGGCATCTGCTGCCGCTGCTTTGCGGGGGAGGCGATAGAGGGATGTTCCATCGGTAGAAATGCCGATTCTGCCGTGTTTCGTCAGTTCCAGCACCGCTAAAAAGACGGCGACCCGTGCGGAACGGTCAGAGATGTCATCATAGAGCGTGACAAGGGAAACCGTTTCTGCATGGGAAACCTTTCGCATCAGCCAGACAATTTTCGAGAAGACCGAAACGGTTTTCGGGCTAACCACTCGCTGTAATTTCTCCTGCATGGCAGCCTTGGAGGGCGGCAGCTGTTTCTTCCCGATGGAGAGAAAGCTGCTGCGAAGCACCTCTGCCGGATAGGTACGCAAATAGGTTTTTTGCGGTTCGGGCAGCGGCATAGGCTGCCGGCAGAACGGCTGCTGTTCTTTGTATCGTCCGGCAAGAATCGTCGCTGCCTGCTTACAGCGTGCATAGAGCAGCAAGGATTCCTGCAAGTCCTCTTTGTCCGCCTGTGCCTCCTGCGGCTTTGGCAGCAGGGCAGCCGTTTTCAAGTAGATGAGTCGGGCAGCCATTTCAAGGAATGCTCCGGCAAGCTCTAAATCCTGTTCCTGACAGTCTGCCAGATAGTTCAGGTATTGTTCCAGCAGCTGCGAAATGGCAATGTCATAGATGTTCAGCTTGTGCTTTGCAATCAGCGTCAAGAGCACGTCCATAGGGGTTGTAACCCCGTTGATTTCAAAAGAAAGTTGCTGCATCGTCTGTCATTAACCTGTCAGTCCGCTGACCATCAGGGGTACCCAGTTCGTCAGGAACATAAAGCCCTTGAAAATCAGCTGCTGTAAGTAGGAAAGCGGTGTGTCCAGAAAATCAGAGAAAATCAGAATCAGGAACACAAACGAAATCACCTGCCGATGCTGCTGTACCCAGTAGATGGCTTTATACGGCAGGAATCCCATCAGGATATTTGAGCCGTCCAGCGGCGGAATCGGAATCAGGTTAAAGACTGCCAGCCCGATGTTCACGAGGATAAAGAAATAGAGAATACTGTAAATAATCGAGAGGGTGTTGTACATCGCCTCTGAGGAAATCGGAATGTTCTCTAAAATCCGAAATGGAATCATCATGACAAAGGCGATGAGCAGGTTGGAAGCAGGCCCAGCCAAAGATGTCCAGATGACACCGGTGCGAGGGTTTCGCATGCGGTTCGGATTGATGGGAACGGGCTTTGCCCAGCCGAACCCCGTCAACAACAGCAAGATCGCCCCGAAGGGGTCAACATGGGAAAAGGGGTTCAGGGTCAGTCTGCCCTTCGAGTCTGCGGTGTCATCGCCGCAAAGACGGGCGACCCAGGCATGTGCAAATTCATGCAGCGGTAAAATCAGCAGAATGATGATGACCCGGGCGATCAGCATCGTCAGGAGCTGTTCCTTATTCATGGACAATAGATTCATAGTATGGTTCACCTCTTATTTTTAGTATTCTTTTTATTATACCGGATTTTCCTTATTTTTTCAAGTGAAAAATGCAGATTTCCGATGTTCAAAAAAAATTTTCAAAAAATGAAAAAAAGGGCTTGCATTTTTGATTGCAATATGGTATAATAGAGTCCGTTAGTTTGTTTAAGGAGGTGCAGTAGAATATGGCAAAATGCGAATTTTGCGGTAAGGGTGTTACATTCGGTATCAAGGTGTCCCACTCTCACAGACGCTCCAACAGAACATGGAAGCCCAATGTAAAGCGAGTAAAGGCAGTTGTGAAGGGTACTCCCTGCCACGTATATGTTTGCTCCAGATGCCTCCGTTCCGGAAAAGTAGAACGTGTGTAAGGTATAAAACATCGCTTTCTTGTATGTATGCGAAAAAGATTCGGGAGTTTTCAGATGACAGATCGCTGTCAGAGAAACTTCCGATTTTTTTTAAAAACAGAAAGATGAATAATCTTTGCAGAAAATCAGAATTTTTGTCGAATCTCTGGAGAAAGTTACAAATTCCATCGCCAGAACACAAAAAATTTTTCTGGAAAGTCTGTGGAAATTGCCGGAAAAATCGGCGGTTTTTTCATGAGATTCCGGTTTGCATAAAATTTTTTTTGATTTTCACTTGCAATTTTGTGCATAATGTGCTATACTGAATCTATCCATTTCGGGTGAATAATAAAATGAGGTGAACGAAATTGGCAAAATTAAAGAAACCAACTGTTAAGAATCCACAGCTCGTGGAAGCTCTGGCAGAACTTAAAGAACACAACACACAGGAAGCTGCAAAAAAGGTATTTGAAACATTAAAGGAAGTACAGCTGATTGCTCCGGTTATTATTGAGGATATGCCGGAAAATTTGGACTTGAGCGACGGCAAGCAGTTCCAGACCAATGCGAAATTTACCATGCTGCAGCAGAAGGACGGCAGCCGGTATTTTCCGGCATTTACCGACTGGCTGGAAGTATTGAAGTGGAGAAATGATCCGGAGATCAATACCATTACTATGACCGTAGAACAGTATGCAAACCTGATGCAGCGTTCCGGTGAAGCTTCTGGTATTGTCATCAATCCGGCAGAACAGGGCTTTTTAGTAAATCGTGCAAACGTGGCACAGATTACTGGCGTGACCCTGCCGCCGGCAGCTTCGGAATATCGCAACGAACCGTTGCCAGAACCGACGCTGAATCCGAAGGTTGCCTTTGCAGATGCTTCTACTTTGTCGAACCCGCAGCTGGTTGGTGCAATTGCAGCATTCCGCAAGAAGAGCACACAGGAAACCGAACTGCCGATGATCGACGCTCTGTTCCGGTCGCAGGTCATTGCTCCGGTACAGCTGATTAACGCAGAACAGGATTTGAACATGGAAGATGGCGAAAAGCACCAGACGCAGATCAAGTTCGTAATGGTACAGAACAACGACAAGAAGTTCTTCCCGGCATTTACCGACATGGAAGAACTGAATCGCTGGCAGAATCCGCCGGAATACAGAACCATGATCATTCCGTTCTTGCAGTATGCAGCAATGTTCCAGCAGAACGGCGATGCAGAAGGCATTGTGGTAAACCCGTTCCGGGAAGGCGAATCTGTTGCGATGCCGAAGGCAAATGTCATTGACCTGGCAAAGCGGTTTGTACATTATCAGCGGCAGCAGCAGCAAAATCGGGTACAGTTGTTTGACCTGAAGGACAAGCCGATCGACCTGATGAAGGAACTCTCTGCACACTTTGAAGAAGTGCCGGAAGTACATGCTGCTTATATGACCGGTATGCGGGTTGGCAACAAGGAAAGCATCATGCTGGTTCTGGATTGCGACCAGGTAGAAGATACCAAGAGCCTGTTCCAGCCGGCTGCACAGATTGTAAACCGTCACACCAACGGAAACCCGCCGGGAATCATCACCACACAGCACGACATGAGCAAGAGCATTCTGGAGAGAACAAAACCGTTCTATCAGGAATAAGAA
>CABQIF010000064.1 GCA_902464115.1 uncultured Ruminococcus sp. | reverse complement strand
ATTTCGTGGATTCTTGAACGGCGTTTCCCCGTTCTGTTCCTGCTCTTCCGTCAGCGACAAAAACCGCTCTCTCGGCATATAAACTTCTCCACGCACTTCTAAAAATGCCGGAGCATCTTCCAAGTGCAGCGGAATCGAACGAATCGTTTTCAGGTTTTCGGTGACATCTTCCCCGACAAACCCGTCACCACGGGTCGAGCCACGGGTGAAGACACCGTTGGTATATTCCAGCGAAACAGAAAGCCCGTCGATTTTTGGCTCTACCACAAATTCCGGATTGGAAAACTGCTCTTTGCAGCGAGTCAGAAACGCCGATACTTCTGCAAACGAAAAGACATCCTGCAAGCTCATCATCTGGACGGCATGCTGCACCTTTTCAAAGGTACTGGATGCCACACCGCCTACCCGTTGGGTCGGCGAGGTCGGCAGCTGCAACGAGGGAAACGCTGCTTCCAGTTCCCGCAGCTCCCGCATCATCTCATCATAAGAAAAATCCGAAACGGTCGGGTCATTCAATACATAATACCGATAATTATGGGCTTCCAATTCTTTGGAAAGCTCCGCAATCCGTTTTTTGGCTGCTGCAAGTTCCATGGTTCTTCGTTCCTTCCTGTTGTCGATTCTGCCGTTTTTCATTATACCACACAACGATTGAAAATTCAACCGGATATCCGATTCTTTTTCCAAAGACGGGACATCTGTTTTCTGTGCCCTGTTATTATACCATAATTTTTCTTGGTTTTCAAGCGGTCTGTTCGAAAATTTCCAGTTCCCGGAACAAATCGACAAAACCCGTCTGGTTACAATCTTTTTCCCCCATTTTTTGTAAAAAAGCGTTGACAAGTCGCAAAAAATCTGTTATACTACTCCTATATGGCAACGATGGAACTGACCGTCCTCCCTTCGCCCCACAGAGAGCATACTGCTGGTGGAATGTATGCAGCGAAGAAACGGGTGCTACTCCGGAGCTGTTTCCGGAAACGGAAACGTATGTTCTGCGTTAAAGAACAACGAGGAATGCAGGTACAGACTGCATTTGAACTTGGGTGGTAACACGAATGCCTTCGTCCCATTTGGCGGCGAGGGCTTTTTTCTGTGAAAATCCAAAATTGACCAATCAAAAAGGAGCATTTTCACCATGAAATGGCAAGGATTAAACGAACTGAGAGAAAAATACCTTTCTTTCTTTGAAAGCAAGAACCATACCCGGCTGCCAAGCTTTTCCCTGATTCCGCAGGGCGACAAGAGCTTGCTGCTCATCAACTCCGGTATGGCACCGCTGAAAAAGTACTTCCTGGGACAGGCTGTTCCGCCGAATGTACGGGTCACTACCTGTCAGAAGTGCATCCGGACACCGGATATCGAACGGGTTGGACAGACTGCCCGTCACGGCACGTATTTTGAAATGCTGGGTAACTTCTCTTTCGGCGACTACTTCAAGAAGCAGGCGATCGAATGGGCATGGGAATTCTTCACCAAAGAACTGGAAATGCCAGTTGATAAGCTGTATGTTTCCGTCTTTGAAAACGATGATGAAGCATACGACCTCTGGACAAAGCACATGGGTGTCGAACCGTCTCACATGAAGCGGCTGGGCAGAGAAGATAACTTCTGGGAACACGGCTCTGGCCCATGTGGTCCGTGTTCGGAAATCTATTTCGACCGTGGCGAAGAAAAGGGCTGCGGAAAGCCAACCTGCGGCGTTGGCTGTGACTGCGACCGTTACGTCGAAGTTTGGAACTTGGTATTCAGCCAGTTCAACAGCGACGGCAACGGACACTACACCGAAATGGAACACAAGAACATTGATACCGGTATGGGTCTGGAACGTCTGGCTTGCATCATGCAGGGCGTGGACAACCTCTTTGAAGTGGACACCGTTCAGAACATCATGAAGCATGTCTGCAAGATTGCAAACGTTGCTTACCATACCGATGACAAGACAGACGTTGCTCTGCGTGTCATCACCGACCACATCCGCAGCACCACCTTTATGATTGGCGATGGTGTTATGCCGTCCAACGCTGGCAGAGGCTATGTTTTGCGGAGATTGCTGCGGCGTGCCGCTCGGTACGGCAGACTGATTGGCATCGAAAAGCCGTTCCTGTATGAAGTTTGTGATACCGTCATTGCAGAAAATCGGATGGCTTATCCGGAACTGGAAGAAAAGAAAGCGTACATCCGCAAGATTGTACAGGTGGAAGAAGAAACCTTTGCAAAAACCGTTGATAACGGCATGGCAATGCTGAATCAGATTCTCGACCAGATTGACCAGAAGGAAATCTCCGGCGAAGATGCGTTCAAGCTGAGCGATACCTACGGATTCCCGATTGATTTGACGATGGAAATCGCTGCAGAACAGGGCGTTTCTGTTGACCGGGAAGGCTTTGATGCTCTGGTAAAGGCACAGCGTGAAAAGTCACAGGCTGACCACCTCGCAAAGGCTGGCTCTTCCTGGGCAGGCAACAGCATCCGCATTGCCGGAGAAAAGACGGTATTCACCGGCTATGAACACCTCACTGAAACCGATGCAAAAATCATTGCGATTTATAAGGAACAGGATGCCATTGATGTTGCCGTTGAGGGCGACACCGTTGTCATTGTTCTGGACAAGACCCCGTTCTATGCAGAAAGCGGCGGACAGGTTGGCGACTGCGGTACGATTTCGACTGCATCCTGCACCGCAACCGTCAGCAGCACCAGCAAGAATGAAGATGGCCATTACCTGCACATTGCAACCGTCGAAGACGGCGATCTGCACGTTGGTGACGTTGTGACTGCTGCCGTTGCAGAAGATGTTCGCCGTGCAACCATGCGGAATCACACCGCTGCTCACCTGTTGCAGGCTGCTCTGCGAGAAGTTCTGGGCGACCACGTTCATCAGGCTGGTCAGCTGGTAACCCCACAGTCCTGTCGGTTCGACTTCTCACACTTCTCCGCTATGACCAAGGAAGAAATCCAGAAAGTGGAACAGCTGGTCAACGAAAAGATTCTGGCAGCCATTCCGGTGACGACTGAATCCCTGCCAATTGCTGAGGCAAGAAAACGGGGTGCAATGGCACTCTTCGGCGAAAAGTACGGCGATGTTGTTCGGGTTGTCAGCGTTTCGGATTTCTCCGTTGAATTCTGCGGCGGTACACACGTTGATAACACTGCAAAGCTGGGCTTGTTCCGCATCGTTTCGGAAAACTCCGTTGCATCGGGTGTTCGCCGAATCGAAGCTGTTACTGGCACGGGCGTTCTCCGTCTGCTGGATGCTGCACAGCTCGAAATGCAGCAGGCTGCACACGCTCTGAAGCTGGGCAATGTTTCGGAACTGGCAGAACGCTGCACCAGCGTTATGGCAGAACTGAAAGAAAAAGACCGTGCACTGGAATCCCTGAACCAGAAGATTTCCGATGCACAGATTGAAGCCGCATTCAACAACGTCAATGAAGTAAAGGGCGTGAAAGTAATTTCTGCAATGCTCAATGGCGTAAATCCGCAGATGCTCCGGAAGATGGGCGACCGCATCAAGGCTATGGATGAACCATACATTGCTGTACTGGCTGGTGTTCAGGGCGGCAAGGGCAGCCTGCTTTGTGCTTGCTCCAAGGCAGCCATTGCACATGGTGCACATGCTGGTCAAATCGTGCAGCGTGTTGCTGCTTATACCGGCGGCAAGGGCGGCGGTAAGGCAGAACAGGCAATGGCTGGCGTTGGTCAGACTTATATGATCGACGAAGCCCTCATGGCAGCAGAAAACATTATTCGTAACTTGATTTCGGAGGGTTAAAAAATGGAAGATTGTCTGTTTTGCAGCATTGCTGCTGGAAAAATTCCAAGCACAAAGGTTTATGAAGATGATACAGTCTATGTCTTCAAGGACATTGCACCAATCGCACCGATTCACTATCTGCTGATTCCGAAGCAGCACATCGCTTGTGCTGCCGACATTACACCGGAAAATTCCGGTGTGGTCGCTCACATCTATGAAGTGGCTGCCAAGATTGCAGCAAAGGAAGGCATCTCTGACGGATTCCGCATCATTACCAACTGCGGAGAAAATGCCGGTCAGACCGTTCACCACCTGCATTTCCATATGCTGGCTGGTGTCAAGATGGGCTGGGGCAAGGAATCTGTTCAGGCAGCGGAATAATCACACAGGGGCAACGATGGGAACTGGTTTTTGGAAAGCAGTTCCCTCGCCTTGTTCCCGTCTTTAGAAAGGAATCTCCCGATGGGACATTTCAAACCTGCTGAATCTGCAACCATTGAGCATGGTATCGTGAAACCCTCCAAATCGTTTTCCATCTTTACGGGGGTCGCTTTGGTGGTGGGCATCTTTTTTCTGGCTCTGAAACGATTCGCCAAAACAGAAGACCAAAGTCCCTTGTTTGTTGTGCTGGCAGTTGCATTTCTGCTCACAGCTGTATTTCTGTTCCTGTATACCAAACGGTTTCGAATCACCTATGACGAAGCAGGCTTTACGGTTCGGACGCTGTTCCGGAAGCCACAAACGTACTCGTTCGCAGACGTGGAAGCCATCAAATGCAAAGATGACGGCTTTTTGCTTCGCACCAAACAGGGAAATCTTCGGCTGGAAAAAGAACTTTACCTCGGTACAGATGCTTTTCTTGCCCAGTTGCAGAATCATGTGCATTCCTGAAAAACTCGATGGTCTTTGAATTAGAAAGGAGTCTTTCGACCCATGGCAGAATATTACACCTTACAAGTTGCCGGACTGACCCGCAAGCTGAAACGCTGCCGCATTTCCGACAAGTTGGAAATCGCTGCATTTATTCTCTTTTCCGACGTGGAATTGACTGTGGCTTGTGCCAAAGAACTGGCGGAAAAATGTGCAGACTGCAACTATGATTACATCATGACCGCAGAATCCAAAGGCATTCCGCTTGCCTATGAACTCTCCCGACAGACTGGAAAGCCGTATGTCGTTGCCAGAAAATCCATCAAGGGTTATATGACCGACTGCATTTCCGTTTCTGTCCACTCCATTACAACGGCTGCTCCGCAGACCTTGTATTTAGACGGCGAAAAGGCAGCATGGTTTCAGGGCAAACGCATTCTCCTGGTGGATGATGTCATCAGCACTGGAGAATCCATCGCCGCCCTCGAAGCCCTCACCCGTGAAGCTGGCGGCATTGTTGCCGGAAAAGCAACTGTCTTAGCGGAAGGCGATGCCATCGACCGCCCAGACATCATTGCATTAGCACCGCTGCCCCTCTTCGAGGTGGAATGATTTCGACCAATAAAAAGAAAATGAAGCAAAAAATGGGATACCTGAGTGTTGCAGCCGCAGCAGGACTATTTTTTGCTTCTTCTTTTCCATTGCGGTTTTTCTGGTGCGGCTTGCTGTTCGTGGGCGGATTTCTCTGGCTGCTATATGGAAAGCATCGGCTCTCCCGTTGTGCAGTTATCGTGTTGCTCGCAGCATTTACCATCAGCGGCGGCTGGTATTATGGCTATACGAAACTGGTCTATGACCCTGTAATCTCCTACGCCGGACAGGAAACCACCTTCACCGGAACCGTCACACATCAGACTATTTTCAACAGCGATAAAGCAAGCTATCAGGTAAAGGGCACGTTTCCAGATGGTACATCGGCTACCATTCTCTGTTATACAAATGACTATGGCTGCAACTATGGGGACATCCTAACCCTATCCGGTGCAATGAAACTTCCCAGTTCCAACTATTTATTTGATGGAACAGCATATTACAAGGCAAAGTCGATTTTTCTGCAGGCAAGTTCCGATGTGGCGGTGACGCATACGCCAACGGCAGGTTACCCACTGCACCGCTTCACGGAACAGCTGCGGGAACAGCTTCAGAAAAAGATTCTCCACTTCGCCGGAACGACCGATGGCAGCATCATGATTGCAATGCTGTTCGGGCAAAAGCAGCTCCTCAACGACCAAATCAAACAGGCATTTTTAAGAAGTGGCATCGGGCACGTGCTTTCTGTCTCCGGATTTCACATGGTCGTTCTTTTAATGCCGCTGGTGTATATTGGCAGATACCGGCTGACTCGCTTTCTACGGCTGCTGCTCACAGGCGGATTGATTGGATTGTTTACGCTGCTGACGGAATCTCCCATTTCCATTTTGCGTGCAGGGCTGATGGTCTTGCTGGCTCATAGCGGAACGATTTTCTACCGCAAATCCAGCACGGGCAACGCCCTTGCCATTGCATTTCTGGTACTGGCTCTTCCGCAGCCCTATCTGATTCGGGATGTTTCGTTTCTGCTCTCGGTCAGCGGTACGTTTGGCGTGGGCGTGTTCGCTCCCTATCTCACCCGTTCCCTGCATCCAAAAACCATCTTCGGACGGCTGGGGAAACAAATTCTCTCGATGGCACTGGTTTTCTGCTGCACGCTGCCTATCAGCAGCTTGTTTTTCTCAGAAACCTCCCTGCTTTCTCCGCTGACCAATGTCTTTCTCATGCCGTTCTGCTCGCTGATTTTAATCTGCACGGTTCTGACCGTTCTCACGGGCGGTGTACTGGCAACCTTTTTCGCCGGAATGGCAATGGTCTGTTGTGAATGGGTGACGAAAGCAGTACTCTGGCTGGAGAAATTTTTGCCGCTGCGGTTCTCCAATTCGGGAAACACATTCCCGATGATGCTGCTGGGGCTGTCGCTGATCGTCTTTTTGATTTGGTGCTATCTGCCACGGAAAAAGCTGTTGTGCGGTCTGCTCTGCGGACAGCTTGCACTTCTGACTGTGGTACAAGTTGGCATGCTTGGACTTCAGCGAAACACGCTGTTTCTCTCTGTGCTTGGCAGGCGTGCCGAGGCGGTTGTGATTGTCCAGTATGGGAACATGGTGGATGTGTTCGACCTCACCGGACATGCAAAAAATCCGCAGTATGTCCAGACCTACCTGCAAAAGCATGACATTTCGCACATAGAAACGCTGTTCCTGCTCCAGAATGTACCGCAGATGGAAGCCGCTTATGATACAACGCTTTCTTCTGTTTCCTGTTCAGCAGTTCTGATTCCAACAGGCAGCTTTTGTCGGGCAGAGGATACCGTTTGCGGACAGTATCCCCAGCAGGCGGAACGGTTCACGGTGTCTGCAAACACCCGAAACGCCTATGAAATCGTGTGGGATTCCTCCGCCTTGCAAGTAACTTGTGCCGGACGAACCATTACGGTTTCGCTTAAAGCATATGATACCGCCATTCGGGAAGCTCAACAGGCAGATTTTACCCTGTTATCTGTGCATCAGGAGTGGATGTTGACCGAGCAACGGGGCACAGAATTGGCTGCACTATTACAAAGCGATGAGATACAAGTTGCCCTTTCGCCACAGGGGCAAATTCGGGCAAAAGCTTTATAAAAAGGAGGGAATGCCATGGCAGTTCAGACCGCAAAAGCGTTCCGCACGGCTCTGCGAAAAGAACCGCTGCAAAATTTCTATTACCTATATGGTGCGGATTTGGTACAAGTTGCAGAACTGACTGACCAGCTGGTTCAAGTCGCAACCAACCAACAGCCGGAATCCGCTCTGACAAAATTAGACGGCAAAAAACTCGATTTACGGGAACTCGAAGACGCTGCACAGATGTTCTCGCTGTTCGCCCCGTATAACTGCATTCTCATCCATGATTTGAATGCAGAGAGCCTGCGAGAACCTGGTTTTCAACAGCTGATGGAATTGTTGAAAACCATCTCCGGCGTGACCGTTCTCATCTTTCAAATTACTGGATTTGATGTCAAAGACGGCAGACGCAGCGTTTCCGGAAAAAATAAAAAGCTGATTGACTGGATCGCCAAGCATGGAACAGTCTGTGAAGCAGTTCCTGCCAGTCTTTCTGAACTTGTACGGCAGCTTTGCAGTCAGGCAAAACAAGCCGGCTGCACCCTCGCCGAATCCGATGCGGAAGAAATCGTCAGCCGCTGCAACGGAGACACACTCTTGCTGCGTTCCGAACTGGAGAAACTCTGTGCCTGTGCAGACGGCGGAACGATTACCAGAGAGATGATTCAAGACCTCGTATTACCGACTGTTTCCGCCACAACTTTCTCCCTCGCCGGAGCAGTCGTCCAGCAGCGTGCAACCGCTGCCATGCAGGCACTCGAGCAACTGTTCACCATGCGGGTGGAACGTCCGGTGCTGCTGGCGGCTCTCAACTCTGCTTTTTTAGATTTGTATCGGGCAGCCGCTGCCGTTCGCAATCACATCCCACAGGCAGACATGAAGCAGGATTTCGGCTACCGCTTTGACTTTCAGGTGCGGAACGCCTATCGGGATTGCAGCCGGATTCCCATCGCTCGCATTCGGGCATGTCTTGCAATTCTAAGGGACTTGGAACAGACCTGCAACAGCACTGCCATTCCGGAACGAACTGCCATCGAAACGGCAATTGTCAAGATGTTGACCATGCCGGAAAAACAGGAGGATTCCCTATGATTCATATCAAACAAGCCATTGTGGTGGAGGGCAAATATGACAAAATCAAACTCTCTTCCATTGTGGATGCCGTCATCTTGGTGACCAATGGCTTTCAAATCTATAAGAATCCGGAACAGCTGGACTTGATTCGCTACTATGCCCGCACCACGGGCGTGATCCTCATGACCGATGCTGACCGGGCAGGGTTTCAGATTCGGAACTACCTCAAGGGGGCAATTCAACAGGGCACGGTCTATCAGGTCTACACGCCGGATGTCTATGGAAAAGAACACCGCAAAGAAAAACCCTCCGCAGAGGGCAAACTCGGCGTGGAGGGCATCCGGAAAGAATTGCTGCTGGCAGCCCTCGAACGGGCTGGAGTTCTGACAGAAGAAGCTGCTCCAAAAGCTCCAGAAGAACAGATTACTGCCTATGACCTGTACACGGTCGGACTAAACGGACAGGCAGACAGCAGCGACCGCCGCAGAGCCTTGCAGAAACAATTGGCTCTGCCGGCTCGGATGTCTACCACATCCCTGCTGGAAGTCCTCAACACCATGTACACTAAAGAAGCATTTTTTCAGATGATGGAACAGCTGGCATAAGCATTTTCCATCTATATTGGAAGGAGGTGCAGAATTGTTTCTGAATTTCCTGTTTTTATTTATCCTGTTTCCCCTCTCGTTACTGGTTTATCACTGTGTTC
Source organism: uncultured Ruminococcus sp. (assembly GCA_902464115.1). GTDB lineage: Bacteria > Bacillota > Clostridia > Oscillospirales > Ruminococcaceae > Ruminococcus_C. The sequence continues at coordinate 3,171 of CABQIF010000064.1, read as the reverse complement.
CGCAGCGTTGGCAGCAGCCTGTTCTGTTCGGAACAAGCATTCTATTTCTGGTGCTCTGGCAGGCAGAATGTAGCCTGCTCTTCTTCGGGTTGATTTTCCTGACGGGTCTGTTCAGCCGGCTGCTTGCCCATCTCTCACCCCGAACCCTTCCGGCTCGGCTGCTGTTGCTGTTTCACGATGCCATCTATATCGTTGCTCTGTTCGTTCTCCGACCGCCGCATGAAGGACATTTGTTTGGGATGGCACTCTATCCAGTCGGCATCTCGATTCTGGCACTGCAAAGCATTTCCTATGTGCATCTGATTTTTCGGCGTGCGATTTTGCCGGAACGGCATCGCAGTTCCTTTGCCTTTTATTTCTGTTTCTATCCCAAACTTTTATTTGGGCCTTATTTCTCCGTTTCCACGTTTCACCGCATCCAGCCAGACCGCCGCTGTCAGGTGGAACAAATTGGAAACGGCTTGCATCAACTAATCTGCGGGTTGGCAAAAGCCGTGCTGCTCAGCGGACAGTTTTACTTGATGATTCAGCAAATGCAGGCTGCCAGCAAAGAACATAACACGCTCTTTTTCTCGTGGCTGTATCAGCTGCTCTTCTTCCTGTATGTCTATTTTCAAATCACCGGATATACGGACATGGCAAGGGGCATTGCTGCCTGCTATGGCTACACCCTGCCAAAGAACAGTCGTCTTCCACTCTGGAACAAGCAACTTTCTGTCTTTCTCCAGAACTGGAATCGAACGGTTCTGCGTTGGTTTTCCCGTGCATTTTCTCCAACAAAACAAACAGAAAATGCTCTATGGATGCAAATACTGTTTGTTTATAGTATTTTAGGCTGGTTCTGTCGGGGAACGCTGACTGGATTCCTTGGTGGTCTGTTGATTGGTGTGGTCGTAGCATGGTTCGAGGATGTCCAGAAAAAGTGGAAATTTCCAACGGTAATTCATTGGCTCTTATCCATTGTTTGCAGCGTGTTTGCATGGAGTCTGTTCTGCTCGGACACCCTGACAGAAGCCGTTCAAACATGGGGCAATCTGCTCGGACTGAGCAAGGATGCTGTCAGCTATCAGGATCTGTATTTCCTGCAAAGCAGCTTGTTGTTGCTGCTGATCGCCGGATTCTGTACAAGTGGCTGGCATCGTTCTATTCAAAAGTGGTTGAAAAAACGAACGCTGACCGCTTGGATTCCAACGATTATTGTTCCGCTGAGTGATGTGCTCTTTCTGGGGCTGAGCGTGCTTGCAATGGCAAGCGATGCTGTCCCGCCACTGTTCTTCCGTTGGTAATTGTTTCTTGAATCGTTTGAAAGGAGGCGTGCTCATGAAGAAAAATCGACTGTCTTTTTGGCTGCTGCTGCCCTGTTTTGTCGGCATGATGCTGCTTTGCGGAAAAAATATGCTCGAACATCCCTTGACTGCCTCCCTGAAAACCAGCTCGCAGCCCACATTTATCCAGAAATGGTATACTGCCCTGCAAATGCAGCTGGGCAACCGCCAGCGAAACGGCGTTTACATTGGGGAAACGGCATTGTATGCCCTGCCAAAGCCACTCTCTGAAACGGCACTCTCCAACACCGCCGACATCATCAATCAATTTTATCAGGAAACAGAACTCCCCATCTGCGTGACTGCCATTCCAGACGCTGCTTCTTTTTACAGCGATGCCTTTCCGGATGGTATGCCCTATGTGGAGCAAAAACCTGCCATCAAGCAGTTCTACAACGCCATTGACCTGCATATCCGAAAAACAGATGCCTATTATATTCTGGAAGCAGAGTCCAATGACTATATCTATTACCGCACATTTCCCTACTGGACAAGCTACGGAGCATATAGCGTTTACCGCAGTGTCATTCAAAAGCTGGGCTTTGTGCCGATTTCATACGACCACTACACCGTTTCCCACGTGAAAAGCGATGCAAGAGGGGCGTTATATCAGGCAACACAGGCGGATGCTGTCATGCCGGATCTGATTGATGTCTATGAAAATAACAGCAATCCGCTCACCTGCACGGTTACAACTACACTACAGGACGGCTCGAAAAAAGAACTCGATTCACTCTATGATACCGATGCGTTGCAGACCGAGAACCCTTATCAATTTTATCTGGGTGAGCCTGCTCCGCTGCAAGTTGTAACCACCAACGTCCAGAACGGGAAGAAATTGTTGGTCATCAAGGATGAGTGGGCAGACTGTATGATCCCCTTTTTGGCACAGCACTATGAAACCATCTATCTGGTTGACCTGCACCACAGCACAACGCTTCCAGCTGCCGCAGACTATCAGCAAGTGCTGTTTCTCTGCCACACAGACACCTACACAGAAACCGAAGCGTTTGCAAATCTATTGACCACATAACCATGAAAAAAGGGCGATATTCTGTCCTTTTTTCTTTTTTTATCAGAAAGGAGTTTCCACGATGCGAATTGATCTCCACACCCACACCACCTGCTCGGACGGACAATATACACCGGAAGAACTGGTACAGAAAGCTGCTGCCGCTGGGATCTGTGCCTTAGCCATCACCGACCACGATGCGGTTTCCGGCATTGCACGGGGCAAGCAGGCTGCCAAAGCGTTCCCACAGCTGCAAATTTTCCCCGGCATTGAAATCAGTGCAAAAGAAAATCCGCAGCTGCATATTTTGGGCTATGGCATTGACGGCGAAAACGCAGACCTGCAAGCCTATATCACCCGTAACCGCACGCTCCGGCAGGGCAGACGGGAACGGATGCTGGCATTTTTGGCGGAAAAAGGCGTTCCTGTTACCATCGAGGAAGTCGCTGCTGCGAACAACGGCTGCACCACAGGCAGACCGCATGTTGCAAAAACCATGCTTTTAAAGGGCTATGTGTCCAGCGTTGCAGAGGCATTTGACCGTTATCTGGGCACACCGGAATTTCTGGAGAAAGTAGAGCGTCCCAAACCAACCGCTGTGGAAAGCATTCATCTGATTCAGGCAGCCGGCGGCATCGCCGTTCTCGCTCACCCCTCTAAGCTGAACCTCTCGCAGCCGGAATTTTTGCAGCTGCTATCCACGCTCTGCAAGGCTGGCTTGTGGGGCATTGAAGCCTATTACAGCACGCATTCTCCGGAAGAAATGGCATGGTATGCAGCGGTTGCCGCCCAGCATGGCTTGTTCTGCACCTGCGGTTCTGACTTTCACGGCGA
>CABQIF010000063.1 GCA_902464115.1 uncultured Ruminococcus sp. | reverse complement strand
ATTGTGTTGTCTGCATTATCCAATTCTCCCCTCTTTGATGAATTGTGCTAGTTCTTTTGCAAAGTATGTGATTAACAAATCTGCACCAGCACGATACATACAAACCGCTGATTCACACACCAACGCAGCTTCATCTACATAACCTGCCATCGCAGCTGCTTTTATCATTGCATATTCGCCACTCACGCTATAAGTGGCAATTGGATATGGAAACCGTTCTTTTAACGCATACAGCACATCCAAATATGCCATGCCAGGCTTTACCATCAAGATATCTGCACCTTCTTGAATGTCCAGTTCTGCTTCTCGAATGGCTTCTTGTAGGTTATGCGGATCCATCTGATAGCCTTTTCTATCGCCAAATGCCGGAGCAGAACCGGCTGCATCTCGAAATGGCCCATAAAATGCCGAGGCATATTTCACAGAATACGACATAATTGGTGTGTTGCTAAATCCATTTTCGTCTAAAATTGCACGAATTTTTCCAACTCTGCCATCCATCATATCGGACGGTGCAACCATATCTGCACCAGCTTGCACATGAGAGAGTGCCGTTTTCGCAAGAACTTCTAACGTCTGGTCATTGTCGACAGAATGCCCACACAAAATTCCGCAATGTCCATGTGAAGTATATTCACACATACAAACATCCGTGATGACATAGAGTTGTGGAAACTGCTGTTTGATGTGGCGAATCGCCTGTTGCACAATACCATCTTCTGCCCAAGCACTGCTACCAATTTCATCTTTTTTTTTCGGAATGCCAAAGAGCAGAACACTTTTCACGCCTGCATCTGTCAATTCCTGCAAGATTTCATCCATCCGGTCAATGCTCCAACGATACTGCCCCGTCATGGTTGCAATCTCTTCTTTGATATTCGTTCCTTCTATGACAAACATCGGATAAATCAAGGTATCCGCAGAAATTCTGGTTTCCCGTACCATGCTGCGTAATACAGAACCATTTCTCAACCGTCTTGGTCGTTGAATCAAATTCATAACATCGCTTCCTTTTTTTCTTGTACTTGCTGTTTCAATTGTTCTGCAAAAGTGTTTGCTAAAGATTCTGCCTGTGTAACAGAACCTGTCAAGGTGCTTTTTATACCAATGCCATCTTCTGCATAGAATCCATAGAGCGTTACGTGCTCCCCTTGCAAATCTGCATATACACCAATCGGAGCGGTGCAATCCCCGTTTAATGCTTTGGAAACGGCTCGCTCTATTTTCGCACAAAATGCTGCCTGTGGGTCGTTAAGGCGTTGTAGCAAGTCTGTATATTCACCTGCTCGTCCTTGTACTGCAAGGATGCCCTGCCCAGCTGCCGGAACGATTTCTGCTGGGGAAAATCGTCTTGTGATTCGGCATTCCAACCCCAGACGCTGTAATCCGGCTTCTGCCAAAATCAACGCTCCATATTCTCCACGGTCTAATTTTTCTAATCGTGTCAAAACATTCCCACGAATCGGATGGACGGTACAATCTGGGTATTGCATTTGAAATTGTAAGGTTCTACGGCTGCTGGCAGAGCCAACTGGTAATGACTGATCCCAATCTGCAAAAGATTGCTGTTTTGGAAGTACTATTGCATCACAAGCAGGTGCTCGTCTTGGATAAGCCCCAATCGGGAGAGCAGGATTTTCTAGAACAGGGACATCTTTTAGGCTATGCACGCAAAGGTCTACTTCGTTTGCAAGCAAAGCGGCATCCAGTTCTTTTAAAAATAGCCCTTTTCCTCCAATTTGATCCAATGTTTTATGAAGGATCTTGTCCCCAGTTGTCTGCATGGTCACCAATTCCAATTGTATTTCTGGGGCAATTTGATGAATCTGCTGCATTACCCATTCACTTTGTATCACTGCCAATCGGCTGGCACGGCTTCCAATTCGGATTCGCTGTAGTTTCATACGGTTACCCCCTTTTGTGGTAGTCTGGAATGGGATGCAATCTTTTGGCAGCAGTGTTCCACCTGCTCCGGTGTAATCCATTCCCGCATGTTTCCCATAATCAAATCAATGGTACGTTCTGCGGCTGCCTGTATTACTTTATCGGCATCTGGCTGTGTTCGAACAGCATCCATGGTTGTACTTCTCAATAAATTTGCAACAACCATCTCTTTCAATGCTGCAATGTGCGGAATAGCAGCACGATATTGCTGCCAGGCTTGAAAGTCCGTTGTATATTTTTCTGCAACCTCCTGCAAAGCAGCCTGCATATTCTGATGTTGTTCTGCTGCATCAGAAAAATCATCTAAATCCAGACAATGCACAGATGAAATTTCCTTACAAGTCAACTCAATATCTCTTGGCAAAGCAAGATCAACCAAATAACTCGGTTTTTTGTCGATGCTTTGCAACTGCTCTGCCGTGATTGTATAATGTGGGCTTCTAGTTGCACTGATTACCAAGTCCGATTGTGCTACATACTGCATTCGTTTTTCGTAGGGAACTGGGATTGCTCCAAATGGAACAATACTGCTGCTATTGTGATGTGCCCGAAGGGTAATATATACCGTACAACCTCGTTTCATCAGCTGTTGTGCTGCCAGTTGTCCCATGTTTCCATTTCCAATCACCAGACCCGTCTTGTTGGACAGAGAAAATCCTTGCTGTTCAATCGTTTCAATGGCTTTTTCTGCAAGCGAAACGGGAATTTCTGCATCGGAAATGTGTGTCAATGCGTATTTTCCAGCAGAAACAGCTGTTCGGAAAAGCGTATCTAAAATGGCATCTGTTGTTTGCAGCTGCCTTGCCTGTCTCACTGCCTGTTGTACTTGCGTGACAATCTGCTCTTCATGTAACACCTGGGAATGCAGTCCACAGGCGACTTCAATCAGATGTCGAGCAGCAGCTATACCGGATTTTTCATAAAAAGGAACAGATTCTATGGAAGGATGTGTTTCCTTTGCAAATTGCAGCAGCCATTGCGATGGTTGACAGGGAACATCACTGGAAAGATAGAGCTCCGTTCGATTGCAGGTATTCAGCAACACGACCCCCTGAACAGAATCTTTTAACGTGTTCAGAATGGTTTCCTGTTGTTCTTTGGAAAAAGAAAACGGTTCTCGTTGTTCCATTGATGCGGTATGATAATCCAGACCAGCCATTTGCAAATACATGATTGTCAGTTCCTCTCCTTCCATTGCAGTTGCAACGGATTTTTACGGAAAACCTCGCAGAGAAATGGTTCACAGTGCGGAATTTTCCAGTCAAAATATGATTTTTGATGCATCTCACAGGCAGAAAATACTGCCATCATCGTTCCGCCATGTGCAACAATTGCAATTCGGTCAGATTTACAGGTCTGTACAATCTCAGAAACTGCTGCACAGGAACGGGTCAGAAATTGTTCTCGGGATTCTCCGTCCGGAAATGGCAGTGTTCCACCACTGTCAATCCATGCTTGATATTCGGGACAGTTGGAAAGTTCCCGATAATTCTTCCCTTCAAACATTCCAAAGTTGCATTCCCGTAAATCTGGATGAATTTGCTGCTTCAGATTGGGAAATAAGATGGATGCTGTTTCTCGGCAACGTCGCATCGGGCTGACAAATACCTGCTCCGGCAATGAGAATGATCCCTGTTTTACCTGTTGCTTTGCAAAAGCAATTCCCTCTTGGCAAAGTGGTTCATCTGTTTTGCAGCCCAGATAACGATGTTCAAAGTTTCCAGCGGTCATGCTGTGCCGAAAAAAGAGAATTTGCATCTTGAACACCTCTTTTTTATAAAAAGAAAAACACCCAATTCCTATCAAAATGAGGTAAATTGACGACTCGGATGTTTCAGATATTTTTGATTGATAGGGTGGATGTGCAATTTTTTTTATTTTACCACATCTGAAAGCATTTGTAAAGAAACAAAGCTTGTTTTTTTCATTTCCATTGCTTTTCCGGATTTTTTGCTAAAATTCAATTCCTTTTCGAGCTGCAATGTGTTTTTCGTAAGGATGCCGAATATTTTTCATTTCTGTAATATAGTCCGCAATGGCGAGTAATTTTTCATCTGGATTTCTGCCCGTAATGACCACTTCCAGTTCTTTTGGCAGCTGTTCCATGCCGCTCAAAACCATTTCCAATGGCAAAAATCCCGTCGAAATACAAGACAACAATTCGTCTAAAATCAGCATTTGGTAAGTCGTTTGGTTTACCTGCTCTAATAGTGATTGCCACTGTTTTTGATAACCAATAGCAGCTTCTGCCTTTTCTTCTGGGGTCATCCGAAAAGAAAATTGATGAATCGAATAGCCAGAGAGTACCGTAATGCCTTGGATTTGCTGCAAGGCAATGCGTTCGCTAGATGTTTCCGGTTTCATGAACTGATAGAACAGAACCGTTCCGCCTGCTCCGGCACAGCGAACCGCTAACCCCACTGCAGCCGTTGTTTTTCCCTTTCCATCTCCGCAATAGATATGAATCATAATCCGTTCTCCTCTGTTACCGTTGAATCAATTGATAGAGCAAAGCGTTGCAAATGGCTGCTGCAACATTACTGCCACCTTTATTTCCCTTTGCAACAATATACGGGGTTGTCCCAGCTAAAATCAATTCTTTTGCTTCGATGACGTTGACAAATCCAACCGGAACGCCAATGATCAGCTTTGGTTGAATCTTCTGTTCTGCGATCAGTTCCGACAGGCGAATCAGTGCAGTTGGTGCATTTCCAATGGCAAAGATGCAATCTTTTGACAGGGAGCAGGCTTTTTCCATGGAAACCATCGCTCTGGTAACACCTTTTTGCTTTGCAATCGCTGCTACTTCTTCATCTGCCATGAAACAATGTGCAGTTCCGCCCAGCTTTTGTAATGCACGTTTATTGATACCAGAAAGTGCCATGTTGGTATCTGTAACAATGTCAGCCCCTTGCTGTAAAGCTTCCAATGCTGTAGAAACAGCCGTTTCAGAGAAAACCAGATTCTGAATATAGTCAAAATCCGCTGTCGTATGAATCACACGCTTTAAAATGCTGCGTTCTGCATCTGGAAGTGTCACGCCTTGCAAATGTTCTTCAATGATGGAAAAACTTTTTTTCTCGATTTCCATCGGCTGTTCCAGTATGATTTTTTTCTCCATATGCACTTCTCCTTATAGTGGCTGATAGGGCGTTACTTGTGCCTGTTGAAAGCTTGCTGCTTCTGTATAGGCAGCCAGTGCAAAATCAAATAGCTTTGCACCGATTACCGCACCTGTTCCTTCCCCTAAGCACATCCCACATTCCAAATAAGCAGGCAACTGCAATGCTTCTAAAGCAAGCTTTCCTGCTGGTTCTGCGGAACAATGCGATGCATAGAGAAATGGTTTGCAAGCTGGTGCATAACGAACCGCACAATTTGCAGCCACAGCAGAAATGAAGCCGTCTATTAAAACCGGAACACGATAAATTGCACCGCCTAAAAACGCTCCCATCATTCCACAGATATCCAATCCACCAACTTTGGAAAGCACATCAATCACATCTGCTGGATTGGGTTGATATTTTTGAATCGCAGCTTGAATCACCTGTATTTTTCGCTGAATGCCTGCTTTTGAAAGCCCAGCCCCTTTTCCTGTTACCAGTTCCGGTGCTATTTGCGACAATACAGAAAATACTGCACTGGACGTGGTTGTGTTACCGATGCCCATTTCTCCGGTGATGATTAAATTATAACCCTGCTCCTGCTTTTCTTTTACCAATTGGATACCAGTTAAAATTGCCTGTTCCGCTTCTGTTCGAGTCATTGCCGGTTCTTTTGCAAAATTTTTTGTTCCATAGGCGATTTTTCGATTTGCAATGCCCTTGCAGGTCATATCTCTTGCAATTCCAATATCAATCGGCATGACATCCGCCTGACAAACTTGTGCCAAGGAATTGACTGTGGCAATGCCTTTCGTGAAATTTTCCGTTACAGTTGCGGTGACTTCCTGCCCCGTCTGTGTAACGCCTTCTTCTACAATGCCATTATCTGCACAAAAAATCAAAATGACTTTTTTTCTCTGTTCTAACTGTGCAGAACGATGGATACCAGCTAGCTGTACAATCATATCTTCTAATCGTCCAAGGCTATGCAGCGGCTTTGCGAGCTGATTCCAATGCTGTTGAGCTGCCTGCATTGCTGTTTCATCCAATGGCTGTATTTGCATACAACATTCGGAAAGTGTCATTTTGATTCCTCCTCTTTCTTTTGATAAAGTGCTGCAACTTCCTGCAACTGTTCTTGAAACTGTTTTCGTAGTGATTCCGGAGAAATTAGTTCCACATAACTGCCATATCGCATCAGCCAACGGAAAAAACTATCACTAATTCCAACTGTTACCCGAATAACGGTTTCTTCTGACGTTGTTTCGCAGGGGATGATATGCAGATACGAGCCGAATTTTTCTTTCATCTCTCCAGTTAAAAAAGATTTGATGCGGAGTGTGACAGTTTCATAATATTTTGGGTCGAAGATGTCTAAAATCGCCCCCTTTGGTTTCGGCAGCTTTGGCATTTCAAATACGGTTTCTCCCGGCTGAATTTGTTTCATGCGGTCAATTCGATAAGTACGAGGTTCTTTTGTTTCTGCATGGATGCATTTTAAATAGAATCGGTCTTCAAAAAATACAACCTGACAGGGAATCATATTTCGTTTCTTATAGTAATACTTCATCCCGTCTTTTTCTTGTTTGCCATATTCAAAGTCGATTTTTTGACGATTTGCAATAATTAAGTGAATCTGCTCTAAGTTTTCGAGCAGGTTTAAACCCGGCGGCGTTAAATCATTGGTCTGAATCCGGCTGATGAGCTTTCGGACATCCGATTCCGAACAGAGCCGTTCAAACTTCTTGATGAGGTGCTGCTTTTGGTCAACAGAAAGATATTTGTTGATAGAAACAGAGTCCACCAAAAACCGAATCTCATTGAAAGTGAAGCCCTCTGTTTCCATTTGATAGAGATAGGTATTATGTGCCCCTCTTTGGATAGTAATTGGATAACCCATTGTGGTTAGTCGCTCAATATCTCTGCGAATGGTCAAGGGAGAAACAGATTGCATATTATAATTGCGGTCTAAGTGGGATTGAATTTGTTTGATGCTAATGGTTCGGGTTTCATCGGTATTTCTGCGAAGATATTCTAAGATATGAATGATGCGTTCATGTTCCATGGCTTATTCCCCTTTTGCAATCTCAGACACGCTGCAAACCGTCAATATAGAATCCTGCACGGTAAATCGAATCTCCAAATCTGCAAAATAAAATCCATACACACGCTCTGGGTCATGCTGATAAGACGGACGAGGGTCTTGCGATAAGATTTCACAGATGGCAGTCTGAAGCGATGGTGGAATTTTCGACAGCCATTTTTCCGGGAAAACAACCTCCAATGCATAATCTGCAACCTGCACGGCAAATCCGCCGGTTGCCTCTGGATGGCTGTCGATATGCGGTAAATAGGGCTTGATGTCATAGATGGGCGTTCCGTTCATCAAATCCGCTCCATTGACATAGAGAATCGGGGCGTTTGGTTCGTCCCAAGAAATTTGCTTCAGTGTTACCACAGAAAGCCCGATGAGATTGGGGCGAAACGGCGAACGAGTTGCAAAAACGCCCATTCTCTGATTTCCGCCCAGCCGAGGCGGTCGAACCGTTGGCGACCACGTTTTTCGGATTGCATCGGAGAACTCCCAAATCAGCCACAGATGAGAATAGGCATCCAGCCCCCGAAAGGCATCTGGATTGCGGTATTCCGGTTCAAAGATAATCTTAGACGGAAACGAAGAAACCAGACCGCTTTGTCTTGGAATGCCAAATTTTGTTTGAAATGCGTTTTCAATATGTGCAATCGGATGCAACGGTTTCACAACCTTTCTGTGATTGGTATGATTCTTATTATAGCATATTTCACAGGAAATCGTCAAGTTGTATTCTTATGATATAAAAAAGTACCCCCTGCCATTGTGCACAATTGCACAAGTCCAGTAAAAACGGACAATAGAAAAAAGAGCCCTCCTATGGTATAATAGAAATACCAAAGGAGGGCAATTCTATGCCAAGAGAATATAGCCATATAGAAGGATATACGCACAGAGAAATAGGAGAGAAATTCGGTCTGACCAAGAAACAGATAAAAGGATTTTTCAGCAGATATCATCGTAAACAAGTTAAAATAGCTGCAGGAGTTACATTGAGAAAGAAAGGCAGACCACCAAAGGATTATGTTGTCAGTGAGCAGGATAAGATAGCAGAATTGAAATATATTCTTGCCCGAAAGGAAGCAAAGATCAAGTTACTGGAGATGGAAAATGAATTGATGCGGGATTTTCTCTCGCGAACAGAAAGGAAGTGAGAACTTCAGTAAAATACTGTGTGATCTACCGACACAGGGAAAAGTATACCATAAGCGAAATGTGCAGGTTCTTCCGTGTCTCAAGAAGCGGATATTATGATTTTGTAAAACGAATGGATATATCTGCAAAAGATCTCCCGCTTGCAGAGAAGATAAGAGAATGTCAGGAAGAATGCGGAAAGACCTACGGTTATCGCAGAGTTCATCTATGGTTGGAACGTAAAAACATACATCATAACCCAAAAACAGTGCTTCGGGTTATGCAGAAATACAATCTGTTATCGGTTGTAAGAAGGAAAAAATATCATTATTACAGTCAGGCTTTGCACAAATATCCTAATCTTATGAATAGAGATTTCTCTGCTGAGCGTCCAAATCAAAAGTGGGTCACAGATATTTCGTATATACATACACGGGAAGGTGTATTGTATCTTTCCATAATCAGAGATCTGTTTGACAACAGCATTGTTTCCTATAAAACAAGTACGACACAAAATGTACAGTTGGTTTTGGAGACGATAAAGGCTGCCAAAAGAAAGGAAAAGGTCACCGGAGAGTTACAGCTCCATAGTGACCAGGGCTTTCAATCCACTTCAAAACAGTATTTTAACCTAACGCAATCATACAACATTTTGCAGTCAATGTCAAGACATGGAAATCCTTATGATAACGCTTTGGCAGAAAACTTCTTTTCTATCCTTAAAACTGAGTGTATCTATCGGGTGAAACTGAAAACTTATGATGAGGCTCGCATACTCATAAGTCAATACATTGATTTCTATAATAACCAACGCATTCAGCTCAAAACAAAACTGACTCCGTCCGAAAAACGAAGTCAGTATATTGCTTAATGATTAATTTTTGCCATAGGTGGGTGTTTTTGTGCTGTCCGTACAATTTGGAGCGGTGCACATAACAGAGAGTACTTTTTCTTAGAGATCCAGTTCATGTTGCATTCCAATTCTTGAAAACAAATGAAACACACCGGATAATATTGCAAAAATTCCTAATAGATATTGCAGCCACTGTGCACGTCCAGAAAAATCCATAAATGGATTGTACCAATCTAAAATCTTCATTGTTAAAAATGACAAGCCCAATACAATCAATCCATTATCTAAAATCCGTTCTATTCCTTGCATAATTCTTTTCATTGTATCCCCTCCGTCAATAGAATTCCATCTGGAACAGAATGTTCCGATTTGTATGGATGATTGACAACTGTTCCAGTATACGTCATAAAAGAACAATGTCCACCATCCAGATTATATGCCACTTTGCAACCCAGTTGTTCCAATAACTGAGAAAGTTCTTCCAAAAACATTCCACGGGAATAGTCTTTTTGTCTGCCATCTACAATGACAAAACAATAATGTCCCGGTTCATAGTATCCGATGGCAGTTCTGGGGTGCGATTCCAGAATGTAACACCATGTTAAGAAATCTATCTTTGCTTTCCTATTTTCGTCTAATAGGCTTGGCCCAAAAATCCAGCTTTGATATGCACCGGTTTGTATGAGCGTTTGTGTGTTCAATTCTTCCGGCTGATAAATTTTCATCGTGCCATCCCAATTCAACACGCAGGTTTCTATATTGGTTGCGGCATCTCGGTAAATACAACCATTCCGAATAATTGTTCCGTTGTCCTTATGTTGATTGTTGTTATAGGAATCGCCATTGATAGAAAGAATAGCATCATTCCTCTTGGACAAATCAGTCAGCTTTTCCTGATAACCAACGCCATAGGTATCTTTTGCAAATGCTGCTTGCAGACAGGTAATATCTCCTACATAAATATCTGCCAGCGTATAGGTGATTTTTGTACCATATTTCAAATGTTTTCCCTGTGTAGAGGAATCTACTTTTCCACTATCAAAAGTGTGATGCGAAATTGTAATAGAAAGATTGGAACTGCGGTAAGTGGTTGCAGTTTGTATGACTGTATCAGAAAATTTGTCCGAGAACTTTTTCTTCCAGTTTATTTGGGATGGAATGTAATCTGTATGCTGTAGAGAATCATCTCCTTGTATTCCGTCTTCCAGCGTGATTAATGGGAATGCAGTTGCTGGGATGCCTTTCTGTGGATGAAGATAACAAATATACCAGATTCCCAACAATAGCATTGCTGCTGTCAGAATATCAATTCCCATTAAAATCCAACGACTTCGCATGGTGAATGCCTCTTTTCGATTTATAATTCCCTTTGATGGTGAGAAATTGGAAAAATCACAAACCGCTGCACCAACATACTGCAAAAGAACAGTGTAATTTCCACCAATATTTTTGCTGCAAATGCAGGCATTCCGAAAAAGATCAAGCCTTGCAATAGCAATGTGTTGGCAATCAAAATGCCAACTGCCAACAGAAAATATTGCCACGCTGTTCCTTGATGGGTATCATGAAAAACAAATTTTTGATTGAGCTTATAGTTTACCATACAGCTAATCACCCGTGCCAGTACATTACTGATTGCAATTGGAATCACAAGTGTTAACAAGTTAAACAACACATAATCCAGAAAAAAGCTCAACAGAGATGCACCGGAAAATTTAAAAATAGAACGATAAATGCGAAACGAATCCCGAAGTGGATGAAAATGGGAAACTGAATTTTTTGCATCTAAATAGACCGTTTGAATGGGTACTTCCTGCCAAGGAATGCCGTTTTCTGCGCTCTGGAGCAGGACATTCATTTCATACTCATATCGTTCCCCTTCTACTTACAGAAAAAATGGAATCCATGCAGTTGGAAATGCTCGAAGTCCCGTCTGCGTATCTGACAGCATCTTTCCGCTAGATAAAGCAAATACCGCTTTTGTAATCGCATTGCCCCATTTGCTTTTCCATGGAATCTTTCCCGCAAATTTTCGCACGCCTAAAAACAATTGATTTGGATTTTGCTGAAACTGTTCTCGCATTTGACAGCTATCTGCAATCATATGTTGACCATCTGCATCTACGGTTAGAATGCCATTTTCTTCTGGCATTTGTTCTTGAATATAGGTAAATGCTGTTTTTAAGGCTCTGCCTTTTCCAAGATTTTTGCTGTGATACAAGACAACTGCAATTTCTTGTAGTTGTTGAAAAATCACATTCTTTTCTGGTGTACTTCCATCATTGACAACAACGATAGAAAAACCAGAATGTTTCAATTACTGAACCAAGTTAAGTAAGACAACATCCGGTTCATATGCCGGAATGACAGCAACCATCTGAAACACCTCCAATTAATTGTTGTTCTTGCTGGATAGAAACTGCATATCTCTTGCAGACAACGAAACTTGCTTGAACTGCTGCCAATAAATCTGTATGAAAATTCATAGCTGGCTGCTGATAGTATGCTTGCAGAACGCTTGTAACGGATGGTGGAATTTCCATGCTGCTGCTTTCATAGAACAGCAATCCCAAATGTTCGATGAGATATTGCTGCATTTGACGTTCATAGGACAAATGCAATCGTGCATTTCCAATTTTTCTACTACGGTGTACCGAACAGCAGAAATCACTGATATAATGCGTAAGTTCTCCGAGGTGAAACAATGCCAGCAGAGAAGTTCTTCCATTGTATTGTTGTAATTTTCGGAAAACATAATTCGCCGATTTTTGATAAAAATGACGATGCAGAAATTGTGTGGGCAGATAATCCGAAATTGCTGCACCCAAACAAAAGAAAATGGCATTCTAATGGGGAGAAATTTGCCTGCATTGCTGCAATTTTTGCAATCCAATAATGGGTTCGTGGTTTCATTTCTGTATCCTCCTCTCTGAGTGTCTTTAGTATAACGTGAGAGCTGAAACAGAAGTAAAAATGAAGTTAAACCAAAAATAAATTTTTCGGAAAAAGAAAATCGCACTGAAAAGAATGAATCTTTTCAGTGCGACAAAAGAATAAATTAAAATTAGTCTACAGATTTTAATGCATCCAGCATATCTACATTTCGTAGTCTACGGTTGATGATAAAGCCCAAAACAAGTGTAATGATGGATATCAATAAAAATGGTACTGCAAATGCTCGAACAGAAAGAGAAGGATTATACTCTCCTCTCTTGCAAATTGTGTATAAAAATGATATAATGTAGCAGGGTGA
>CABQIF010000062.1 GCA_902464115.1 uncultured Ruminococcus sp. | reverse complement strand
AAACAGAATCGGATACGCATCGGGAAGAGAACGATTGCGATTTTATTAGCAGGTATTTTGTGCCTGCTCAGTGGGTTTGTGATTTGGTATCAGAATTATTATGATATTCCAGCCCTGACCATGGCGGATTTGGCACAGCTGGATTTGAGCCAAGCAAAAAAGTTGATGATTGTCGCCCATCCAGATGACGAAACACTCTGGGGCGGAGCACATCTGTTAGAGGGCGATTATTTGATTGTCTGCCTGACACATGGCGGCGATGCGGTGCGGTCTGCGGAACTGCGTTCGATTGCAGAGGCAACCGGAAATGCCTGCCTGATTTTAAAATATCCGGACAAGACCTTTGGACGGCGGGATGACTGGAGCAACGTAGAAGAGCAGATTGAACAGGATATCACGTTGATTTTGGAGAATAAGCCGTGGGAATCGGTTGTCACGCACAACAAAGCCGGCGAGTATGGGCACATTCACCACAAGATGACACATGAACTGGTGACGGAGGCGTATCAGCACGAACAATTGCAGATGCCGCTGTATTGTTTCGGGACATATTACAGTGCGAAACGGCTGCCGGAATTTGAAGCACAGTTGCCGAGAATTTCCGAGGAGGACTTGCAAAAGAAAGAAGCCCTGTTACAAAACTATCAGTCACAGGAACGGGTTGTGGAACATCTATCGCATATGAACCCCTATGAAAATTGGACATTGTACGACCCGGCAGAAGCGGCAGAATCGTAAAGTTTACAGCAATTTTCAGCAAATCCCCGTCTGATTTTCACACGAATCTGCAAAGATAAACCTATCTATTTGTACAATTCAATCAATGAAGGAAAGAAGGGAGTTTCTACATGGAAACCTTGTTACAAGTGCAGGAAATCTGTAAATATTACCGAATGGGAGAAGTGCAGATTACAGCAGTCGATCACGTTTCTTTTTCCGTGGAAAAGGGAGAATTTGTCGTCATTGTCGGGGCATCAGGTGCGGGAAAGACCACAGTCTTGAACCTGCTGGGCGGAATGGATACCTGTGACAGCGGTTCGATTTTAGTCGATGGAACAGACATCACAAAACTGCGGAAGCGAAAGCTGGCTGCCTATCGTCGTTTTGACATCGGCTTTGTGTTTCAGTTTTATAACTTGATTCCCAACTTGACCGCCGTGGAAAATGTCGAACTCGCAGGGCATATCAGCCGAGATGCAATGCCAGCAGCAGAAGCCCTGCAATATGTGGGACTGGGCGACCGTCTGCGGCATTTTCCAGCACAGCTTTCCGGTGGGGAACAGCAACGGGTTTCCATTGCCCGTGCTCTTGCAAAGCGTCCGAAACTGCTGCTCTGCGATGAACCAACTGGAGCACTGGACTATGAAACCGGAAAATCTGTCTTGAAATTGTTGCAGGATACCTGTCGGGACACGCAAATGACCGTGCTGCTGATTACGCACAATCAGGCGATCACGCCGATGGCTGACCGTGTGATTACAATGAAAAATGGAAAGATTGCAGCGATGCAGCAGAATGCAGAGCCAGTTCCTGTATCTGAGATTGCGTGGTGATGGCGATGGCTGGATTATTAGGAAAAGAATTGTGCCGCACCATACGGCATACGTTTGGACAATTTACGGCGATTGCAGCGATTGTTGCCTTGGGCTGCGGATTTTTTGCCGGCATTCAGGCAACGACCCCCGATATGAACGAGATGGCAGACCAGCACTATCGGGAAACCAACCTCATGGATTTGCAGATTCGTTCTACCATTGGATTGGACGAGCAGGAAGTACAGGCGGTGGAACAGCTGCCGGATGTGAAAACGGTTTCAGCTGGGTACCAGGTAGAGTGTTACTTGCCACAGGACGTGCATAGCTATTCGATGAGCGTTTCTTCTATGAACATGGAGCAGGCAGCCGATGGAGCAGGCATCAACCTGCCCACGCTGACCGCCGGAACGTATCCCTCCACTTCCACAGAATGCCTGATGGATGCCAACTTTGCGAAACGCAGAGGGTATCAGGTCGGCGATACCATCACCCTACAGGCAGCAGAGGACACCACGCTTTCCGACTATTTGAAAGAGGATACATTCACCATTTCCGGCTTGACCAACTGGAGTATGTACATCAGCTTTGAACGGGGTACGGCTCAGATTGGAACAGGGGCATTGGATGGCTATTTGCTGGTCGATGATTCTGCTTTTTCCATGGATGTCTACACGAATCTATATGTTACCCTAGATAGCACAGCAGACTTGGCAGCCCAGAGCGATGCCTATACAACCGCTGCAAACGATGCGAAAGCTGTTATGGAGCGAGAGGGAACAGCAATTCTGAAGCAGCGAGTCGAACGGGAAACTGCAGATGCACAGGAACAGTTGACAGAAGCCCGTTCCAACTTAGAAGCTCAGCAGGCAGAATATGCAAAGAATTTTGCACAGCTTGCGGATGCCTACGGAACAGAGGTAGCCAGTCAACAGCTGGCAGATGCAGAACAGCAACTGAACGATGCAGAGAAACAGATTCAGGAGCAACAAACTGCCTTAGACGACTTTGCAGACAGTGCAAAATGGTATGTACAGACCCGAGAGGACAATGTTGGCTATTCGGAATTCTGGGAGAATACCGAACGGGTGCAGAAAGTCGTAGCCGTCTTTCCGGTGTTCTTTATTCTGATTGCAGCGTTGGTTTGCCTGACTACAATGACCCGTATGGTACGGGAACAGCGTGTGGAGATGGGCACGAAAAAAGCGTTGGGTTATGGAGCGTTTCCGATTATGGCAAAGTTCCTGCTATATGCCGGAATTGCCACCCTGATAGGAGGAATAACAGGGTTGCTGATTGGTTTTCAGGTGTTCCCACGGATTTTGTGCAATGCCTATGCAACGATGTATTATCTACAGGACATTCCGTGTCCGTTCCGTTGGAAATCGGCACTGGTTTGTCTGGGCGTTGGATTGCTTTGCACCTGTCTGTCCAGTGCGATTGCCTGCCGGAATGCCCTGCGGGAACAGCCTGCACAGCTGATGCGTCCGAAGCCGCCGAAATCCGGAAAGCGGATTTTACTGGAGCGAATCCCGTGGTTGTGGAATCGCATTGGTTTTATGGGGAAGCTGACCCTGCGGAATGTCTTTCGGTATAAAAGCCGATTCTGGATGACAGCGATTGGCATTGGCGGCTGCACGGCTTTGATTTTAGCCGGCTTTGGACTGCGGTATGACATCACCAGCATTGCAGATTTGCAGTATAGTGAAATCATGCAGTATGATTTGCTAGCAGTTTATAGCGACGATACAGACCAGACCCGAACAGAAGCCCTTTCCAGCTGGGAGGAAAATCCGCATACCATGTTGCTGCAATGCTCGGAGCAGGTAGGGGATTATGATGTCACGTTGATGGTGACCGCAGAGCCGGAACAGCTTGGAAACTTTATTACCATGCGAAGCCGTTCTGACCATACGCCATATACCTTGGATGACAGCGGTGTGATCCTGACGGAAAAGCTGGCGAAGCTGTTAAAAGTATCGGCTGGCGATACGCTGCAATTAAAAGATGCGAAGAAACCAGTCCGCATTGCAGCGGTAACGGAGAACTATGCATATCATTACATCTACATGACCGAAAACACCTATCAAAGTCTGTATGATACGGAGCGAGCACCGAATACCATGCTAGTACAGCTGAACGATCCAGACACCGCAGACGAACACGCAACGGCACTCATGCAGCAGGACGGCATGTTGACCGTGCAATCCCTGTACCGCAGTGGAAATGTATTTTCGGATTTGATTGACAGTATGAATCTGATTGTCATTGTGCTGATTGTATGTGCAGGAGCGTTGGCAGTGGTTGTTCTCTATAACCTCTCGAATATCAACATTACAGAGCGAATGCGAGAGCTGGCAACCGTAAAAGTACTGGGCTTTTACGATGGCGAGAGTGCTGCCTATATCTATCGGGAAAACTTCTTCTCTATGACCGTTGGCATTTTATTCGGATTGGTCGGTGGTGTATTCCTGACAAGATTTGTCGTTTCGATGGCGGAAGTGGATGTTGTCATGTTTGCCCGAACGATTCCACTGTATGCGTTTGTCTTTGCAGCAGGACTGACAGTATTGTTTACTCTGCTGGTAAACTTGATTCTCTATCCAAAAATCAACCGAATTGACATGGCATCCGCCCTGAAAGCAATTGAGTAAACAGAAATCCCTGCGGTATCGATTACATACCACAGGGATTTTTTCATCTTAAAAAGAAATTCTTTAAAAGGCAGCTGTTGAAACAGATTCTGTGTGCGGTGTTGCGGAGAACAGCAGCACTTTTCGAGGGTTTGCCTTTTCGATTTGGAATTGATAGCCGTGCAGCAGCAGCGTTTCCCCAGTATGTGGAATCCGTCCAAGCTGTTCCACAATCCATCCGCCGGCAGTGGTAGCATCGGTTTCCGGCAGCTGCATCTGAAGCGTTTCTTCCATTCGTTCCAGTTCGCAGTTACCAGCAATGCGATAGATACCGTTTTCTTCCTGCAATTCAGAGGCATCTGCTGCCTCGTCCAGCGAACCGACCAGCCGTTCCATCAGGTCGAGCATCGTTAAAACGCCGTCTGTACCGCCAAATTCATCCAGTACAATGGCATAACTCTGTCCTGCTGTTCGCATGCTGTGAAAGACTTCATTCGCCTTTGCGGTGGCGAGAATAAAGAAAGCCGGAACAACTGCTGTTTTCATGACACATTCCTTGGTCTGTTCGGCAACCGCAAACAGCTTTCGGGTATCCAATACGCCAAGGATGTCGTCGGTATGTTCGCCACAGATGGGGTAATAGCGGTGTGGGGTCTGTCGAATGGTCTGTTTCCAGCTGTCCAGTGAGTCCCGTTCCCAGAGAATCTGTAATTCTGTCCGGTGGGTCATGATCTCTTCCGCTGTCCAGTCGTTAAAGGAAAAGACGTTTTGAATCATCTCGTTTTCTTCCGCAGCAATCACGCCTTTTTCACTGCCGGCATCTGCCAACATCCGAATATCTTCTTCGCTGATTTCCTCTTCTTCGGCGTTCGGGTCAATGCGGAGCAGTCGCAACACACCATTGGTGGCAGCTGTCAGCAGCCAAACCAGCGGTGAGCAGAGTTTTGCAAGTACCTGAATCATGCCGGAGATGCCCAACGCAATGGGTTCTGCCTTTCGCATGGCAATTCGTTTCGGGACAAGTTCGCCAAATACAAGCGTCAGGAAAGAAAGCAAAATGGTAATCAAGACCACGGAAATGGTTTGCAAGGTTGCCTGCGGAATGGCAACGCCCCAGCTCATCAGCAGTTGCACCAGTGCTTCTGAGAAGTGGTCAGCAGCAAAGGCACTGCCCAAAAAGCCGGAAAACGTAATGGCAACTTGAATGGTTGCAAGAAATTGTGCCGGACGATTCTGCAAAGCTTGCAGACGTTTTGCCGGCTTGCTGCCCTGTTCTGCCAGCTTGTCAATGCGGGTTTCGTTGCTGGAAATGACAGCAATTTCTGCACAGGCAAAAACAGCATTCAAGGCGATTAAAATCAATTGTAAAAGAATTTGTCCAATCATATGGATTTCATAACTCCTGTTCTTCTGTAAAAATTTTTGTATCAAGCTTGCATGATGGGGAGCAAAAGACCGCTACCGCAGCACATGCAGGAACAGAAAAAACAGGCGTTTTCGCAGTGGTGCAGGGTTCGCATCACTGTCCGGGTCGTCCATGAAACAGCCTCCTTTTTTGGTTGAAAGATGGGACGAATGATTTTTTAAAAGACAGTATAGCAAATTTGATGCCGTTTGTCAATCCTATGCAGCAAAAATATTTTTATGAATGGAAAAATGACACGACAGAACAGGGGCTTTCTGAATTCTTTGTGAAAACGGTTGCATTTCCGATAAAATTGTGTTATAATTGCATTCATAGAAGACAGGTTTTTCTACCACACTTCATTTTTACTGTGCATTTTATGCAGAAATGCCACGGAATCCAACAGGAGGCGTACAATTATGAAAATACAAGAATCCGCTGAAAACTATCTGGAAACCATTTTGATTTTACAACAGAGAATTGGTGAAGTGCGTTCGATTGATGTTGTCAATGAACTCTCTTATTCAAAACCGAGCGTCAGCATTGCCATGAAAAACCTGCGGAATGCAGGCTTGGTGACGATGGATGAATCGGGATACCTGCATCTGACCGCCGAAGGCAGAAAAATTGCAGAAACCATGTATGAACGACATACCCTGCTTTCCGACTGGCTGATTTACTTGGGCGTTGACCCACAGAAAGCGGTAGAAGATGCGTGCAGAATGGAACATATTTTGAGTGCAGAATCGTTCCATGCGATTAAACAGCATGTATTAGCAAATCAGGAACAGACCGAAAACGGCCGCCATGCGTGATTGTATGGCGGCTTTGTGTCAAAAAGGAGCATTTTATGAACATCCTGCACATGAGTGACCTGCATCTTGGACGGCGATTTTATAACCTCTCTTTTCTGCCGATACAGCAGGCGTTATTACAAGAAGTCCTGCAAATCATAGACGACCAGCAGGTGACCGTGTTATTATTATGCGGTGATATTTATGACAAACCCGTGCCGCCGGCGGATGCGGTACAGCTGCTGGACTGGTTTTTGACCCAGCTGGCAGAACGAAGCGTACATGTCTGCATGATTAGCGGCAACCATGATTCTCCGGAACGGCTGCAATTCGGCAGCGACTTGCTGCAAAAGAATCAAATCCACATTGCCGGAACGTTTTCCGGTAAAATAGAAACGGTTTCTCTTTCCGATGCATACGGCACGCTGACGATTTCGATGCTGCCCTATGTCAAGCTGGCACAGCTATCCGTGCAGTTTCCGGAGCAGTCCTTTGCCACGCTGGACGATGGTATCCGTGCCGTTTTGGAGCAGACCCCTCCAGACCCGAACCACCGCAATTTATTATTATATCATGGCTTTGTCCTGCACAACGGAGCAGCACCGGAAGAATCCGATTCGGAAACGCAGCTGGGCGGATTGCAGTTGGTTTCCGACACGCTCTTTGATGCCTATGATTACGTAGCGTTGGGGCATATTCACAAGCCGCAGTGGGTACGGCGTGACCGGATTCGTTACAGCGGTTCTCTGATGAAGTATTCATTTTCCGAATGCTTGCAGCGGAAATCTGTGACACTGCTGAAGTGGAACGAGAAAGACAACTGTACCATCACGACGATTCCGCTGCATCCAAAACAGGATATGCGAATCTTGCGTGGAACATTGGAACAGCTTTTGGAACATGCAACGCCATCTGAAGATTTCATTCGGGCAGAGTTGACCGACTTGGAATTGATTCCCAACGCCATAGAAAAGCTGCGGGTCGTTTATCCAAATACGCTGGAGTTGAGTTATGTAGAACGGGAACGCCTCCGGCAGCCAGCAGCTGCAACCGAAGCGGTTCATGTAGAAGAACAATCGCTGCTGGACTTGGTGACGGAATTTTATGAGAACGTGTATCATTATCCACTGCGAGAACATCCGGAAGAATTGGCATTGATTACAGAACTGGTAGAGGAGGAGCAGGAAAGCGAATGAAACCATTGACCTTAGAATTATATGGATTTGGAGCATTTGCAGAACCGTGCAAAATCTCCTTTACAGACTGGCAGGATGGCGAAGTCTTTTTGATTACCGGAGAAACGGGAGCTGGAAAGACAACCATTTTCGATGCAATTTGTTTCGCTCTGTATGGAACAGCGAGCGGCTCAGAGCGAGAAGCCCGACAGTTCCGCAGTCAATACTTGACCGACAGTACCGCAGAAACGAAAGTTCGACTGGAATTTCTGGACAATGGGAAACGATATCTGGTAGAGCGAAACCCAGCTTATGAACGGCAGAAACAGCGTGGAATTGGAACAGTGGAACAAAAGGCAAATGCAACGCTGTATGAGCTGCTGCCGAACGGAGAAAAGACTTGCATTTGCAGCGGCTTTAAAACGGTTACCTGTGAAATTACCGAACGCATTGGCATGGAAAGCACGCAGTTTCAACAGATTGTGATGATTGCACAGGGCGAGTTCCGGCGGTTTCTGCTCTCCAATTCGATTGAAAAGGGACAGATCCTCAGCAAGCTGTTTCACACGGAATCCTGTGGGCGGATTCGTGACCGCTTGAAGCAGCGATATGATGCCAAAACACAGGAAATTTCCACACAGACCATTTCCATTGCAGCAAAGCTGAAAACGGTTGCCCCACACGAAGCAACCCGGAAACAGCGGTATCAGGAATTACTTGCAGAAGAGAAAACGGTTGCCACCAGTCCGGTTTGCTGTCAGCTTTTAGAGGATGACGGTTGGGAACGGCTGGAGCAGTTGCCTTTGCTGGAGAAAGAACAAGAGCGATTCCAGCAGAGCGTAGACCAGTTGGTACAGCAGATGGAGCAGGGCAGACGACACAACCAGAACTGTTTCCGGTTGGAACAGCAGCAGAAAGAATTGCAGCAACTGCAACAACGACAGACCGTTGCAGCAGAGTTATTGGAACGGGCAGAAATCAATGCCGTACAGATTCCCGATTGGCAGGATGCAGCGGCACAGTTGGAACGGAGCGTTCCGGAATATCAGCATTTGGCAGACCTGCAAAAGGAATTGTTGACCTTACAGAAGCAGAGTCAGCGATTGCAGCAGGAGCAGGCACAGAAAAAGGCAACGCTGGAACAGACACAGCAAGCTTGTGCAATGCTGCAAAAAGAAGTAGAAGAGCATGCAGCATGTGCAGCAGAACTGGAGAGCACCAAGACAAAAATGGTGCAGAAGCAACAGGCGTTGCAGGTTTTACAGCAATTGCAGCAGCAGTTTGCAGAAGTTCGGCAGGCGGAGGCAGATTGTGCCGTATTAGAACAGCAGGCACAGCAAGCCCACCAGCAGTATTATCAGGTAGAGAAGCCAAAATACGATGCAATGGAACAGCAGTTCTTTCAGAGTATGGCAGGCAACCTTGCAGCACAGTTACAAGCAGGGGTAGCGTGTCCGGTTTGCGGCTCACTGGAGCATCCACATCCGGCAGAGCAGACGCAGCAGACCGTTTCGGAACAGCAATTTCAGCGTGCTAGAAAGCAGCAGGAAGCGGCTTTGCAGGCGATGCAGAGCCAGAAGAGCCAGCTAGAGAAACAGCAGGCAGTTTGTGCACAGCTGCAAACGCAGAAACAGCAGCTGTTGCAGCAGCACAAATTGAGTGAACAGACCACGGCGGAAACATTGGAAGTGATGCTGAAGAAAATTCGTTCAGGAATCTCAGCATTGACGAACCAACAAAAACAGTTGCAAGAGAAGTTACAGCAGCGGACAGAACAACAGGCAGCCTTGAAACGCAAACAAGAAGCATTGCCGATTCTGCAAAACGCTGTGACGGCACAGGAGCAGGCAGTACAAGCATTATTGCAGAAAATCACTGGAAAACGTACCGAGTGCGATTATGTTCAGAACAGTTTGCAGTATGGAACATTACAGGAGGCACAGCAGCAGTTGCTTTGTTTCCGGCAGAAAATCGAGCAGGCACAGCTGCAACAGAAACGTGCACAGACACAGGTACAAGAGTTGGAAAAGCAGCTGGCAGCTTGTCAGGATGCGTGCAGTCGACTGGAAGCAGAAATTGCAGGGAAGCCGTTGTATGACACCGCAGGAGCAGAACAGACTTTGTTGGAATGCCACCGGCAGTTGTCGCAGAAACAGCGAGAAATTGCCATGCAGAAGGCAGACTTGCAGCAGGTACAGGAAACAGTAGCAGCCGTTCGATTGTCCCTGAAAACGCTGGAACAGGCTTCTCAGACGTGGATGACCTACAAAGAATTATACAGCATGATGAATGGAACGAATACCGAGCATGGCGGAGAACGGATCTCGCTGGAGCGGTACGTGCAGGCGTATTATTTCACACGAATTTTAGAGCATGCCAATCAGAAGTTAGATCAGCTTTCCAATGGCCGTTATCAGCTGATTCGCCGAAAAGAGGAAGACCGAAAGAATATTTCCTCTGGCTTAAATCTGAACGTGTTGGATCAGTACACCGGAACAGAACGAGATGTGAAAACGCTGTCGGGTGGGGAAACATTCTTGGCATCGTTGTCGCTGGCATTGGGGCTTTCTGAGGCGGTGCAGCAGCAGAGTGGCTGCGTGCAAATCAATGCGATGTTCATTGATGAGGGCTTTGGTTCTCTGGATGAAATGGCATTGGAGAATGCGATACAGCTGTTGCAGCAGCTTTCTGGTCATGATTGCATGGTGGGAATCATCTCGCATGTATCCGCATTGGCAGAGCGATTTGATGCACAGATTCGAGTAGAGAAAACGCCCTGCGGCAGTCGTGCAGTTTGTGTCGGGAAAAAATAAACGTTAAGCGGTATGAGTGGAAGCCCTGTCGCTTTGTTTTTCGTGGGACAGCTTTCCGAATAGGCTTGCACTGGTGAAAATCTTCCGCACGTTGCACCACAAATCGAATAGAGAAAATCATGTATTGTGTGGCAAGAAAGAAATCATGTACAAATGCTTTTTGTGTCACAGGAAACTTACTTGCAAGGTGTTGATTCCAGTATTTTTTAATAAGAAGAAACAAAATAAGCGATATGGAGAAAAGACCATATCGCTTATTTTTGCGTGCAAATATATTTGTAGAGAAGTATTCTTATAAACAAAGCAATTGGAGAGAAAAAACGAAAAATAGAGAACAAAAAAAGCCCTATTCGGACTTTTTTCATTCTCCATAGAGAAACGATTCTGGAGGCGCCACCCAGATTTGAACTGGGGATCAAGGTGTTGCAGACCTTTGCCTTACCACTTGGCTATAGCGCCGATTGGAGCGGATTACGAGGCTCGAACTCGCTACCTCCACCTTGGCAAGGTGGCGCTCTACCAGATGAGCTACATCCGCATATAATGGTGGGAACAACAGGGCTCGAACCTGTGACCCTCTGCTTGTAAGGCAGATGCTCTCCCAGCTGAGCTAAGCTCCCATCATTCTATCCTCTCCGGAACGTTTGTTTTTCAACCGCTCCGTGACGACATGTATTATTATACACCATCTCATCCAATTTGTCAACCCCTTTTTTCAATTTTTTCAAAAAATTTTTTTCAGTAGCAAAACAGCGGAATTTCGGCACTTTTTCTATTTTTCAGCGACTTTTTCAAAAAAACTGCAAAAAAAATTTTTTGCATTGCATCTGAAAAATCAGCAAGAAACACTGGAAACCATTTCAACTTTGCAGAAAAGCAGCAGCAAGATTTACAGAAAATTAACAATCTGAGTGACTTGTTTCTGCCTGATGAAACGCACAGAGCAGCTGTGCCAGTTGTTTTTGAATTTGAATGGGTTTCTCCGCCACCTGATAATATTGCTGCATGACTGTGCGAACACCCTGTGCAACTCGCAGCATGCCGGTATAGGCTTTCATATTGTTTTGCAGCAGGGCAGCTGTCAGCTGCATTTGTACCATTTGTGCTTGCAGGGTGTGTGGGGTATAGCAGTCTTGCAGAGAACAGGGATTGCATTCCGGAAACTGTTCGCCGAACAAGCTGCCCTGTAAAATATAAGCCTGCTTTCGTTCCGGCAGGAGCAGTTGTACCGGCAATTCTAATTGCAGGGGATGGGTGCAGAGAATGGCATGGTCGCCCTTTTGAACGGCTTCCATGGAAAGCTGCTCCAAGAAACTGCTTCCGGCAGTATACCAAGAGTCTAACAGAACGGTCGTGTTCCAGTCTGCGGGCAGGGGCTGCATGAGAACGCCTTCCGGTGTGCAGCCCTGCAGCTGCCGCAGTTCCAGCGTGCCGTGTTCAGTGGCATGACGGGGGAGGGACTGTTTCGGGAACTGTTCCGGTGACACTGCTGCTTCTGTCAGGGAACAGAAATGAGCGAATGCCTGTTCTGCTGCGGATTGCAGGAGCAGAGCGTGTTCCTCGTTCTCCTGTAATTCTGCATAGCTGTAGCGAATGGCTTCTGCATGGTTTTGCAGAATCTGGCTGGAATAGCAGTCGTGCAGCGAAATAGAATAAGTATCCAGTTCGGGACAGCCCAGACGGGGCAGTACAGTAAATCGGTCTGCATCGAAAAACACGAGATGAAGATTGGGAAAGAACAGACCGCAGAGGGCATTTGCATGGTAGAATTGTTGCTGAACTTGCTGCATTCCAGCTTTGGAAACGGCTTGCAGTAGGCGTTCTTTCAGGGCAGCCGTTCCGCCGGTTAGCAGAAAAAATTGTGGATGTTGTTCAGAAAGGCGGAGTGGAATGGTGTCGTCAAAGAAAAAAGAAAGCGGCTGCATGAAATAACTCCCCTCATCGTGTGATGTTGTTATTCTATGCAAAGCCGCTTCAAAAAGTGTTTGTCTGAATGAAAAATCAGATAGAATTTTTACAGCACTGCTGCAATTGCCAGAACCAAATCTGCAACTCGTTTTGCAGCAATTTTTTCAAACTGG
>CABQIF010000061.1 GCA_902464115.1 uncultured Ruminococcus sp. | reverse complement strand
GCTCCCGGCTCATAACCGGATGGTCCTGGGTTCGAGTCCCCGATGGCCCACCATATCTCTTGAAATCGCCGACGTGTGCCATGCACGTTGGCGATTTTTCTATATAAATAAAAAATCATTGAAAAGGATGTGTTTGTATGCATGCAATTAAAGAAAAATTACTGCCGATGGGGCTACTCTGTCTGCTTGCCATACTAACCGGAGCAATCACTGGCGTGATTACAGCAGGGTTCGGCAGGATTTTACTGCAAATTGGAACGCTTCGCACGACGCATTTGCTCTGGTTTCTACCATTTTTACCGCTGGCAGGTGCGTTGATGGTTTGGGTCTATCAGAAGTATGGAAAAGAGAGCAGTCAGGGAATGGGTTTGATTTTCGATGCTGCGACCGGAAAGGCAGACCGCATTCCATTGCGGCTGATTCCACTGTTAATCGGCAGTACTTGGTTAACGCATCTCTGCGGCGGTAGTGCCGGACGAGAAGGGGTTGCTGTGCAGCTGGGTGCAACGGTTGCCCATTGGACAGGAAGTCGTATCCCATTATTGCAGAGGCAAAAAAGTTTGATTCGCATTCTTACGATTTCCGGAATGGCAGCCGGATTTAGTGGCTTATTTCACGCTCCGCTTGCTGCTGTTTGTTTTGCACTGGAAGTTCTGGTGGTCGGGAAGCTGGAATATCGGGCGTTGTTGCCAGCAGCCCTTTCCGCCATCACGGCTAATATCGTTTCGATTGCACTGGGGTTGGAAACATTTCAGGTGACATTGCCGGAAACCGTTGTTTCCCCGATTTCGATTCCAATGTTGATTTTGGGCGTGGCTGCCGGATTGACAGGCGGCGTTTTTACATTCCTGTTGAAACAGGCAAAACAAGCAGCTGCAAAATGGTTGCTGAATCCGATTCTTCGCATTGCCATTTGCGGTGCAGGACTGGCGATTCTGCTGTATCTCTGTGGAAGAGGGAGATATTCCGGTCTGGGAACAAACTTGATTACCCTTTCCTGCAACGGCGATACCGTATATTGGTTTGATTTTCTGGGAAAACTATGCTTTACTATACTGACGCTTGCCATCGGCTTTCAGGGCGGAGAAGTAACGCCATTGTTTGCCATTGGGGCGTGTCTGGGGGCAGTGCTCGCACCACTGCTAGGAATCCCGTCTGTTGTGGCAGCGGCTCTTTGCTATGCGGCAGTATTCGGAAGTGCATCGAATACCTTGCTTGCACCGATTTGCATCGGAGCGGAAGTATTTGGATTTTCGTATTTTCCTTATTTTGCAGTAGTCTGCACCGTTGCCCGACTCTGTAACGGCAGTCATTCGATGTATGGAAAACAAACAACAACCCCATTATTTTTCTGGAGAGAGGATTGCAAATGAAACTTGGTGTCATTTTTACTGGCGGAACGATTGGCTGTCAGGTTGCCGAAGATGGTTATTTGCAGCTGCCGGATTCGTCCACCTATTTTCTGCTGGAGGAGGCAAAAGAACAGGGCATTTTAGATGGAATCACCGTCATGCCCTCTGAACCATTTCGCCTGTTTAGTGAGCAGATGACTGGCGAAACGCTTTCCTTTCTGGTAAATCATGTGCGAGAGCGGATTTGTAAAGAAGCTTGTGACGGATGGATTTTGCTGCATGGTTCGGATACCTTGGCATATACCGCTGCTGTTTTGGGGTATGTGTTGGGGGCAGATTGCCCGCCGTTGGTATTGGTGGCGAGCAACGAACCGCTTTCCAATCCAAAAGCAAACGGCTGGACAAACTTCGCCTATGCAGTGCGATTTTTGCAGGAACAGCAGGCAACAGGTGTTTTTGTCAGCCATTGTAATACAGACAACATTCCGACCATACACGAAGCCATTCAACTGTTGCAGCAGCTGCCCGGCAGCGGAAACTTGTACAGTTTTCGAGATGCTATCTATGGAACATATGACAAGCAAGGGCAGTTCCATCAGAATAGAACCATTCCCAGTCGTGCACCAATGCTACCGCTTGCAGAGCCGTTGAACTTGTTGCAGCCTGCACCACTGTTGCAGCTAACAGCTGGCGTTGGCGGTTCGCTGCCAGAGATTCCAGACTACATTCAAGCGATCTTTTATGCCTGCTATCATTCTGGAACGATTTGCACAGATGCAAGTTTTCAAGCGTTTGCAGCCAAAGCAGCAGAACGACAAATCCCCGTCTATTTGACAGGCTGCCGGTCGGATACGTTGGATTATGACACCGTGAAACAGTGGCAAGCCTTGCAGGTGCAGCCCTTGTATGACATCGCCCCGATTGCTGCTTACTGTAGAAGCTGGATACAAGTGTCCATTGGAAAATCTGCAAAGTTGATATGACAGTGGTTGCAATGCAAGCAGGATTATGGTATAATAAAAAGTAGAAAAGAGGTGTTGATATGGAACCATTTTGGGAAAAAATGGGACTCTCTACCGAACCGCAGATGTGGCGTGCCAGCGAATTGCTGGATTGCCTGCGACAGCATCGGCAGGATGGCATTTTGATTTACTTTTTCTATCAGGATGCAGCCTATGAAGTGGGTGTCCGGAAAGAAGACGGAAAAACCGTCTTTTTCTTGAACGATGATATTTACCCGTCTATGCTGGCATTTTGTAGCAGTGCCAATATTGAAGGAATGCTGCTTTCTGATTTGTTAGACCCGATTGCAGTATTTTCTATCAATGGAAAAGCTCCAGAGGAAAAAAAGTAAGGCAAATGAAAAGAGGACGTACTCTGATAATAGAGTGCGTCCTCTTTTTGATTGCTAATTGTGAAATGGTGTTCGTTAGGATTCGTTAGAAGCAGCAATAAAAGGCAAGTTTTCATAACCTTCGATTGCTAACAGGAATTGCATCAAAGCAGTGGTATCGTCATCATCAATATTCTCTGTGCCATCTGTCTGGTCGCAGTTTGCATTTGTCAGCTGTTGTTCTGTAAAGGTGACATAGCCAGCCAGATATTTATTCAACATAATGGCATCCAACAAATCCACAACGCCATCCATCGTTGTATCACCGCACGTATTTTCTGATGGTGTACCAGAATCTGTTGTAACGGTTGTGGTTTCGGTAGTTTCTCCAGTAACATCGGTTGTGTCGGTTGTATCAGTTGTCGTTGTCGGAGCATCTGGGTCGTTGAATGAAACACCGGAATTGTTTGCATAATCGGCAGCCGCAGAACCAGTCTTACCAGTAATCTGGAAGTCATCTTTTTTGGATGTGCTCATGTCATCGTTGGTCTGGTAGCCGAATGCCTGATTGCCAATGGTGGTGACAGAATCCGGAATGGTGATATCTGTCAGACTGTCGCAGTCTAAGAATGCATTTTTTTCTACGGTGGTCAAGCTGTTCGGCAGCTTGACATCATCCAGAGAACGGCACTTTTCAAAGGCAGAAATGCCGATGCTGGTGACGGAATCTGGAATGGTGATCGTTTCCAGGTTGCCGCATTCTGCAAAGGCAAAGTTGTCAACTTTCTGGATATTTTCGCCCAGTGTCACATCTTTCAAAGAAGAGCAGTTCCGGAACAGCCACTTGTCTACTTTCGTCAGACCGCTGCCCAGCGTTGCAGATTCCAGGCTTGCACAGTTGGAGAATGCAGAAATACCAATGCTGGTCACAGAATCCGGAATGGTGACATTGGTAATACCAGTGTTATAGAATACATAGTCTTCAATTTTAACCAAGCCTTCCGGCAGGGTGACATTGGTCAGGCTGGTGCAGTTCTGGAATGTCTGAGCTTCCAGCAGAGTCATGCTGGCTGGAATGTTGATGCTGGTCAGAGCCGTGCAGTTGTAGAAAGCCTGTTTCCGGACATCGCTCAGGCTGTCTGGCAGGGAAACGCTGGTCAGGTTCTGGCAGAATGCAAACGCACCGGAACTGATCTGTGTGATGGTTTCCGGAACCGTGATGGTTTCCAGACCGGAATAAGAGAATACATCGCTCTTGATGCAAGTCAAAGTAGACGGCAGGTCAATGCTCTTGAGGTTCATGCAGTGTGTAAAGTTTCCGCTTGCCAGTTCGATCAGCCCTTCCGGCAGGGAAATACTGCTGATACCGGTATAGGCGAATGCAGAATTGCCGATCCAGCGGACGGTGCTTGGCAGAACCACGTTATCCAGCATCGGGCAGTTGTAGAAAGCAGTGTCTAAAATCTTGCGGGTACCTTCTGCAAAGGTAACGGATTTCAGCCGGAAACAATCCTGGAAAGTAGAACCGCTGACAACTTCCAGAGAACCCGGAATGGAGGCGGTTTCCATATTAGAACAGCCGGCGAATGCTTCTGTGCCGACCTGTGTCACGCCTTCCGGAATGGTGATACTGGTCAAGCCGGAAGAGCAGAATGCCTCGTTGCCGATACGGATCAGAGTAGATGGCAATTCGATTTCAGTCAGGCTGTTGCAGGAACAGAACGTATCTGCATCAATGGTGGTGATACTTTCCGGGATATGAATAGAAGCTAAGCTGGTGCAAGCATAGAATGCACTTGCCCCCAAAGTGGTAACAGCATCCGGAATGTTGACACTGGTCAGGCTGGAGCAGCCAGAAAAAGCATTTGCTCCAATGGTAGTAACGGTTTCCGGCATTTTTACGGAAGTGATGGTATCGTTTCCGCTGAATGCACCGTCAGCGATGCCGAATACCGGCAGCTCATTGCCCTTCTTGTCAATCAGGGTATCCGGAATGACAACGTCGGTATCTGTGCCCTTGTAGCCGGAAACGGATAAGCCCTTGACAGATTCTTCGCCCACTTTGATGGTCAGCGGTGTTACCTTAAAGAGAGCAGCCTCTTCTTCGGTTACTGAAAGCGTTGGCATATCGGTTTCCGGAATTTCTACAACAGAGGTTGCAGTGGTGGTTGTGGTGACAGCAGCAGTTTCTGCTGTGGTTTCTTCCGCAGAAACGGCTGTGAAAGAAAGCGAGAATAAAGTTGACATTGCCAGCAGTCCGGCAATTGTACGTTTCCAATGATTGGTCTTCATCAAAAGACTCCTTTCCAAAAAGTAGTTCTCATAACAAAATTCGCCCACATTCGTATGGTTACTATTATTATAAAAGATGCATGAGGGGATGTCAAGTCCGTTTCTGTAAATTTTGTTGGTTTTTTTGCAAAGCGGTTGGCTTGTTTTATGAAAAATGATGTAGACTGTGAAATCAGATTTCTTTTTGGTTTGTTTGGAAAAAGAAATTGCAAAATTTCCGAAAATGTGCTATACTGCTACATGCACATCAAATGAAAGGACGAAAGATAACATCATGACAGCACAGCACAAACAAGCATTTTGGAAAGGGGTGCGGCAGGGAATCCCAATTGCCTTGGGGTATCTCTCGGTTTCGTTCAGCATTGGCATTTTGGCGGTAAAAGCAGGGCTTTCCGTTTCCGCAGCCGTTGCGATTTCCATGACGAATGTCACCTCTGCCGGACAGGCTGCCGGAATTGGCGTGATTGCAGCCGGCGGCTCTTACTTAGAACTTGCCCTCACGCAGTTTTGCATTAACTTGCGATATGCCTTGATGGGGCTTTCTCTGTCGCAGAAGTTAGACCAGACGTTTCAGCATATGATACACCGCTTTCTGACCGCATTCGGGATTACAGATGAAATCTTTGCGGTTGCAGTTTCGCAGGATGGACAAATTTCCGCCCCGTATCTGTATGGATTGATGTCCCTGCCGTTGATAGGCTGGAGTTTGGGGACGTTTCTGGGAGCAGCTGCCGGCGAGATCTTGCCGAAAATCGTAACAGATGCCTTGGGCATTGCACTGTATGGCATGTTTTTTGCGATATTCATTCCGCCGATGCGAAAGCAGAAAAGCATTGTCTTTGCGGTACTGGTTGCAGCAGGATGCAGTATTATTTGCAAGTATTGTCTGCCGTTTATCTCCAGCGGCTTCGCCATTATTCTTTGCGGAGTCTTGACAGCGGCACTTTGTGCATGGCTCTTTCCGAGAAAAGAAGAAGAGGGGGCAGCAGTATGAGAATTGTCTGTTCCATCGTGGTCATGGCAGTGGTCACATATTTGATTCGGATGCTGCCGATGACGATTTTCCGGAAGAAAATTCAATCCCGTTTTTTGCAGGATTTTCTGTATTATATCCCGTATGCAATTTTAAGTGCAATGACGATTCCGGCGGTGTTTTATGCAACGGGAGATTTTCCCTCTGCGATTGCAGCAACGGTGATTGCCGTCGTGTTGGCATGGAATGGGCTGCCGTTGATTGTGGTAGCTCTGGCAGCTTCAGGAACGGCATTGCTTGTATCACTCATCGAACAATGGATATAGAAAAACATAGAACAAAACAGCACCCATTCCAGACGAACGGGTGCTGTTTTTCTGATTTCCTGTCAAAGAGAGATTTAGCGATTCAGAGCCGAAGCAACCTGAAGAATTGGAGATTGTGTGACTTCTTCGGACAATTCATAGCCGTGCGGAGCAGGCACAAGATACAGTTCGTCCAGCTGGTCGGCATCGACTACAAAGGCAACCGTAACGGTTTGCGTTTCGCCGGGCTGTAACAGTACATTATTTTTGCTGTGGCTGCCGGACGAGGAGAACGAGAAGAACTCGCCGATGTTCAAGTCGTAGCTGTCTACAGAGTATTCCTTTTCGGCTTCTTCTGTGTATGCTGGGAATGTGCCGTCTGCCTGCATCCGGAACAACTGCGGGCAAACGCAAGTTTCAACCGCTTCTGTACCATTGTTGGTGTAGGTGAGCTGGAAGGTCAGAATGGTTTGCGGAATGGTTTCAGTTTTGATGGCTTCATCCAGCGTGTTGACTCCATCGCCGGAACGATACCATGTGCGGGTATTGTCTGCAATCGTACCATCTGCATTCTGATAGCGGCTGTAATCGCAATCCAGCCCGATGGAGTCGGTGGAAATGCCGGCGAAGGTGTTTTGTGTGGAAAGAGCATCCAGTGTCAGAGAAACCGTTTCATCTGTGGTTAAGGTATCCCCGATGTTGACATACGAAAGTTTGTTGACATCGCAGGAAGACGAGATATCGCCGGCAGATTCAATTAGTGATTCTTCCGGCTGCCAGAGGCTGGCGGTTTCCTGTTCTGCTGGACTTAAAGAGAGATGTTCTGCAATCTGTGTCAACTCTTCTTTGGTGAGGTCGTCTGTCGCATAGAACTGTGCTGCATAAGGCGTATTTGAGAAAGCGACCCAGACAATGTTGCGGTAGTCCATCTGTCCGTCCGGAAGATTTGCGGAATCCCGTTGCAGGAAAAAGACCTGATTGCCATTGATGGTTTCGGTTTCAGAATGCACAATGCCACGGTTGACCGTCTGTAATAGTTCCCCGTCCTGCATCTTCCAGAACAGCATGGTCACGCCACGGTTTTGGTCGTCATGATACTTTCCAGAATTTTTGTCAATGGTCATGCCGTCCGGCATCCAGCCCACTTGCAGGGATTGTGTACGGGTGTCAAGGGTGCTATCTCCGGCATCGATTACAACGTCTTTTTGATAGCTGCCTGTGGATTGGATGGATGCCTGATAAATGCGGTTGACAGCATAAGCAGAAGTTGGAATGGCAACAACAGCGGCTGCAAGAATCGCAGCAATGACAATGGTTTTTTTACCATGAATGGTTTTTTTCGGCATGAGTAATTCCTCCTGTTTTTGTTTCTGTTTCTGATAACGGTCGGAAAAGACATGGGGTTCTGCATCGGGGGAAAAGGCAGCGGCAACGATGGCATCCCAGTCTGCTGGTGAAATCGGTGGTTCATGGTTAGATGGAACATTTTTTGACATAGGAGATTCCCCTTTCCTCTTGTTTTTGAATGGCTTTTCGGGCACGTTCAAACCGCTTTCGTACCGTTGCTTCTTTCATGGAGAGTTGCTCAGCGATTTCCCGAAAGGATTGTTCTTGTTCGCACCGCAGGAATAGAATGGTGCGGTCGGTTTCCGAAAGCCCTTGTAATAGCTGTGCAAGCTGTTCCTGTTGTTCGGTCTGTTGCAGAAATTGTTCGACTTCGTTGTGGGGACTGGGCACTTGTAAGGTGCTGTCGTCAAGGTTGGTCAGCCGTTCTGCATCTTTGGCATTTTTTCGATATTGATTGATGGCAGTGTTGCGAATCACCTGAATCAGAAACGCTTTGGTTTTGGGGCTGTCTGGCGATTCGATTTGGTCGAGATGCGGGATGATTTTCAGGAACGCATCGGATACGGCATCTTCTGCCTGTTCGGTTTGGTGCAGGATGGCGTAGGCAATGCGATACATCGGCTGTTCATACAGGGCATAGAGCTGATGCAATTTTTCTTTTTGCTGCGAGGACTTCACCATGAAATTCCCCCTTTGTGGTTTTTTGGACGTCCTATTGATCATAACAAATGGAGCAGGGGATTTGTGACAAGAATCTGTAAAAAAAGAAAAGACCACCCGTAACAAATTGTTACAGGTGGTCGAAAGGACTTTATGAAGAAGTTTATTCCGAAACAGGAAGATCGGATACAAGGCTAATGACAAACTGCATCAATGAAGTTAAGTCGTCATCATTGATGTTGCTCGTACCATCGGAAATGTTACAGTTTGCAGCCGTCAGTTGGTTGTCGGTCAGTGTAATAATACCAGCAAGGTACTTATTCAGAAAAATGGCATCCATTAGGTCTACAACGCCATCTTCATTGATATCGCCGACAGTGGCAGACAATGAGAAGAAGTAATAACCATTTTCCTCTGCATAGGATTCCGCCGTACTTCCGGTATAGCCATAGATAGCAACAATGGTATAAGCTTTAGCGATTTTTTCGCCGATTTCTGTCACGCTGGCAGGAATGGTAATCGAGTTTAAAGAATCACAAACAGAAAATGCGTAATTTCCGATTTTTTTCACTGTGCCCGGAAGAACAACATTTTCTATTTTGTGACAATCTGAAAAGGCATGATTTCCGATTGTGGTTACACCATACGGAATCTGAACATCTTTTACATTCAGATAGAAAGCGAATGCATAATCATCAATCGTTGTCAGGGTGCTCGGCAGAACCAGTTCGGTAATATCTTGCAGTGGTTCATTATAGGAAATGTGGGTATTAATTTTCTGTGCCGTGAACGGGGCAATTTCTGTAATTCCTTTCCCATAAACCACTTTTTCAATGCTTGGCTGAATCCATGCGATGCCTTCCATCGTTGCATCATCGGAGATGGATTCTGTTGCACCTCTGCCTTCGATGTACAAGGTTTTGGTATCAAAATCGAAGTTCCAGGTTGCATTTTTACCGCAAGTTCCACTGGTAATCGCTTCTGGAGCAATGCCCGTTTCCTTGTAAATATAGCAAGGATGATTTAAGCAGTAATAATAAGTCGGGCTATAGCGGTTTGCGTTAATCTTAATGCGACGATAGGAGTTGCTGCCACCATCATCACTTGTAAAAATGCAAGAGCCTTCCAGTGTTACATTATCTGGAATGTCATAACTCGTTTTTGCAACCAGACCATCTCTGATATCGAAATCTTCTGCATAAAAGGCATGGCTTCGAATGGTAATGGGTGTAGACGGAAAATCTACGGTTTCCAGTGCATAGAAGTAAGCAAAAGCTGCTTTTGGAATATCCTGAATACCATCTTTAATAATCAGATGCTTTACAACAGAACGATACTTCATCCAAGGATAATGCACAGCATCTTCCCAAAGCTCAGAATTACCAATTACATTGACATAATTATCATCCACATCATCCGGAAGGTCGCCTTTTCCAGAAAGTGTTAAAGTATCGCCTTTTAATGTCCAGAGAGCAGATCCAAATTCACCAAAGTCTGTTACTCCTTCTTCTGTTGTTACAATTTCATCTGTTGTAGCATCTGACAATACATCATCTGCCAATACAGCGGGTGCAAGTTGCAACAGAAGTGCTGCGGAACAAAGAACAGCGAGGAATGATTTCTTTTTCATAAGAAAACCCCCTTTATTGATTAGTCGACCAGAGTGCTACTCTGACCAGAAACATATTTGCCGATTTGAACAGCATCTAACATATCAACTACATTATCCTGATTCACATCAGCTGCTAATCCGTTAGTTGCGTAAGAAAAATGATTGCTACCGTCACTATATTTGAAATCAAAATCATTTACGCTTCCAATTAAAAATTTAGTGAGGTATGATTGGTCTTGTGCATCAACGACACCATCGTGGTTCACATCACCCAGTGCGAAAGTTTCAATTGCAACACAGCCATTTCCAGATGTTTTTGTTAAATTGACACTGTTGTAAAGGCTGTTTTCGCTTTTTGGAGTAGAATTTCCATAGTGCAGTCTGAACCGAAGTAACGGTTCTGCTATGGTATCATCCGCTGTGCCTGTTTTTGCATTTGCCGTTACCTCTGTACGAATCACTGCACTTGTCGCAGTTGTTTTTGAGATACGAGAGGAAAAAGCACACGAATAAGAACTTTCTGTGTACGGATAACAAATGAATGCGTCCTTGGACGGGTCACATTTCAAAAATTTTGTATTTAAAGTAAATTCAAAAAGTTCATCCACATCATCCTGCGGAACAGTTTCAATTACTGCAAGATAATGCTTTGTATCGCACAATTTAGAAGTGCTATAGTATGGAGTAGTAACATCTCCTGATTGTGTGGAAATCGACATTTGTTCCACACCTTCTTCATAGATTTTCACCATATCAGCAGTTTCTTCGAGGGAAAGTCCGCCGTTCAGATAATATTCAGCCACTTCTCTGGTTGTTTCATCTGAAAAGCTGTTTACAAACTGCTGTTCTGCGATTGCCTGTTCATTGAAAATACCATCCTGAAGTGCATTTTCATCCAAGGCAAATACCTGAGCTGCGGAAATCATAGCAAGTGTCATTGCACTGCCAACAGCAATTGCAGAGGTAAGAATTTTCTTCATGGATAAACTCCTTTCTAATTGTATCAAGTCTTTTCAGCCTTGAAATTTTGGTTTGTTTGTTTACGATTTCATTATATCACAAGGTATCGAAAAAGTCAATAACATCTCATACTTTTTTGGAAAATAAAGTATTTTTGTCGAATGGAAATGAATAAAAAAGAAATATCCTACATCATAACGATTTCATATTGCGTCCAACAAAAGAAAATAAAAAAGCAGATGACCGGCAAGAAAAAGTCATCTGCTTCTTGTTGAAATGGGAAGAAATTTTACTGTTTCGGTTGGGCTTGAATGGTGCGTTTTTTGACTTGTTCCCGAATCTTCTGAATGATACAAAACAGCAGGAATGCTGCCAGATTTGCGACAACGACGCTTGCCCCAACAGGGGTATCGAACTGATACGAACCGACCATGCCGACACAGAAGCAAACGACCGATAAAATCGCTGCACAGAGAATGACCAGCGAGAACCGCTTGAACAGCCGCATCGAGGACAACGCCGGAAAGATAATCAGGCTGCTGATGAGCAACGCCCCCATCATCCGCATGCCCAGCACGACCGTGATAGCGGTCAGAATGGCGATCAGCGTATTATAGAACGAGACCGAAACGCCAGTTGCCTGTGCAAAGTTTTCATCGAAGGTAATTGCAAAAATCCGGTGATAACAGATTAGGAACATGCCCAGCACGACAATGGACAGAATCAGGCTGACCCAGACATCTTCTTTTCCCATCGCCAGGATGCTGCCGAACATGTAGCTTGCCACATCGGTGTTGATGCCGGTTTTCAGGGCGGTGACGATGATCCCGATTGCCAGCGAGGAGGCGGAAACAACTGCAATCGCTGCATCGCTCTTGACCTTTGCCCGTTCAGTGATACGGAGCAGGAAGAAAGCAGCAATCGCAACAATCGGAATAGAGAACTTGAGCGGTGCCCAGCCGAACGCCAATGCGACGGATAAAGCCCCGAAAGAAACGTGTGATAATCCATCGCCAATCATCGAGAATCGCTTCAGAACTAGACTCACCCCCAAGAGGGCAGCACAGAGGGAAACGAAAATCCCGACCAGCAAAGCACGCCGGATAAAGGCAAACGAAAGCATATCCATGAGAAACGTCATATTATTTTCCTCCCTGTCTGGATGCTGCGGAATGGCGGTAAGCCTCGGCAGTATCATAGGTGTATGTTTTTTGTCCAAGGTGCAAGATGTGTTTGGCGTAATAAACCGCCCGTTCCACGTCATGCGTGACCATGATAATGGTGATGGATTCTGTGCGGTTGAGGTGCTGTAAGACCTGATAGAGTTCTTCGGAAGCGACCGGGTCTAAGCCGGTGGTTGGTTCGTCCAGAATCAACAGCTTTTGAGCGGCACAGAGTGCCCGTGCCAGTAGGACACGCTGTTGCTGACCGCCGGAGAGTTCCCGATAGCAGCGGTTTTGCAGCGGCAGAATTCCGAGTTTTTCCATTGCCTGTTGGGCGGCGTTTTTTTCTGCGGCAGTATAAAACGGGCGGTGTTTCATCTGGTTCAGGAAGCCGGAGCGAACAATTTCCCGCACGCTGGCAGGGAAGTCCCGTTGTGCTGGCGTTTGCTGCGGCAG